>NZ_JBEYZK010000048.1:0-25038 GCF_040646035.1 Streptomyces sp. NPDC046465
GTCTCGGGGGTGGGGGCCGCGGGCGCCCTCCCGTAGGGCGGCGCAGACCTAGGTCTGCGCAGACCTAGGACTGCGCGGTTCTGGGCCTGCGCGGTTCTACACCGGCCCTAGCCCCTCGGGGCGCGGCTCGGGGGCCCTTCCCGGGTAATCCCTCGATCGTAGGAAAGTCGGTTCGGCGTAACGGTTCGCCTGAATCGCCGCCGCTTACCGTCCGGACATGACGGTGCATACCCGGGTGTCGGTCGCGGAGTCCCCGGCGATCCAGGACCGGCCGCAGGTCACCGAACTGCGCCTGTCCGCATTCGCCGGGCACCGCGCCGCGGTGCTCCCGCTCGGCCCGATGACCTTGCTCACCGGGCCGAGCGGCAGCGGCAAGTCCAGCGCACTGGGCGCGTACGAGTCGCTGGCGCGGCTCTGCGCGGGGGCGGAACTCTCCGAGGTCTTCGCGGACCCCGTCGCCTGCGTGCCCGAACGCGCCCGCGCCGACCTGCAACGGCGGCGCGGCTTCCGGATCGGCTGCACGGTCGACGGGCCCGCGGGGGCCGTCCGGCTCGACCTCGCCGTGCAGGCCGAACCCGAACTGCGCGTCGTCGGCGAGCGGCTGACCCGAGGCGGACTCGTCCTCCTGGAGACCGCGCTGCGCGATCCCGGCCGACGCGTGGTCCAGGCGGCCTGGCACACCGCGGGCACGGTGCCCGTGACGCGGGCCCCGATGCCGGACGACCGGCTCGGCACGGCGCTCGTACCGCTGCGGGTGGCGGGGAAGACCGACGGGCAGCGCCTCGTGCTCGCGGCGGCGGAGCAGGTCGTGGTCGCGCTGCGCTCGGCGTTCGCCTGTGACCCACGGCCCAGCCGCATGCGCGCCCCGGTTCCGGCGGGACTGATCGGCGCGGGCCGTCTACTCGGCGGCTGCGACAACCTCGCCGAAGTGCTGTGGCGGACCCGGTCGGAGTGTGCGGTGCGCCACGGAATGCTCGTCGCGGCGGTGCGCTCCGGGTGTACGGGGCCGGTCGCCGATGTGCTGGCCGAGGAGGGGGCGGACGGCGCGGTGCACGCCTTCGTCGACCGGGGGTGCGGGGTGCGGACGCCGCTCGGGCAACTCGGGGACGGCGAGTTGCGGTATCTGGCCCTGTCCCTCGTCCTGCTCACCGGGCCCGGCGTGCTCGCCGTCGACCCGGTCGCCGAGGTGCCGCAGGCCTACCAGACCCTGACGGTCCTCGCCGACGCCCTTGACCGGCGTCTCGACGTCCGCCAGGTCCGGGCGCTCGGCGAACTGGCGGCCCGCACCTGTGCGCGCGGACACATCCGGCTGGTGGGGGCGGTGTGCGACGCGTCCTGGGCCACCGGCGCCGCGGGCGCCTCGGTGGTAGACCTGGAGTCGTGACAGAACGAATTGACGTGGCGGTACTGCAGCGCAGGCTGGCCGAGTTCGCGGCGGCGCGCGACTGGGAGCAGTACCACACCCCGAAGAACCTGGCCGCCGCGCTCAGCGTGGAGGCGTCCGAACTGGTGGAGATCTTCCAGTGGTTGACGCCCGAGGAGTCGGCGCGGGTGATGAAGGACCCCGACACGGCGCCCCGGGTGGCGGACGAGGTGGCGGACGTCCTCGCCTATCTGCTGCAGTTCTGCGAGGTCCTGGGGATCGACGTGCTGGCCGCGCTCGCGGCGAAGATCGAGCGGAACGAGCGCCGCTTCCCGACGCCCGAAGGCCCCTGAACCTCCGCTTCCGGTACTTTCGTCACTCTCCGGAGTGGATGGCTTGGCCAAGCTCGACTGGTTGTCCACAGATTTCCGGCCCGCCCTGGCTTTTCGCCCGGATGAGTATCACTCTGGGTAGTGGACAGGGGAGTTCGGGCAATCGTGCGGTGAGTGCGCGCGGGATGGAGGGGCCGGGTATGAACGCGATGCGGCTCATCGAGGCGAACCGCCGCGCGCTTGCGCGCAGTCAGGAGCCCGCGGACATCGTCGTGGAGGTCTGGCAGTCGCAGGCCCTCGCGCAGGCGATCGGCGGTCACCTCGCGGTAGCGGGCCCTCCTGAATTACGGGGCGAGGCGCTGGGCCTGAGCGAGGTCGGCGGCAGAGCCTGCGGGGTGCTCGACGCCCCGCGCCTGGGGACGGAGGACATACGGGCGGCGCGGCTGACGGGGACCGGCGACGCCCATGAGGTCCTGCTCGGACTCGGCAGGCTCCTCGGCGAGGTGGGCATCGCGCTCGTCGGCGTGGCGATGAGCGCGGAGGACGAGGGGGTGTACTGGCAGTGCATGGAGGCGATCGACGCGGCCGACGAGTCGAGGGACCGGGTCATCGAGATGCTGCGCAGGCTCGCGGTGCGGGAAGAGAGCCTGCCCCAGCCCGACTCGGCGGCGGGCCCGTCATGAGGCGGCTCCGTGCCGACCCCGCCGATCGGCAGGGTCGCACAGATCGCACAGATCGCACAGATCGCACAGATCGCGCAGGCCGTACAGATCGCGCAGGCCGCACACGTCCCGGGGGAGCGCCGGTGCTGTCAGTAGCGGCCGGGCCCGTCGCCGCTCTGCGGACGGACACCCGGGGCGGAGGCGCTGGGGGCGGGGGTGCTCGGGGCGGAGGCGCCCGACGAGCGCGTGCCGGGGGACGTGGACTGCTGCAGATCGGCGTCGAGCTGGGTCAGGTCCGCGTTGAGCGCTGCCATCAACTCCTCCATCTGCTGCAGCAGGCCCTTGGGTGCGCCCTGCTGCGCGGGCACGGGCGCATCGTGTGCGGCCTCCTGCTCGGGCACGGCTTCCTGGGACATGGCGGCCTCCTCGGCCCTCGCCCTCCCACAGAGGGAAGGCAGTTGACGCAGCGACGCACCGGCAGCGACCGCCGGTGCGGGTGCCGGGCGGCCCGGCTCCGCACGAGCCAACGATCACCCGGCGGGCGGGGTCACTGGGCCGGGCGTGCGCCACCGTCGTGTTGACGGGTTTTCACCCGACCGGGGTGGTGGGAGATCGGCGGGACCGGCGGGGTTGACGGGTGCTCAAGCGTGCAGGATGGAGCCATGGATCTTCGAATCTTCACCGAGCCCCAGCAAGGGGCCACCTACGACACCCTGCTCACCGTGGCCAAAGCCACCGAAGACCTCGGCTTTGACGCGTTCTTCCGCTCCGACCATTACCTCAGCATGGGTTCCGCGGACGGCCTGCCGGGGCCGACGGACGCATGGATCACCCTCGCCGGACTCGCCCGTGAGACCAAGCGGATCAGGCTCGGCACGCTCATGACCGCCGGTACGTTCCGGCTGCCGGGTGTCCTCGCGATCCAGGTGGCCCAGGTCGACCAGATGTCGGGCGGCCGGGTCGAACTGGGCCTGGGCGCGGGCTGGTTCGAGGACGAGCACAAGGCGTACGGCATCCCCTTCCCCAAGGAGAAGTTCGCCCGTCTGGAAGAGCAGCTGGAGATCGTCACCGGCCTGTGGTCGACGGAGGTCGGCAAGACCTTCAGCCACGACGGCAAGCACTATCAGCTCACTGATTCCCCGGCCCTGCCCAAGCCCGCCCAGCCGAAGGTGCCGGTCCTGATCGGCGGCCACGGCGCGAAGCGCACCCCGCGCCTCGCCGCGCAGTACGCCGACGAGTTCAACATCCCCTTCGCCTCGGTCGAGGACAGCGAGCGGCAGTTCGGGCGGGTCCGCGCGGCCGCCGAGGAAGCTGGGCGCAAGGGCGGCGACCTGGTGTACTCCAGTGCGCTGGTGGTCTGCGTGGGCAAGGACGACGCGGACGTCGCCCGGCGTGCGGCGTTCATCGGCCGTGACGTGGACGAGCTCAAGGCGAACGGTCTGGCGGGCTCGCCCGCCGAGGTCGTCGACAAGATCGGGCGGTATCAGGCGATCGGCGCGAGCCGCATCTACCTGCAGTGCCTGGACCTCTCCGACCTGGACCACCTGGAGCTCATCTCCTCGCAGGTGCAGTCGCAACTGTCGTAGGCGACCGACCGGACCCGGCACTCGACCGGACCCGGCACTCGACCGGACCCGGCACTCGACCGGATCGGCCGACCGACCGGTCCTCATACGTGACCGCCGGGCTCACCCCTCCGGGGCCCGGCGGTCACTCCGCCCCTGGCTACTCCACCCCTGGCTACTGGCCGCCGGTCGAGCGGCCGAAGAACTCCAGCTCGGCGACGGCCACCTGCCGCTTCTTGCCCGCGCCGTACGCGGAGCGCAGGACCATGCGGGCGCTCACCGCGTCCCGTACGCGCACGTCGACCTTCTGCACGCCGCCGTCGTTGATCCGGCGGTGCATCGTGTGCACCTTGCCCGCCGAGTCGCTGACCACCAGGTCGAACTCCATCGGCCTCGCCTGCTCGGCGGCCTGCGCGCTGCGGGGCGACGTGCCGGGGGTGATCAGCAGGTTGAGCAGATCGGTGGGCTGGCCGAAGTCGGCCTGCAGCCACTGGCCCGCCGCGTCGCCCGCGTAGCCGGTGCCCCACCAGGTGTTGGCGTAGCCGTCGAAGGCGAGCTTGGCCGCCTGCTTGGGGGCGGAGTGCGAGGCGCTGTAGTCGGTGGGGTGGACGGGGACCCGCTTGGCGAAGTGGTCCTGGATGGCGCGGGCGGCGGGCGGGCCGCCGAAGATGCCGCCGACCAGCAGGCCCGCGACCACCGCGATGCCCACGGCGCGGGCGATCCAGCGGGTGCGGTCGCGGTGCAGCCGGGGGCGCTGACCGGCGTAGGGGCCCTCGGCGGACGGGCCGTGGGAGTCCCTGAGGGGGTTCGCGCAGCTGCGGCAGAAGTGCCGACGGGGAGCGTTGGGCGTTCCGCAGCTCGGGCACGGCGTGCCGGACTCGGGCTCGACGGGCACGGCGGCCTGCCGTACGCGGGGCCGTGCCGCCTCGGGCCTGCCCGGCAGCACTCCGCCGGGGCTCTCCGGCGGCGCGATGGCGTCGGAGGCGTCCGGCACCGGCACGAGCAGGGACCGGATGGCCGTGTCGGAGGGGGACGACGAGGAGGGGGCGGGGGAGGGCGGGGACGTGGGCGCCGGGGAGGGCCGCGAAGGGGCGGGCTCCGCCGGGCCGTTGGGGAGCGGGACGGTGGTGTCGGTGGAGCCGGGCGGGCCCGCGGGGGTGTTCTGCGGCCGGGGCGGGGTCGGCGGTGCCGCCGGGGTACCGGCGGTCCTCGGGTCCACCCGGTCCGGGCGGTGCGCGGCGGGCGCGCCGTCGGCGGCGCTCGACGGGCCGACCGGCGTGGCCGGGGTGTCCCAGCGGAGGAAGGCGCCGCAGGAGTCGCAGAAGGACTGGCCGTGCAGGCGGGCCGGGGTGCCGCACTCGGGGCACGGGGGCGTGTGGGAAGGGGAGTTCGGCATGTCGTCCATCTCGGGCTGCTCGGGCATGGCTAGGTCCCTTCAGGGGCAGGTGTGGCGGTCACCTCGGCCGTGAAGGGGAGGTGGGCGGGGCGGGCCGCAGCGACGACGGACCGCAGGCGGTGCGGGTCCACCGATGCGGGGTCGCGTACGCGCAGGGCCACGTGGAGGCCGGGGCGCGGGGTGCCGGGGAAGGCGCCCAGCGGGCGCGAGGACCAGGTCGCGCCGCCGCTCTCGGTGATCTCCGGCCGCACGCCGAAGGCGAGTTCGACGGCGGCGGACAGGCCGCGGCGGGTGCCGCGGACACGGTGCAGGTTGACGGCGGAGGCCACGGCGTGGCGGCGCAACGGCAGTGCCTCCGTGCCGTCGAGCTCCGTACCGACCCAGTCCGCCAGCCAGTCGACGAAGTCCTCGGGCGCCAGGGACGGCGTGAAGTACGCGTCCAGGCAGTCCAGGACGGTGAAGACGGGCGCGAGGACCACATCGAGGCCGGAGACGAAGCGCAGCACGAAGTCGTCGTCGGCGAAGACGGCGGGCAGTTGCTCCCCGATCGGATGAGCGGAACCGAGGTCCGGCACGGACTGCCGTCGCGAGCCCGGCGGGGTGCCGGGCGCCGTTCCCTGCTTGCGCAGCCGCACGCTCTCGGTGCCCGCCGTCATCGTGCCTCGATCACGCGGACGCGGTGGTCGAAGGAGAAGAGGAGGGCGGACGGGGCGAGTTCGATGCGGTCGGTGGCGTCGCCGCGGCGGCCGGTGAGCGGGTCGGCGGGGTGCAGGAGGACCTCGTCGACCAGTTCCACGCCAGGGACCCGCTGCAGCGCGGCGAAGATCTCGCCGGCCCGCAGCGGCCTGCCGAACGGCCAGCCCTCGCCGTGCGCGCCGCCGGTCAGCGGGTCGAGGTAGGCGTACAGCGCGTCGAGCGCCTCGGCCCGTACCCGCTCGGCCTGTGCGGCACGGAAGGAGTGCAGCGTGGCGACCACGGTGACGCCCTGGTAGTAGGGCGGCCCGACCGAGAGGCGGGTGCCCAGCGGGCGGCGGTCGTCGAGGAAGTCGGTGACGCGGGAGAGGAGTTCCTCGCCGGGCACCAGCTGCTCGAAGCGGAGCCGTCCGTCCCGGTCGGCCACCGCCTGGGGGACGACCAGGACGCGGACCGCGTTCTCACCGACCTCCGCGGACTCCGCTGCCAGGCAGTGGATCCGGGCCGTCTCGGGGGCGGCCCGCCGGGCCAGCTCCTCGTAGTCGCGCGCCGTCACCGCCCGCTCCTGCGCGCGCAGCGCGATCGGCGCCCTGACCTTGGCCTCCTGCACGGTCTCGCCGTCCACTCCGCCGCGCGCCGCCTCCCGGTTCTCCACGCGGGCGACGTACGGGATGGAGCTGCGCAGGACCTGGATCGCGCTGCGGGCCACGTTGCCCGCGCGGCCGCCGCCGGTGCGGTAGCGGGTCGCGCGGATCGCCGCGCCCTTGCCCGGCACCGCGCCGAACTGCCGCAGGGTGCCGTCCGGTTCGCGCACCGCGGGGCCGAAGGCTATCTCGCCGGTCGCCGCGTCGAGCGTGACATGGGGGTCGTACGGGCCGGACGAGGCGAAGTTGTCCACGACCTGCCACGCGTGCCAGCCCGCGTCCTCGCCGTCGGAGACCTCAAGGAGCAGCGGCGGCCGGTCGGCGACCACCGGCGCCTGGGCAAGGCGTACGCGCTGTCCGGGCACCCCCGTGGAGTCGCCGAGCATCTCGTCGCTCACGACGTCCGCGTGGGCGACGACCGTCGTGCCGCCGATGGTGAACGCGGACGCGGACCGCACGGTCGGCGACGCGCTGTAGAACGGCTGGCCCTTGGCGGCCTCGGTCACCCGGCAGCGCAGCCAGCCCGCCTCCTGCCGCCCCAGGCGGGAGACGATGTGACCGGCCGGGACGTGCAGGACGACCTCGCCGGGCCGGTTGAGGCCACCGGTGGTGTCCTCGTCCACCTCGCACTCGGTCCAGCCGTCCGCGGTCCACGCCTCCCACACCAGCGGAGGCTGGCGCGGGTCGACGCCGACGCCGTCCACCCGGCTGTCCAGCTCCAGTACGGCCGCGCAGCGCGGCACCGCGGCGCTGAGCCCGAAGAGCAGGGTGTCGCCGGGCCGCGGGGAGGTCGCGAAGACCGTCACGTCACGCCCGCCGAAGACGTCCTGCCCGCAGTCCTGCGGCGTGCCGCCCTCCTCCTGGCGCAGCACGGCCGCCAGTTCGCAGGGGACCACGGTCAGATCGCCCTCCGTCGCGAAGGCCACCGCCTCCTCGGTCTCGGTGCGGCTGGTCGCCACCTCCGTCCCGGCGGGCAGGACCACCGGCTCGGTCTGCGGCGCGGACAGCCAGAAGGTGACGTCGGCGCGGGCCGCGGAGGGCGGGAAGAGGGTCACGCCGAGCAGGTCGAGGAAGGCCAGGTGGTTCTTCTCGGGCACGCGGTTGAGGCGGTAGACGATCTGGTCGGCCATGTGCGCGACCGCCTCGACGAGGGTGACACCCGGGTCGGAGACGTTGTGATCGGTCCACTCCGGACAGCGCTGCTGGATGTAGCGCTTGGCGTCGTCGACGAACTGCTGGAAGCGCCGGTCGTCGAGGTGGGGGGCGGGCAGGGCCATCGGACTTCAGACTCCGCTCTCTGATTCCGTGGACGGGATCACATAGAAGGGGAAGACGAGACTGCGCGGGTTGTTGGTGCCGCGCACGCTGTAGCTCACGTCGATGAACAGGACGGACGGGTCGTCGGGGGCCGGGCTGACCTCGACGTCCAGGACTTCGATGCGCGGTTCCCAGCGGTCGAGCGAGGACCGCACCTCGTACCGGATGCGGCCCGCCGTCGCCTCGTTGACCGGCGCGAACACCATGTCGTGCACGGCACAGCCGAACTCGGGACGCATCGGGCGCTCGCCCGGCGCGGTGGCGAGCACCAGCCGGATCGACTCCTCGATCTCGCGCTCGCGCCGCGCCAGCGCGATGCCCCCGCCCGCGTCGATACGCAGCGGGAACGTCCAGCCCGCGCCGACAAACTGCTCACTCATCTCCAGCAACCCCCTCCGGGCGCATGTCCCTCACCATCCTCAGGGCTCCTAGAACGGAATGCCGTTGCGCAGTACGGCCGGTGCGCTCAGCGCGACCGTGGCCGGGGAGCTGATGGCCGCCGCGGCGCCCGCGTTGACGGCCACCGCGCCGACCGCGGTGACGGAGACCGCCCCGACGGCGTTGACGGCCACCGCACCGGCCGACTTGAGGCTGACGACACCGGCCGCGTTGATGTCCGCCATGCCGCCCGCGTTGACCCCGAACTTGGCGCCTGCCTTGATGTCGACGGCCCCGCCCGCGCTCATCGTCAGCGAACCGCCCGCGATCAGCGACAGGTTGCCGCCCGCCCGGATGCTGACGTTGCGGGTGCCGGAGATCGACACGGAACCGTCGCTGCGGATGGTCACACTGGTCTTCGCCTCGTCCATGTGGACGGTGAGACGGCCGTTGCCCGTCTGTAGCCGGATCCCGCTCTTCAACCGGGTCTTGGCGTCCACCATCTCCATGATGTGTCCGCTGCGCGAGGAGATGGACCGCCAGTTGACCTTGCCGCTGGTGCGGTCGATGGGTTGCAGCCCGTCCGTGTTGGGCGTCGGCTTGTCGATGCCGTTGTACAGCCCGGCAAGGACGTACGGGTGCTCCAGCGAGCCCCGGTCGAAGGCGACGAGCACCTCGTCGCCGACCTCGGGCATCATCAGGCCGCCGCCCCGCACTCCGCCCAGCTGCGCGATGCGGCACCAGTCGCTCTCGTACGTGTCCGAGAGCCAGGGGAAGCGCAGCTTGACGCGGTTCAGCTTGAGCGGGTCCTTGGCGTTGCTGACCAGCGCGTTCGCGACGCCCGGCATCGTCGGTGCGGCATCCGCGCCGCCGGAGGCGAGCCCGTACAGCGAGCGGAACTGCCGTCCCGAGACGGTCAGCCACGTCGTGAACGGCCGCCCCGACTCGAAGAGATGACGGACCCCGGTCGCCGTGTACTTCCCCTCGAACGGGAACCCGGCGCCCTTCAGCGCCACCGGCTGCCCCGGCTTCAGGTCGGGGTTGCCGGTGACGGCGACCTCGACCTCGGCGAAGGACCCCGCCACGTCGTCGGCCAGCGACCGGGCGGCGTGCGTGACCTGGGCCTGCGTGGTGTACGGGGTCTCGGTGGCCGTCAGCGTCGCCTTGCCGAACGGCTTCGAGAGCTGCGCGGGCGTGATGTCGGCGACGATGTCCTTGCTGCTGATGGCCGGGGACTGCGCGGACAGGGGACGCTTGGCCCGCATGTTCCAGCCGCGCACCCCGGCCTTGGAGACCTGACCCGCGGCGGTCACCGCGACCCGGCTGTGCTGCGCGTTGTGCCCGAATTCGAGCACGTACGGGCTCTGCGCGGCCGGCGTGGTGTCGGACGGGGCGCCCGCGGCGGGCTTGAGCTTGGCGAAGCGCAGCTTCCCGTCCTCGTCGAAGGACAGGTGGGTGTCGTTCTCCTGGGCGAGCCGGGACAGGAAGTCCCAGTCGGTGATGTTGGGCTGGGTGGCCAGTTCGTAGACCGTCGGCGTGGAGTCGATCTTGCCGATCTTCAGGCTGTTCAGACCGGCGAGGCGGCGCACGATGTCCGAGGCCGTCATGTTCGGGTAGCCCTGCACGCGGCGGTTGCGCAGCAGCCGGTGGCCCGGGTCGTAGCCGCGCACGACGAGCGATTTGCCGCCCGCGTCGGCGTCCACCTCAAGGGCGGTGACCTCACCGGTCAGCATGGGCTTGCCGCGCCGCCCGTCGGTGAACGGCGAGAGCACCGCCTTGGCGCCCACCTTGATCTGCGGGAACTTCTCCAGGATGTCTCCGCCGGTGTCGGCGAAGGTCAGCTGGAAGGCGGACGGCACGTTGACGCTGGAGTCCACCCAGCCCTCGACGAGCAGCAGGGCCAGCTTGTCGGGCAGGGCGGACCCGCCGATCTCGGCGTGCAGGACGCTCGTATACGTCTTCTCGGTCATGCGGACTCCACGTCGGCGGGGGTGGGGTGTGCCTCGTCGGCGGCGGGCAGCAGCAGCTCGGTGCCGGGTCTCAGCCGCATCGGGTCGTCGATCTCGTTGGCCTCGGCGATCAGCCGCCAGCGGGTGGCGTCCCCGTACTCCCGCCAGGCGAGCGACGCCAGCGAGTCACCGGCGACGGTCCGGTGCACACGGCGGGCGGAGAGCGCGCCGGAGGTCGGGTTCTGCCCCTTGGTGGGCATCGCCACTTCGGTGAGCGCGAGCGAGCAGGTGGCACGGATCGGTTCGCCGGTCGGATTGAACAGGGTGTACGTGGCGCTGACGTTGGTCACGTACGCCACGAACTGCACGGTGTTGAACGACCCCCACGAGAACCGCACCCAGGGCGGCGAGGGCCGCTTGGAGGTGAGGCTCTGCGGGGTCACTTCGCAGCAGGAGAGCAGCATCTCGACCTGCTTCTGCACCTTGCCCGAGTTCGGGGTGCCCGAGGAGTCGAGGAAGACCTCCAACTGCAGGGTGGCGGGGGCGGAGCCGGTGAACTTGGGCGGGGCGCCGCGCGTGTAGGCGACGGCACGCTGCGTGCGCCACTCGGCGGAGCGCCCCATCTGCAGCTGCGTCGGGTTGAACTGGAACTCCACCTCGCCGATGCGCCCACCCATCGACCCGCCGAGGTCGGTCGGCGGCTGGTGGATGGCGAGCGCGGCGCGGACGAGGCTCGCCCCGGCCTTGCCGCCGGTCGGCGCGGCCATCTCAGGCACCTCCCGCGTCGGTGAACCCGTGGTGCGCGATCTCCAGGGTCTCCGTCGCCACGGCCGGACTGTCCGGACTGAGGCTCGGCCCCTGCCAGCGCACCGGCAGCACCTCGACGAGCCCCCACTGCGCGACGATGGAACCGTCTGCGCGCAGGGCCGCGATCTGCGCGGTGGGCCGCGAGATGCCGGTCGCGATCGACGAGATCCAGGAGGCCACGCGCGAGGTGTCCGCGGTCAGCGGCCGGGTGAGGCGGATGGTGGAGAACGTCACGCGGGTGGGCAGCTGCCAGACGAACCCGTTGTTGCCGCCCTCCTGCCGCTGCTCCACCTCCACCTCGGAGGCCAGCCCGTCGCAGCCGTTGAAGAGTCCGAGGTCCTGGCCGTCGATGGTGAGCTTGAAGAAGACGGTCGAACCTGGGTCCTGGGTCGAGGGCATGGGCTACTTCCTGGGTTCTCTGCGGAGGTGGTGCGGACGGGGTGGGGCGAGGGCTGTGGCAGTCTCAGCGACCGTGATCGCGGAGCCGCCCGACCCGCTCCCGGTCGCTGCGGAGCTCCGCGCGGAGCAGGCGCGAGAGAGGGGCCAGGAGGCGTCGGGCCAGATCGTCGAGTTCGGCGGGGCTGGATTCGGAGGCGGGGGCGGGGGCGGGGGCGGAGCCTGAGTGGGCCGCGGCGGCCGGGGTGGCGGGATCGGACTGCGCGGACGCGTTGCCTCCGCCGGTACTGCCCGCCGTCGTGTCGGCGCCGGTGCGGGCGACGGTGACGGGCTGCCGGGGCGCGGCGGCGGCAGGCTGTGCGGGCTTGACGGGTGCGGGGGCGGGGGCCGGTGGTTCGGGGGTAGCGGCCTGGCGCTGCACGGGCGCGGTGGGCGCCCGGCGGACGGTCGACGGGCGTACGGGGGCCTGGGCGGCCGGTGTCGGGGCCGGTGCCGCGGCCGAATGGCGTACCGCGGGCTGAGCGGGAGCGACAGCGGCCGCGCGCCGCTGGGCCGGGGCGCCGGGCTTCCCGAGCGGGACGACGACCGGGGCGGCGGGCGCGGGGGCGTGACCGTTCCCGGACCGCGGCCCGGCGCCGCCCGCGGAGCGCTGGAGAGGCACGGGGCCGGGGACGGGCGCCGCCGGGGTGGCCGGGCCGGAGGGGGCGGGCGTCGGCCCACCAGTCGCCGTCGCCGTCGCCGAGGGCTGGACGGAGAGGCCCCGGGAGGGAGCGAGGGGGCGAGGATGAGCGGCGCCGCGCTCCGCAGGCCGGTAACCGCCGGGTGCGATACGGCGGTTGACCGGGACTACGGGGAGGGGCTGCGGCTCGGGGGTGGGCGCCGGGAGGGGAGTGGGCTGGGGGGTGGGTTCGGGGGGTGTGACGGGGGTTGTGATGGGGGCTGCGGCGGGGGCGGGGGCGCCGCTGGTTTCTGCCTGCTGGGTCTGGGTCTGGGTCTGGGGCTGAGGCTTCGGCTGGGTCTGGGGCTGGTTCTTCTGCGCCTGAGCCTTCTGTGCCTGAGCTTTCTGAACGGGCGTGACCGGCGCGCCGATCGGGCTCCGGCGGGGGCGGCCCTGCGGCGCCGGGGTGGCGGGCGCGGGAGGTGCGGAGGGTGCGGCAGGCGCGGTGGGCGGCTGACTCACGGGCTGGCTCAACGGCTGGCCGAGGCCCGGACGAGGAGTGGCTGTTGCCGCGCCGCCGTCGTCCTGCGCGCGCCGGACCCGACGTACGAGAGGCCGCCGCTGTACGGGCTGAACGGGGGAATTCGCCCGTACAGCGACGGGGTCGGGGGCCGCGGGGGCGGTATGCGTCCCCGGACCGGCGGGGGACACCGGCCCGGGGACATCAGCGGGCAGGACACCGGTGGAGGCGTCCGGCGCGACGGAGGCGGGCGACGCGGCGGGCGTCATCCCGACGGGATACAGCTTCCGCTGCGGCACGACGGCGGGCACCGCTGCGACGAGCGGAGAGCGCCCTGCCCGCCGCGACCGCTGCACTACGGGTACGGAGCGGGGGCTCGCCGCCTGTCCATCGCCCGTTGCCGAGTCGCTCGGGGCGGTGGCGGGGGCGGGGGCGGGGGCGGAAGCGGGAGCAGGGGCGGTCCGGGCACCGGTGAGCGGAGCGGTCTTGGCGGCGCTCGACGCTTCTTGGTGCGCTGTACGCGTACGAGTCTGCGGCTGCGGTCCGCCGGACTCGACCTGGCGCTGAACGGGCGGTTGACCCGCCTCGGTGACGGGTGCCTTGTTGCCGGTGGCGGGTTGAGCAGCGGAGGGGGACGACGTCCTTTGGACAGGAGGCCCGGCCGAGGCAGCAGGCGAGCTCGGAGTGGCAGGTCCAGCCGGGGCTGCGGCCGAGCGCCGGGCAACAGGCGTGGTCGAGGCAGGAGACGGGCTTGAGTCAGCGGACGACTTCGGAACGAGAGGCACGACCGGTACGGCAGGCGCAGTCGAGGCGGCGGACGAGCGCGGGGCAGCGGGTCCCGCTGAGGCGGAAGCCGAGGACGACCTTTGGACGGGCGGTCCAGCCGAGGCAGAAGTCGAGCCCGGCGCCGCAGGCGCAGTCGAGCGCGGGGCAGCGGGTCCTGCGGAGGCCGACCTTTGGACGACAGGTCCAGCCGGGGCAGCGGATGAGCTCGGAGCGGCGGGCGCAGCTGCGGCCGAAGTCGAGCGCGGGGCGGCGGACGAGCGAGGAACTACAGGCGCAGCCGGGGGAGAGGACGGGTTCGGGGCAGCGGGCGCAGCCGGGGTGGAGGACGAGTTGGGGGCAGCGGGCGCAGCCGAGGCAGAGGTCCGGCTCGGGGCGGCAGGCGCCGCCGAGGCGGAAGGGGAGCCGGAGGCAGCAGGCGAGCTCGGAGCGGCAGGTCCCGCGGAGGCGGAAGCCGAGGCCGACCTTTGGACGGGCGGTCCAGCCGAGGCAGAAGTCGAGCCCGGCGCCGCAGGCGCAGTCGAGCGCGGGGCAGCCGAGGCGGAAGGAGAGCTGGAGGCAGCGGGAGAGCTCGGAGCGGCGGGGCTCGCCGAGGCGGCGGACGACCTCCGGACAGCAGGTCCGGCCGGAGCGGCAGGCGAGTCCGGGGCGGCAGGCCCCGTAGAGGCAGAAGCCGACCTTCGGACAGCAGGTCCGGCCGGGGCGGCAGGCCCCGTCGAGGTTGGGGCCGAGGGCGACCTTCGGGCAGGCGGTCCTGCCGGGGCAGCAGATGAGCTCCGGGCAGCGGGCGCCGCCGACGCCGAAGGAGAACCTGAGGCAGCAGACGAGCGCGGGGCGGCAGGTGTAGCAGGGGCAGCGGACGGGTTACGAGCGGCAGGCGTGGCCGGGGCAGCGGACGGGTTAGGGGCAGCAGGCGCAGCCGAGGCAGCGGACGACCTCTGAACAGCAGGCGCCGCCGGAGTGCCGGAAGCTCCCGAAGTACGGGACGCCCCCGGAGTACCGGAAGTCCCCGAAGCACGGGACGCCCCCGGGGCAGCAGGCGCAGCAGCCGCAGCCGACCTCTGCACCGCAGGCCCAGCCGACGCGGAAGGGGCGGAGGGGGCGGGAGAGCCCGACGAGCCGGACGAGCCGGACGAGCCCGATGAGCCCGACGCAGTCGACCGAGGCGAAGGCCCACCGAACGTAGGCCGCGACGGGGCGAAGGCAGGTGCCGCCCCGATCGCCCCGATGCCCCCGATGTCATCGGAGACCGCGGCCTCCGACTGCCCCCGTACCGGAAGCCGCAGCGCCGGCAGGTCGAGGTTCCCCGGGCTGCCGGCCACCGGCGTGAGGACGTCGCGCAGCAGGCCTCCGGGCGCCGAAGCCCGTACCGCATGGCCCAGCTCCCCGCCGAAGGACGGGTTCTGGTGCGTGGCGAGCAGCGCGCCGAAGCCGTGCTCCGAGACCGTCCGCGGCGCCGCGAGCACGCGCTGCACCGGCGGCACGGTGGCCCACCCGCCGTCACGAACGGCACCGCCACCAGCAACCGGAGCACCGGCGTCAGCCCCGGCACCCGCCGAATCCGCCGCACCCGGCTCCGGCGAGCCCGCGACACCCGTACCCGGCACCGCCGCATCGCTCGCGTCGCCCCGCGATCCCCGCCGCCACCTGAACAAGCCCATCACTTACCTCGACTCACCGACCGACTGCCGCACCTCACCGACCTGTCACTGCCTCGCCTCCGCCTGTTCCACCAGCCTGGCGGTCCGCCCTACGTACGCGCGCCGGTCCGCGTGTTCGAGGTCGAGGATGTCGTCCATGCCCCAGTGGAAGTGGTAGGCGAGGTACGCCACTTCCTCCTCGATGCGGTCGGCCGCGTACGTCACGATTCCCCCAGGCGGCTCCCGGCCAGCTCCACCTCGAAGGACTCCGAGCAGTGCGGACAGGCCACAGCCGCGCGGGTGTGGCCCTCCGCGTTGATCTGCCGGTAGAAGTCCTGCAGGAAGGCCAGGTCGGAGGCGAACATGTTCTCCACCGTGCCGTCGTGGACCAGGGCGAGCGTGCCGAGGCGGGTGATGACCCGGCCGAGGAGCACCACGGACAGGTAGGCGGGGTTCTCGCGCACGCGGACGTCCCGCAGCGGCACCAGTTCGTCGCGTGCCGTCGCGAGCCGCATCGCACCGTTGCGGTGCACGGTGCCGGACTCGTCCACGAATCCGCGCGGCAACTCGAACTCGAACTCCGTCCGGAGCGGTTCGCGGGTGTCCGTCACGGCACCAGGAACCGCTCCCGCCACTGCCCCCGGCGCCGCCGGGCCTTCGCGCCGCATTATTCGATGACCAGCTCTTCGAAGACGATGGTGACCTGCTCGGTCAGGGCGGCGGCGTCGCCGGCCTTGACCCCGCTGGTCTCCACCTTGCTGCACCAGGCGGCGCGCAGGTTGTACCGCTTCACCGGGTTGTTCTGGTAGTCCATCATCATGATCGTGGCGTTCTTGCGCGCCGAACCCATGTCACCCGCGATGGACTTGTTGATCCACTCGCTGAAGACGGGGCTCTGCGTCATGCCGCGGGTGACGGTGCACTCGCCGGCCTTCTTCACGCCGGGCATCTTCTTGACGACGGGCTTGCCGTCGGCCGACACCTGCTGGTACTCGATGACGTCCTGCTCCATGGAGAGGCCGCTGACCTCCTGCAGGTACTCGACCATGACACCGTCGATCTGCAGGCCGAAATTGTGGGTAGTGAGAGCGTCACCGGGCTGAAGGGACAAGGGGGTTCACTCCTGTTGCGGTTCTTGCGGATGGCTGAAGGGCGGTTCGTGCGGCGGGCTCTCTACTCCTCGAGCTCGCCGCCACCGCCGGAGAACTGCGCGAGCCGGAAGACCACGAACTCGGCGGGCTTGACCGGCGCGATGCCGATCTCGCAGACGACCCGGCCGAGGTCGACCGACTCGACGGGGTTGGTCTCCGCGTCACACTTCACGTAGAACGCGTCCTCGGGGCGGGAACCGAACAGTGCGCCCGAGCGCCACTCGTTGACCAGGAACGCCGAGACGTTGCGGCGGATGCGCGCCCACAGGGCCTGGTCGTTGGGCTCGAAGACGACCCACTGGGTGCCGATGAGGATCGACTCTTCGAGGTAGTTGAAGTAGCGGCGGACGTTCAGGTAGCGCCAGGCCGGGTCGGACGCCATGGTCCGCGCGCCCCACACCCGGATGCCGCGGCCGGGGAACGCGCGGATGCAGTTCACGCCGACCGGGTTGAGCAGGTCCTGCTCGCCGCGGGTGATCTGCAGCTCCAGGTCCACGGCGCCGCGCACGATCTCGTTGGCCGGGGCCTTGTGCACACCGCGCTCGGCGTCGTTGCGGGCCCAGATGCCGGCCATGTGGCCGGACGGCGGCACGATCACCGACTGGCCGGAGGCCGGGTCGAAGGACTTGATCCACGGGTAGTACAGGGCGGCGTAGCGCGAGTCGTAGCCGGCGCCCTCCTGCCGCCACTGGCGGATCTGGCGGGCGTTCATCGACGGCGGCGGGTCGATGATGGCCATGCGGTCGCCCATCAGCTCGCAGTGCGAGATGAGACCGAGCTGGACCGCCTTGACCTGCTCCTCGTCGATCAGGCCCTGCTGGTAGGCGGCCATCAGGTCCGGCACCGCGACCATGTTGACTTCGTCGAGGGCCTCCAGGCCACCGAAGCCGGTGCGGTCCGCGGAGTCACCGATGAACTGCTTGGTCTCCACGCGGGACACGGCACCGTTGGAGGCGGGCACGGCCGGGGGCGCGGCCTTCGGCGGCGCGAGCGTCACGGTCTGCGCGTCGGGCTTGGCGAGCTGACCCGCCGCGGCCTCCTCCAGGACGATCACCTTGGAGCGCTGCTTGACCTGGGTGACGACGTAGTTGCGGGCCGTCTTCTTCGTGCTGACGTCGAAGCTCTCGACGACCTTGTCGCCGTCCTTGACGATCAGCTTGAAGCGGTCGGCAGCGCCTTCGCCCTCGCCGTCCTGCACCTCGACGGTGAGCGCCCCGCCGTCCGCGCTGCCCGCGGTGAGCGCGGACACGCTGAAGCCGCCGAGCGCCACGGGCTCACCGGCGGTGAGCTCCTTGGGCGCCTGCGCGGGGGCCGCGGCGGCGGGCTGGGGAGTTCCGTCGGCGTCGGTGCCGCCCACGCGCACGATGTACGCGGCGGAGCCACCGTTGTTGAAGAAGCCGTACACGGAGTGCGCCAGGTAGTACCCGTCCGTGAACTCGCCGAACGCGGCCACGTACTGCGACCAGTTGGTCACCAGCGTCGGCTCGTTGAGCGGTCCCCGCGGCGCCAGACCGACGAAGGCCGCCACCGAGGTGCCGACCCCTTCGATGGGACGCGAACCGCTGGCGACTTCCTCGATGTAGACGCCGGGGGACAGGTAGTTGGGCATGCTGCTGTGCTCCAAGGTTCGAGGGCGAGCGGGACCGGCGCACAGCCGGCACGGATTCGTACCGTGTCGACGATGTCCCACGCGCGCACCGGTGCGTAGAGACGGACGGACGTCAACGAGGGCAGAGGGCAGTGCCCGTTCAGCCGCCCGGGGAAACCTTCCGGTCGGAACAAGCGGTGCGGTGCGGGGCCGGACGGCGGCGGGCCGCCGCGGGTTGCCCGTCCGGTCACAGCGATCGGGGACGGGTCCGCGGCGCCCACCGGCCACGGCCGGATGTGGCCGGTCCGTGGCGCATATGCCCCGCCCCCGGTGTCGGCAGCGTCAATACCTGGTCAACATGGGGGTCCATGGCCCCCACGGTGAGGGGGGACCTCTGGGGCTGACGTAACGTTTGGTGCGTCCGGCCATCCTCGGTCGGTACGAACGGGCACTTCGCGGTGCGTCACGGGGCAAGGGGTGCGGGCTGACAATGCAGGGCGACGCGGATGACGCGGGCGGCAGGGCGGACCGGAACGGTGAGGACGGAGCCGGCCGGGACGCCCCGGGCGGAACGCTGTGGTTCCAGGTCCTCGGACCGGTGCGGGCCTGGCGCGACGGACACGCCCTGGCCCTCGGCCCGCCGCAGCAGCGCGCGACGCTCGCGGCGCTGCTGCTGCGCGGCGGACACCCGGTGTCCGCGGCCGAGCTGGTCGACGCCCTGTGGGGCGAGGAGCCGCCACTGCGGGCCGTCGGCACGCTGCGCACGTACGTCTCCCGGCTACGCGCCCTCCTCGAACCCGACCGGCGCGCCCGCGAACCCGCGAGGCTCCTGGTGTCGGCGGGCGACGGCTACGCCCTGCGGCTGCCGAGCGGCTCCCTCGACGCGAGCGAGCTGGAGGACCGGGTCGCCGCCGCGCGTGCGCTGCGCGCCGCCGGTGAACACGCCGACTCCTACGCCGAGTTGACCGCCGCCCTCGCCTTGTCGGACGGCGCCCCGCTGGCCGGCCTGCCCGGCCCGTACGCCCGGCGCCAGCGGGACCGGCTCACCGAACTGTCCGTCTCCGCGCAGGAGGAGTTCTTCTCCTGCGCGCTCGAACTGGGCTGTCACGGCGAGACGACCGCCCCGCTCGGCGTCTTCGCCGCCGAGCACCCGCTGCGCGAGCGCGCCCAGGCCCTCCTGATGCTCGCCCTGCACCGCGGCGGCCGCCGGGCGGACGCCCTCGCCGTGTACGAGACCACGCGCAGGACGCTCGCCACCGAACTCGGCGTCGACCCGGGCAAGGACCTCACCACGCTGTACGAGGGCCTGCTGAAGGGAGCCCCGCTCCCCGAGGCCGCCGCCGCGCGGCCGGGGCCGCTGCCCGCACCGCTGCGGGGCACCCGCCCCGCCCTGTACGCGGTGTCGCCGCCGCGCGTCGGCGAACAGCGCCCCCACATATCCGGCCGGAAGCGGCCGGGCGAAGGGCCGGGCCGGGCGCAGCCGCCCGCCGGGCCGAAGAGCGTAGGGGACGACGGGAGCGTGGGGGACGACGGGAGCGTGGGGGGCGACCGGAGCGCGGGGGACGACGGGAGCGCCGCCCCGAGCCCTGCGGAACACCCCGCCCGCCTTCGGCCCCCGCTCCCCGCCGTGGCTCGCGCCGACCGTCACCTCCCTCGCCCCCTGCCCTTGCCGATGGGCACGGACCGCCGCACGGACCGCCCGGCCCGGCCCCTCGACGGCACGCCCCCGCACCCCCTGCGCACCCCCGCCCCCGCCCCCCTTATCCCCGCCCAACTCCTGCCCGACGTACCCGACTTCGCCGGACGGGCGGCCGAGGCGCGACTGCTGACCGAGACGCTGCGCACCGCCGCCTGTGGCAACGCGATGGCCGTGGCCACGCTCACCGGCCTCGGCGGCGTCGGCAAGACCGCGCTCGCGGTGCACGTGGCACACGCCTTACGGGACGAGTTCCCCGACGGGCAGCTGTACGTGGATCTGCGCGGCGCGGATCCGGCGCCCGGCGTGGACAGCGGCTGCGCGCTCACCGGATTCCTGCGCGCGCTCGGCGTGCCCGAGAGCGCCGTGCCGGACAGCCTCGACCAGCAGACCGCCCTGTACCGCTCGCTCCTCGCCGGGCGCCGCGTGCTCGTCCTCCTCGACAACGCGCGCGACTCCGCCCAGGTGCGGCCTCTGCTGCCCGGCACCCCGGGCTGCGCGGTCCTGGTGACCAGCCGGTCGCGGACCATCACCCTGCCCGGGGCGCGGCTCGTCGACGTCGAGACGATGGACGAGCCGCAGGGGCTCGGCCTGCTCTCCGCCATGGCCGGCGCCGCGCGGGTGGCCGCCGAACCGGCCGCCGCCCGCGAACTGGTCGCCGTCTGCGGCGGCCTTCCCCTCGCCGTCCGCATCGCCGCGGCCCGGCTCGCCGCGCGCCCCGGCCGCTCCGTCGCCGACCTCACGGCACGGCTGCGCGACGAACACCGCAGGCTGGACGAGCTGCGGGTGGACGACCTGGGTGTCGAGGCGAGCTTCCGGCTCGGGTACGAAGCACTCGAACCGGAGCTCGCGCACGCCTTCCGCATGGTCTCCCTCTGCTACATGCCGTCGTTCTGCCGGGGCGCCGCGGGCGCGCTCCTCGACGTGGCCGACGACGAGGCGGAGGCCGTGGTGGAACGCCTCGTCGACGCCGGGCTCATGGAACTGCACGGCGAGGACCGCTACCGCTTCCATGACCTGGTGCGGCTCTTCGCGCGTCGGCAGTGCGAGCGCGAGGAGAGCGCCGCGGACCGCGCCGCGGCCCGGCTCCGCTTCCTCGACTACGTCCTCGCCACCGTCATCACCGCGATCCGCCGCACGAAACCGCACAGCGTCCTGCCCCAGCTCCTGCACGTCCCCGACTCCGCGGGCAAGCCGCTGCCGGACGAGACCGCGGCGCGGGACTGGCTGGTCGTCGCGCACTCGCGGCTGTGCGACGCCGCGGAGAACGCGCTGCGGCACGTATCGGATCCGGTGGGTGACACGGCCACCGCGGGCGACGCGGGCGACGCGTCCGACGGGCCGCCCGGTCTGCGCCCCACCGTCGACCTGCTCACCGCCTGGTCCCACCTCGTGGCAGGCACCGCCCGCCACCGGGACCTGGAGCCGCTCGCCGAACTCGCCCTGCGGACCGCACGCGCCCACGGCGACGACCGCTCGGCGGCCCGCGCGCTGCGTCTCCTCGGCGCCCCGCACTACGGCACCGAGACCTACGACCGCGCCGAACGCGCCCTGCGCGAGAGCCTGCGCCTCGCCGCCTCGGCCGGTGACCTGCTGGTCGGCGCCGAGGCCAGCCACGAACTCGGCATCGTCCTCATGGGAGTCGGCCGGTACCAGGAAGCGCTGGAGCAACTGCGCCTCGCGTACGCCAGATTCGGCGCACTCGGCGGGCACGGCGACCGGGTGCGCATCCTGTCCCACCTGGCGCGGGCCTACATCTGCCTGGGCCGGCGCGGCGCCGCGGACACCGCGGTGGTCGAGGCGGAGCGCCAGGCGCGGCAGTCGGGCAGCACGTCCACGCTCGCCCACGTCCTCTACCAGGCGGGCTGCACACTGCTGCGGGACGGCAGGGCGGCCGGGGCCGCGGAGCGGCTGCGCGAGGCCCAGCGGCTGCACGGCCAATCCCTCGACCCGCGCTGGGAGGCGCTGTGCTGGGCCCGCCTCGCCTACTGCGAACTGGCGCAGGGCCGCCCCGGCGCGGCCATGAAGAGCGCGGACGCGGCCCTCGCGGTGGAGGGCGAGCTGGGCGACGCGTTCTGCCACGCGCTCGCGATGGCCGCGCGCGGCCAGGCGCTGCTGGCCCTCGGCGACCTCGAACGCGCCAGAGCCGCGCTGCGGATCGCCCACCGGGTGATGGAGCGCCGCGGTGCCTCGGAGGCGGCCGACATCGCCGCCCTGCTCTCCCACTGGCAGCCGCATTCGGGGGTGCCGGGCCCGGTCCTTTCGGCGTACGGCTGAGACGTCGCGCGCCGTGCGCAACCGGACCGGGCCGGCAGGGCCGTTCGCGAGGGCAGGGCGGGCTGCCCCTGACGTCGCCCTTTCGTACAAGGAGAGGCCCGGTGGTGCGCTCTACCGTGCCCGTATGACGTGGTGGAACTCCCTTGACCCGGCCGCGGTGACCGTGGACCCCGGTGGCCGAGCGACCGTACGGCTTCGCATACGCAATACGGGAGACACCGTCGAGGAGTACCGGCTCGGAGTCGTCGGCACCGCGGCGGGCTGGTCCCGCGTCGAACCGGAGATCCTGCGGCTCTACCCGGGCAGCGAGGGCACGGCCGAGGTCTCCTTCGCGCCGCCCCGCTCCCCGGACGTGCAGGCGGGACCCACCCCGTTCGGCATCCGCGTGGAGCCCCGCGAGCAGCCCGAGTCCCGCGACGTCGTCGAGGGCCAGGTCACCGTCACGCCGTTCTCGGAGGTGCGGGCCGAGCTCCTTCCGCCCACCGTTGTCGGACGGTTCCGCGGCCGGGCCGCGGTCGCCGTCGACAACCTCGGCAACACCCCGCTGACCGCGACCATCGGCTTCCGTGACGACGCCGACCGACTGATCTTCGACGTGACGCCCACAGCGATCCAGGCGGCCCCGGGCCGCGCCGTGTTCGCGAAGGCCACCGTGCGCCCGCAGCGGGTGCGGTGGACGGGGCCCGCGCAGGCGCACCCGTTCACCGTCGCCGTGCGCCGCTCCGGCGACGAGCAGGCCCACGAGCTGCCCGGCAGCTTCGACCAGCGGCCGGTCCTGCCCCGCGCGCTGCTCGCACTCGGCAGCGTGGTCGCGGCGCTCTGCGTCGCCTCCGCGGTGATCTGGTTCTCCTACGCGCCCAAGTTCAACGGGTCGGCCCGCGAGAACCAGGCCGACGCCGCGCCCGCCGCGGTCCCGCAGGGCGGCGAGAAGGCCAAGCTCTCGGATGCCCCGCCGCCGCCCAAGGGCAAGGCGGACGGCGGCGGTTCGGGCGGCGGGGGAGCGGACACCGGCTCCGGCGGCGGCAGCGGTTCGGGTGGTTCGGGCGGAGGCGGCGGGGACGAGGGCGGCTCCACGGGCGGTTCGTCCGGCGGCGGAGGCGGCGGCGGTGGTGGTGACAGAGCGAAGTCGGGCGGCGGCGGTGAGAGACCCCGCAGCGGCCCGCCCTGGCGACGCGGCTACCGGTCCGACGTCGTCGTCGAGTACGCCCAGCGCCGCCTCGCGGCCCTCGGCTCCCGCAACCCGTGCAACCTCACCGGCGACTGGACACCCGGCGTCATCGATTCCAACACCGAGGCCAAACTGATCTGTTACCAGAAGGCCGTGGTCCGCACCGGCCGGAGCTCCGGACACAACAGCGCGCAGATCTTCGAGACGGATCCGCAGGGCACGCTCGGCCGGGCCACCCTGACCTCCCTGTGGGCGCAGGGCATCCGCGCCGACGACGTCCGGTCCGGCGCCGACAGCTGGGAGGTCGTGCAGTTGCAGGCGGCGTTCTGGTGGGCGTCGCAGGCCGGCATCAGCGACAAGGACCTGGACCGCGACCGGGACTACGCCGAGCACGGCGTCTCCTACTTCAAGCACGGCGGCAAGCCGCCCACGACCGCCCGGTACAACAGCAATACCGCGGCCCACATCAAGGAGTACCAGGTGTCCGTCGGCCTTCCGGCGACAGGCGTCGCCGACAGCGCCACCTTGCAGGCGCTCGTCGGCGGCAGCGTCAACAACCCTGGCGTGGCGGGGCGGTGAGCGGCATGTGGACTTCGCTCGAACCTGCCGCGACCAGCGTGGAGCCCGGCTCCACCGCGAACGTACGGCTGCGCGTGCGCAACACCGGCGACACGGTCGAGGAGTACCGCCTCCAGGTGGTCGGCGCCACGGCGGGCTGGGCCCGCGTGCAGCCCGACGTGCTGCGCGTGTACCCGGGGGCCGAGGCGACCGCCGAGGTGCACTTCGCGCCGCCGCGGACCTCGGACGCCCAGGCGGGCCCGACGCCGTTCGGCGTGCGGGTGCAGCCCCGTGAGAACCCGCAGACCACGGACGTGGCCGAGGGACAGATCACCGTGGGCCCGTTCACCGAACTCCGTTCGGAACTGCTTCCGTTGATCGTGCGGGGACGGCTGAGCGCCAAGGCGTCGGTGGCCGTCGACAACCTCGGCAACCAGCAGCTGACGGCCTCCTTCTCCGGGCGCGAGAACGGCGAGGAGCTGGAGGTCGAGACCGAGCCGGGATCCGTCCAGGTCAACCCCGGCCGGGCCGGCTTCGCTGACCTGCGCATCAAGCCCGGCGCGGTGAGCTGGGTCGGCGGCACCCGCAAGCACCCGTTCACGCTCTCCGTGCTCCGGGCCGGGGTGCCCGAGCCGGTGGAGCTGCGCGGCACGTACGTGCAGCCCTCGGTGATCCCGCGCTGGGTGATGGCGGTGTTCTCGGTCCTGTTCGCGCTGCTCCTTGCCTTCGCCGTGATGTGGTTCCAGCACAAGCCGGCCATGTCGACCCAGGCCAAGGAGAAGCCGGGCAGCCAGGAACAGCTCCCGCAGGGCGACGTGAAGCCCGCGCCGAGCCCGTCGGCGAGCCCCAGCAAGGAGGAGAAGAAGGAGGAGGAGCCCCCGCCGCCGGCCGAGGACAAGGACGACGCGCCGAAGGGCGGCGGAGGCGGCGGCGGCGGTAAGAAGGACGACAAGCCCAAGGGTCCCAAGACGCACACGATCCAGGCGGGCAGCGGCTGGTACCTGGAGGTCAAGCAGGGCGAGACGGCCGACGGCACCTACGTCGGGCAGAACCCCGCCCTCTCGGACGAGTTCGGCAAGAACCAGGACTGGATCCTGCACCACTACCCCGAGTCCGACACCTACGCCCTGGAGCCCGCCAACGCCCCGGGCGCGGTCCTGGACCAGAAGGTGGACACGAACATCGCCCAGATCTTCCACGCGCCGCCGGAGAACATCAGGACCGGACGGCTGCCGGGCAACCAGAAGTGGAAGCTGGAGAAGCGTCCCGACGGCCTGACGCGGATCGTCGCCGTCGGCTCCGGTGAGTGCCTCGTCGACATGCAGAACGACAAGAGCGCCGTCACGTGGAAGTGCGACGACAACAGCAAGAGCATGGGCTGGCGGCTCTCCGACTGGCCGTAACAGTCGGACTGGCGCAACAGCCGGAGAAGAGGGCGATGCCGAAGCAGGCGGCGGCCCGGTCGCGGTCGGCGTGCGGGTCGGTGGAGGCGATGTA
>NZ_JBEYZK010000049.1:0-24300 GCF_040646035.1 Streptomyces sp. NPDC046465
ACTCGTAGGAGCCGTCCTTGTAGAACTCGGACGCGGCGACGTCGAGGGCGAGCGCGATCTGCTCACCGGGGACGTAACCGGCCTGCTTGATGGCCCCCCCCCCGGGGGGGCCTGGGAGCGTTCTGGCGCCCCAGCATGGGTCAGGGCGCGCCAGCGCAGCGCCAGCGCCGGGTCAGCTGGAGTGCACCGGCGCGCCAACACTGCGCCCGTGCGGGCCGGTTCCGGCGCCCGGGCGGGCCGGGGGTGCGGGGCGGGCGGGCAGGGGCGGGGGCAGTCCAGTGGCTCTCTTGGCCTGGTGCTGGCATGGCGCTGGCACGCGATTCCTTACGGTGGCCGAAATCCCGCCCCCGTACGCGGTCGCGTTCGAAGGCAGGTGCCGGGCCGGTCGGCCGGTCCGGTGCGCTGTCCTGGGCGTGCGGACCGCACCGGGGGCGGGGAGCACGCAGGAGCTGTCCGCGCGGCACGGCGGGGGCGGCAGGCGATGGGGAACGTGGGGGTGCGCGGGGCGGGGTACCGGGCGGGCGGAGGGCGGGCGATCCCTTCGGCGCACTGGCCCTCCTTGCCCGTCTTTTGCGTCCTTCGCTTTTCCTTATTTTCGGTCCCTGGGTGCGTACGAGTTTTGCGTATGTCGTTTGTATACGGCGTTTGCGTGCGGCCGGGCCTCCCTTTCCTTCTTGCACGGCAGCGGGGGTGCGGCGGCGCGCGGGACTACGGGGGAATACAGATGAACCAGCGTGAACTGCAAGCGACCGTCACCCGGACCCGGTGCGAGGGGGCCCACTGCGGGCCCGGCCGGGACGGGGCCCCGGCCATCGAGGGACTGCGGCTGTGCCCGGGCTGTCTGCGGCTGCTTGCCCGCAGCCTCAAGGAACTGCCCGCCCTGTACGAGGAGTTGGTGCACCGGCTCGGCGGGGGCGGCGGCCTGGGGGTGCGGGAGCGGGTCAGCGGGAACCCCTCGATGCCGGGGATGGCGTTCAACGAGGCGGCCGCCGATGTGCGCACCTCGATCGTGCGGACGCTGGGTTCGTGGGCCGGCCTGGTCAGCGCCCAGCGCCGGGTGCCCGCGCCCGAGCGCAGCGTCTCCAGGCTGGCCGCCTTCCTGCTCCTGCACGGCGACTGGCTGGCCGCGCACCCGGCGGCCACCGACGCGGCCGGTGAGATCGCCCGGCTGGCGGCGGCCGCGCGCCGGGTGGGCCGGGGCACGCCCGTGCGGCGGGTGCGGGTGGGGCCGTGTGTGGCCGAGGGCTGTGCCGGCACGCTGGTCGCCGACTTCCGCGGGGCGGGCACGCAGGCGTGCACGGCGATCCGCTGCGAGGCCGATCCCGCGCATGCCTGGCCGGGCGAGCTGTGGACGGAGCTGCGGCGCGCCCTGTGCGGGCAGGGCGAGCGGTGGCTGAGCGCCGGGGACGTGGCGCGGCTGTGGTCGGTGTCCACCGGCACGGTCTACCGCCTGGCCAGTGAGCAGCGCTGGCGCCGGCGCAGCCGGGCGGGGCGGACCTCGTACGCGGAGTCCGATGTGCACGCGTGTTTCGCGCGCCGCCGCGGGGGGCGCTCCCCCGGTGCGGCGGCGGCCCCGGGGCAGGGCGGCTGACGGGGCGGGCGGGCAGGGCCTGCCGCAGCGGGGCGCCGGGAAGGGGCGCTGCGGCGGGCCGTTCGGGAGGGCGCCGCGGGGCGGCGGGGGCAGGGCTGCTGCGGCGGGTCTGCAATTCTCTGAAGAATTTCTGACGGAGTTCTGCACTTCTTCCCATTGAAATACGGGCGCCGGCCGAAGAAGGTATGGGGCAGAGTCCGGTGAACTGTCCCCGGGCCCCGCCGAATTCGGCGGCGCGCCGGCCGCCGCGACATGACCGGCACTTCTCCCGCGGGCCGTCTGCACGGCCCCGACGGGACTTCGCCCCAGAGCCCGCCCCCCGCCCCTGCCGCCCTGTCGCGGCAGCCGGGCCGGGCCGGTTTCGCACCAACCCTTTGACCAACGGGAGACAGCCGATGCACAGCACTTTGATCGTGGCGCGCATGGACCCCGGCTCAGGCGGTGACGTGGCACGGATCTTCGGGGAGTTCGACGGCACCGAGATGCCCGATCTGATGGGGACCCGGCGCCGGCAGCTCTTCGCCTACCGCGGCCTCTACTTCCATCTGCAGGACTTCGACTCCGACCAGGGCGGACAGGTGATCGAGGAGGCCAGGACGCACCCGCTGTTCGTGCGGATCAGCGACGACCTCAAGCCGTACATCGGGGCCTACGACCCGCAGACCTGGCGCTCGCCCGCGGATGCGATGGCCGAGCGTTTCTACCACTGGACCCGGTCTTCGTGACGCTTTTCCCCCGGAAGGGAGCGCCGTCCGCATGGGACGCGATGTAGTGATAACCGGCATCGGGGTCGTGGCGCCCGGCGGTGTCGGCGCCAAGGAGTTCTGGGACCTGCTGAGCAACGGCCGGACCGCCACCCGGCGCATCACCCTCTTCGACCCGGCGCCCTTCCGTTCGCGGGTGGCCGCCGAGGTCGACTTCGACGCCGAGCAGCACGGGCTGACGCCGCAGGAGATCCGGCGCATGGACCGGGCCGCGCAGTTCGCGGTGGTCACCACCGCCGAGGCGATGGCCGACAGCGGCCTGACCCCCCAGACGATCGACCCGCACCGCACCGGCGTCACCATCGGCAGCGGGGTGGGGGCGACCATGGCCCTGGACCGCGAGTACAACATCGTCAGTGACGGCGGCCGGCTCGACCTGGTCGACCACCGCTATGCGGTGCCGCACCTGTACGACTACTTCGTGCCCAGCTCGTTCGCCTCCGAGGTGGCCTGGCGCATCGGCGCCGAGGGCCCGGCCGCGGTGGTCTCCACCGGCTGCACCTCGGGGCTCGACTCGGTGGGCTATGCCACCGAGCTGATCCGTGAGGGCAGCGTCGATGTGATGCTGGCCGGGGCGTCCGCGGCGCCCATCTCCCCGATCACGGTGGCCTGTTTCGACGCCATCAAGGCGACCACGCCCCGGGACGAGGAGCCCGGGCGGGCCTCGCGGCCCTTCGACCGGACCCGCAACGGCTTCGTGCTGGGTGAGGGCTCGGCGATGTTCGTCCTGGAGGAGCGCGAGCGGGCCGAGCGGCGCGGCGCGTACATCTACGCCGAGATCTCCGGGTTCGCCACGCGCTGCAACGCCTTCCACATGACGGGGCTGCGCCCCGACGGGCGGGAGATGGCCGAGGCGATCCGCCTCGCCCTGGACGAGGCGCGGATCGAGGCCGGGCAGGTCGACTACATCAACGCCCACGGGTCGGGCACCAAGCAGAACGACCGGCACGAGACGGCGGCGTTCAAGCACAGCCTGGGCGAGCACGCCTACCGCACCCCGGTCAGCTCCATCAAGTCGATGGTGGGGCACTCCCTGGGCGCGATCGGCTCGCTGGAGATCGCCGCCTCGGTCCTTGCCATCGAGCACAACGTGGTGCCGCCGACGGCGAATCTGCACGAGGCCGACCCGGAGTGCGACCTGGACTATGTGCCGCTGGTGGCCCGCGAGCAGCGGACCGACACCGTGCTGAGTGTGGGCAGCGGCTTCGGCGGGTTCCAGAGCGCGATGGTGTTGCGGAGGGCGGCGTGAAGAGCACCGTGGTCACCGGGATCGGTGTCACCGCCCCCAACGGTCTTGGCCTGGAGGCCTACTGGGATGCCACGCTGGCCGGCAAGAGCGGCATCGAGGACATCAAGCGCTTCGACGCGGCCGGCTATCCGGCGGGCCTGGCCGGGGAGGTCCCCGGCTTCCGGGCCGAGGACCATCTGCCGGGCCGGCTCATCGCGCAGACCGACCACATGACGCGCCTGGCGCTGGTCGCCGCCGACTGGGCGCTCAAGGACGCCGGTGTCGACCCGGGCGCGTGGGACCCCTTCGACATGGGGGTGGTCACCGCCTCCTCGGCGGGCGGCTTCGAGTTCGGCCAGCGCGAGCTGCAGAACCTGTGGTCCAAGGGCGGCAGTTACGTCTCCGCGTATCAGTCCTTCGCCTGGTTCTACGCGGTGAACACCGGCCAGATCTCCATCCGCAACGGGATGCGCGGCCCCAGCGGCGTGATCGTCTCCGACCAGGCCGGCGGCCTGGACGCGCTGGCGCAGGCCCGCCGGCAGATCCGCAAGGGCAGCCGGCTGATCGTCTCGGGCGGGGTGGACGGCTCGATCTGCCCCTGGGGGCACGTCGCCCAGTGGGCCGGGGGCCGGATGAGCACCAGCCGGGATCCGGAGCGGGCGTATCTGCCCTTCGACGCCGCGGCGGCCGGCCATGTGCCCGGCGAGGGCGGGGCGCTGCTCATCCTGGAGGAGGCCGGTGCGGCGCGCGAGCGCGGCGCCCGGGTGTACGGGGCGGTGCGCGGGTATGCCGCCACCTTCGATCCCAAGCCGGGCAGCGGCCGCCCGCCGGGTCTTGGCCGGGCCATCGAAGGGGCCCTGGCCGATGCCGGGGTGGGGGCCGGCGAGGTGGATGTGGTGTTCGCGGACGCGGCCGCCGTGCCCGACCTGGACCGCACCGAAGCGAAGGCGCTGGCGGCGGTGTTCGGGCCCCGGGGGGTGGCGGTGACCGCGCCCAAGACGATGGTGGGGCGCCTCCTTTCGGGGGCCGCGTCGCTGGATGTGGCCACCGCGCTGCTCGCGCTGCGCGACGGCGTCATCCCGCCCACCGTGCACGTCACGCCCGACCCCGCCCACCGGCTCGACCTGGTCACCGGGCAGGCCCGCGCGGCCCGCCTTCAGACCGCGCTGGTGATCGCCCGCGGGTACGGCGGCTTCAACTCCGCCCTGGTGGTGTCCCGATCCGCCCCCTAGAGGCCGGCCGCGCCCCGACAGGCACAGCACGCCCCGACAGGCACAGCAGGCAATCCGTCGTGAAGAGAGCTTGAAGAGAGGGTGGCGCGTATGCCCAGCAAGGTCATGGCGAGCGGCCAGGCCAAGAAATCCGACAAGGTCCAGCACTGCGACGTCTTCATCCTGGGCTCCGGGCTCGCGGGCTCGGTGGCCGGGGCGATCCTGGCCCGCCAGGGCGCCAAGGTGGTGCTCGTGGACGCGGGGCAGCACCCGCGGTTCGCGGTCGGCGAGTCGATGACGCCGCAGCTGATCGAGTGGCTGCACATTCTCAAGTCGCGTTTCGACGTGCCCGAGCTCGGTCATCTGCTGAACGTCAAGGCGGTCGCCGACCATCTCGGCCCGCACCACGGCAAGAAGCAGAACTTCGGGTTCATCAAGCACGAGGCGGGCCAGGAGCCCGATCCCGAAGAAGCCACGATGTTCGTCATCCCCAAGGCGCTCACCGACGCCAGCCACCTCTTCCGCCAGGACAGCGACCAGTACTACTTCAACGTCGCGGCGAAGTACGGCTGCCTCACCCGGCAGAACTGGTTCGCCACCGACCTCGACTTCGACGAGGACGGGGTGACGGTCAGCGGCAAGAACGGCGAGGTGTTCCGGGCCAAGTACCTCATTGACGCGAGCGGTTTCCGCTCGCCGCTGGCGGAGAAGTTCGCGCTGCGCGAGAAGCCGGCCCGCTTCAAGCACCACGCCCGCTCGCTGTTCACGCACTACATCGGCATCAAGCCCTTCGACGACGTCTCGCACCACCCGGTGAGCAAGCGCCCCCCGGCCCAGTGGCACAACGGGACCCTGCACCACCTCATCGAGCGCGGCTGGTTCTGGATCATCCCCTTCGACAACGTCAAGGGCTCCAGGAACCCGATGGTCAGCGTCGGCCTGACGATGGACGAGCGCACCTACCCCAAGCCGCAGGACATGACGCCGGAGGAGGAGTTCCGCTCCTTCCTGGACAAGTACCCGGCCGTCAAGCGGCAGTTCGTGGGCGCCAAACGGGTCCGTGAGTGGATCTCCACGGACCGCCTGCAGTACTCCTCGACCAAGTCGATCGGGCACCGCTGGTGCCTGATGTCGCACGCGGCGGGCTTCTTGGACCCGCTGTACTCGCGCGGTCTTTCCAACACCTTCGAGGTGGTGCACGCGCTGTGCAGCCGCCTGCTGGAGTCGATCGAGGACGACGACTGGTCGGTGGAGCGCTTCGCCTACGTCGAGCAGGTCGAGCGGGGGCTGCTGCAGTACAACGACGACCTGGTCAACAGCTCCTACATCGCCTTCTCCCACTTCCGGCTGTGGAACGCGGTCTTCCGGGTGTGGGGCGGGTTCCTGACGCCGGGGGTGATGCGGCTGCACCGCGCCCGCGTCCAGTACGAGCTGGACGGCGACGTGCGCCACCTCAAGGAGCTGGAGGAGAACGCCTACCCGGGCCTGTGGTGGCCGCAGGACGACTTCCGCCACATCCTGGAGCTGACCGCGGAGACCTGCGAGAAGTACGAGGTCGGCGAGGTGGACGGGGACACGGCCGCGGACATCATCTTCGCGGCGCTGCGCGACTGCGAGGGCCTGAACCCGGTGTTCGGCTGGAAGGACGAGGAGTCCAAGCGGTTCGTGTACCCCAGCACGGCGGACGTCGCGAAGTTCATGAGCTGGTCGCTGCGCAAGGCGCCGGCCGGCGAGATGCGCGACATGGCCCGCTCGCTGCTCTCCAGTTCCGTGCGCTCCGCCCTCAAGGGCAGGAAGCCGCTCTAGGCCCGCGCCCGCACTCTTCGTACAAGGAAAGGGATACGGCGATGCCGCAGACCATGCCGGACACCAAGGACAGGGCCCTGTCCTCGTGGTCCTCCACCCGGCCGCAGATGGAGAACACCAACCCGCTGGTGGAGGCCTTCACCCGGTTCAACGTCTATCTGTACTCCAAGCCGCCGAACAAGTACGTCAAGAAGGTCAACAAGTCCTTCCTGCACCTGCACCTGTTCCTGTACCGCGCGTCCAAGGGCAAGGTCATGGGGCACTTCGGCCGCCTGGACGCGATGCTGCTGACCACCACCGGCCGCAAGTCGCGGCTGCCGCGCACCCTGCCGGTGGGCTACGTCTACGACAAGGGCCGCTACATCGTGTGCGCGGCGCCCGGCCACTTCGACGTGCCCGGCGGTCCGAAGGCCACCCACCCCGCGTGGTTTCACAACGTGCGCGCCACCCCGCAGGTGCGGGTCGACATCGGCCCCGAGCAGTTCCCGGCCACCGCGCGCATCCTGGCCGGTGACGAACGCGACCGCAGGTGGCGGGAGTTCACCGAGGTGTTCCCCTTCATCGGCGAGTTCCAGAAGCGGGCCAGCCGCGCCATCCCGGTCATCGAGATCACCCCCGACGACCTGGACCCGCAGGACCTCTGACCCCTTCTTCGCGAAAGGACGCCCATGAGAATCGAAGCGCTGGATGCGGACACCCCGCTGATGAAGCAGTTCCAGGAGACGACCGGGCCGATCACCCTGGTCAACGTCTTCGACGTGCCGCCCGAGCACTACGAGGAGTTCCTGGCCGTCTGGCGCGAGGACGCCGCGTACATGAAGGCCAGCCCCGGCTGCATCCAGACGCAGCTGCACAAGGGGACGGCCGGCAGCCGCCTGGTCGTCAACGTCGCGGTGTGGGAGTCCACCCAGGCGCTGTTCGCCGCGTTCAGCACGCCGGAGTTCCAGCAGGCGGCGGCGAAGTACCCCGAGGGGATCACCGCCTACCCGCACGCCTACGAGAAGGTCGCCGTCGAGGGGATCTGCATCGCCTGACATCACGTCAGGAGGCGGGGCGTGCCGGGCGGTCGGGCCGGCCGGGCGCCGCCCGGGTGTGGCGTGCGTCTCACTGGCGGCGCGCATGTCACACCCCGCGTGCGCCCGGCCCTCTTGGATGCATCACCACACGCTGTGAGCGGCCTGGACGCCCACTAGGAGAGGAACATGACTCAAGTACGACAGACAAATCCGTGGGCGGTTCTGAGCGTCTTGTGCCTGGGGTTCGTGATGACCCTGGTGGACCTGACGATCGTGAACATCGCTATCCCGGACATGACCGACGACCTGGGCGCCTCGATCGACCAGGTGCTGTGGGTCGTCAACGCCTACACCCTCGTACTGGCCACCCTGATCATCACCGCCGGCCGGCTGGGCGACATCCACGGCAAGGGCAACCTGTTCCTGTCCGGCGTGGCCCTGTTCACCCTCTCGAGCCTGGCCTGCGGCCTCGCGCAGGATCCCGCCCAGCTCATCGCGTTCCGCGCGGTGCAGGGCGTGGGTGCGGCGATGCTGATCCCGCAGACCCTGTCGATCATCACCGATGTGTTCCCGCCCGAGAAGCGCGGCGCCGCCTACGGCGTCTGGGGTGCGGTGGCCGGGGTCTCCGGGGCGATCGGCCCGACCCTCGGCGGCCTGCTGGTCACCCACCTGGACTGGCGGTGGGTGTTCTTCATCAACATCCCCATCGGCATCCTGGTGCTGGTGTTCGGCCTGCGGGTCATGCCCAAGCACACCCGGGTCATCAAGCACCGCTACGACCTGCCCGGCGTGCTGCTCGCCTCGGCCGCCCTGTTCTGCCTGGCCTTCGGCCTGACCGAGGGCGAGCGCTACGACTGGAACGCCTGGATCTGGACGCTGGTGGGCGCCTCCGTCGCCCTGATCGGCGTGTTCCTGCTCTACGAGCGCGGCCAGCAGGACAACGAACCGCTGCTGCCCTTCTCGCTGTTCAAGGACCGCAACTTCTCCGTCGTCAACCTCGTCGGCATCGCGGTCTCCTTCGGCGTCCTTGGCATCCTGCTGCCCACCACGATCTACCTGCAGTCGGTGCTCGGCTTCAGCGCCATGAAGACCGGCCTGGTCCTGGTGCCGCTGGCCCTGGGCTCGCTGTTCACCGCAGGACCGGCCGGCATCCTCTCGGAGAAGTACGGCGGCAAGTACATCCTGACGGCCGGCCTGTCGATGTTCGGCATCGGCATCACCTGGATCCTGCTGACCGCCGAGACCGACAGCAGCTGGACGGCGTTCGTCGGCCCGCTGTTCGTCGCCGGGCTCGGCGCCGGATGCACCTTCGCCCCGATGGGCTCGGAGGTCATGCGCAACGTGCCGCCGCACCTGACCGGCGCCGCCTCCGGCGTCAACAACGCGCTGCGCCAGGTCGGTTCGGTGATGGCCGGCGCCGTCATCGGCGCGGTCCTGCAGGCCCAGCTAGTCTCCCAGATGCGCGAGGAGGCCGCCGCCAGCGCCACCCAACTGCCCGAGCCCTACCGCGAGGGCTTCACCGCCGCCTTCGACGGCGCCAAGACCGTCGGGGTCGGCACCGACCAGGGCGGCGGCTCACTGCCCGCCGACGTGCCCGACAACGTCGCGCACACCTTCCAGGAACTGGCCGGCAAGGTCTTCTCCAACAGCTTCGTGGACGCGCTCCAGCCCACCATGCTGGTGCCCGCCCTGACCATGTTCGCCGGCGCCGCGCTCTGCCTGGCCCTCAAGGGCGGACCCACCCCCTCCGGCATGGGCCACGGCGCACCGGCCGGGCCGGAGAGCACCACGACGGACCAGGACGCCCCCGTCGCCGGCTGACCCCGCCCCCCCAGCACCACACCCCTCCCGGATCCGAATCCGCCCCCGGCCCCCACAGGGCCGGGGGCGCTCGTGGTTGGACATCTTCATGATCAGTCGAAGAACACTCCTGGGCGCCTCCGGCGCCACCACCCTGGGCCTGATCGCCCTGCGGCCCACCGCCGGGCACGCCCTGGCCGGCCCGCCCTGGGACCGCCTGCGCGGCCACCTGCGCGGCGACCTCGTCCTGCCGGGCGAGGCCGGCTACGCCCTGGCCAAACAGCTGGACTCCAAGCAGTACGACACCATCAGCCCCCAAGCCGTCGCCTACTGCGAGAGTCCCGCGGACGTCGCGCTGTGCCTGGCCTTCGCCCAGCACCACGACCTGGCGCTGTCCGTGCGCAGCGGCGGCCACAGCCTGGGCGGCTACTCCACCACCACCGGCCTGGTCATCGACGTCTCCCGGCTCAACACGGTCACCCTCAACGGCAACCGGGCCACCCTGGGCGCCGGCACCCAGAACGTCGACGTACTGAACGCCCTGGCCCCCGCCGGGCTCGCGGTGACCGGCGGCGCCTGCGCCACCGTCGCCGCCGGCGGGTTCATCCACGGCGGCGGCGTCGGCTTCCTCACCCGCCCGCTGGGGGTGGCCTGCGACGCGCTGACCTCCGCCCGGGTGGTGCTGGCCGACGGCCGCCACGTGACGGCGTCGGCCACCAGCCACCCCGACCTGTTCTGGGCGATACGCGGCGGGGGCGGCGGCAACTTCGGCGTCGTCACCTCCTACACGCTGCGCCCCTCCCCCGTCACCGACGTCGCCACCGCCACCCTGGTCTTCTCCTGGGACAAGGCGCTGGACATGGCCGACGGCTACACCCGCTGGCTGGTGGACGCACCCCGCGCCATCGGCGGCGCCTGCGTGATCACCCTGCCCGACGCGGCGCCCGGCGCCGTCCCCATTCCGGCGATCCGCCTGGTCTCCACCGGCACCCAGGCCCAGCTCGACGACGAGACGGGCCGGCTCCTGGCGCTCACCGGCCCGAGCGCCGGCCGCACCGGCGGCCCCGTCGCCTACCGCGACCTGATGATGGGCGTCTACGGCTGCGCGACCAAGACCGTCCCCCAGTGCCACCGCGCCGAGGCCACCGCCGAAGGACAGCTGCCCCGGCCCTCCTTCAGCCTCGAACGCAGCCGCATGTTCAAAGAGCCCATGGCCCGCACCGGCTGGGCCGGCGCCCTGGCCGTCTTCGAGACCCACCGCCAGGCGGGCCAGATGCACCAGATGCAGATACTGCCCGTCGGCGGGGCCGCCGCCGACCTCCCCCGCACCGCGACCGCCTATGTGCACCGCGACAGCATCGTCACCACCAACTTCCTGGTGGCCATCCCGGGCTCGGCCACCCCCACCGACGCCGACAAGGCGGCCGGCCAGGCCTGGGTGGACCGCGGCTTCGCCGCCATCGACCCCTACTCCTCGGGCGAGACGTACCAGAACTTCATCGACCCCGCCCTCAAGGACTTCCAGCACTCCTACTACGCCGAGAACCACCCGCGCCTGGTCACCGTGAAGAAGGCCTACGACCCCCACCGGGTCTTCACCTTCGCGCAGAGCGTCAGCTGACCCGGCCCGCCCGCAGCCCACTCTCCCCCGATCCCCAGGAGGCGCGCATGACCGCGACGCCGACCAACACCCAACGACAGCAGCAGCCCCGCGCCATCGACGGCAAGACACTGCGCACCGTGTGCGGCCTCTTCGTGACCGGCGTGACCGTGATCACCAGCGGCAGCGGGGACCGCGCGGCCGGCACCACCGTCAACTCCTTCACCTCCGTCTCCCTCGACCCGCCCCTGGTGCTGTTCTGCCTGCACCAGGCCTCCCGGCTGCGCACCCTGGTGGAGGAGTCCGGCGCCTACACCGTGAACTTCCTGGCCGGCCGGCAGGAGCCGCTGGCCTGGAAGTTCGCCGGCAAGCACACCGCGGCCCTGAGCGACGTCGAGCACCGCTACTCCAGCGTGGGCGTGCCCGTGCTCGGCCAGGCCATGGCGTTCCTCTCCTGCCGCCTGGTCAACGCCTTCGAGGGCGGCGACCACACCATCTTCGTCGGCGAGGTCGCCGAACTCGGCGTGCCGCGCGCCGACACCGAACCGCTGATCTTCTTCCGCGGCTCGATGGGATCCCTGGAGGACGAACCCAGCGGCCCGCACCCCATGTTCGACAGCTAGGAACCCCCGTGTTCCCAGCCACCGACCCGACCAGCCAAGGGAGCCGTGGATGTCCGGCACCACCAAGACCTCCGGCGCGTCCGTCCAGCGGCGCCTGGCCCGCTTCAACCGCCGCTTCGCCAACCGGTTCGTGGGCCCGGTGCTCACCCGCATGCCGGGCTTCGGCGCCGTCGTGCACCGCGGCCGCAAGTCGGGCCGCGCCTACCGCACCCCCGTCAAGGTGTTCCGCAGCGGCCCGCACTACGTGATGTCGCTGCCCTACGGCCCGCAGTCGGACTGGGTGCGCAACACCCTGGCCCACAACGGCTGCGAACTGCACACCCGCGGCCGGCGCATCCAACTGGCCGACCCGCGGGTGTTCGTGGACGACAAGCAGGCCGTCGTCCCGGCCCCGCTGCGGCCCCTGCTGCGCCGCTTCAAGGCCTTCGACTTCATCGAGCTGCGCCCCGTGGAGCCCCGGCCCCTGCGGGAGGTGCGCGAGCACACCTGACCCGTTGCCCGAAAAGCCCCCGCCCGGGGGCCCGGTCGTGAACGGCGGTGGCTGTCCGACCGGGTACCGGCCGGCGCGACCCCGCATTCCGTGATGCGTGTGGAGGCGAGATGGCGACGGGCGATGCCCTGCCACTGGAAGCGATTGTCCTGATCGATGTTGCGATCGTCCTGCTCGCGGGGGCAGCGATGGCCCGATGCGTACGCCGGCTGCACCAGCCGCCCGTCGTCGCGGAGATCGCCGTGGGCCTGCTCCTTGGCCCCAGCCTGCTCGGGCTGCTGCCGGGCGATGTGCCCGCACAGATCTTCCCCGCCGACGCCCGGCCGCTGCTCGGCGCGATCTCCCAGGTCGGCCTGGTGCTCTTCATGTTCCTGGCCGGCTGGGAGCTCGACCTGACCCGGCTGCGCGGACGGGGGCGCTCGGTCGGCGCGGTGGCCGCCCTGGCCATGGCCGTGCCCTTCGCGCTCGGCGCGGGCGCCGCCGCCCTGCTCTACTCCTCGCAGGGCACCCACGACGTGGGCCGGGGCACCTTCATCCTCTACCTGGCCACCGCGTTCTCGATCACCGCGTTCCCGGTCCTGGCCCGCATCATCCGCGACGGCGGCCTGTCCACCACCCGGGTGGGCACCCTGGCCATGGCCTGCGCGGCCATCGGCGACGTGGTCGCCTGGTGCGTCCTGGTCCTGGTGGTCGCCGTGGCCGGCGCCGGCGGCACCGGCGAGTTCTTCCTGGTCCTGACCCTGACCGTCGCCTACGGCCTGGTGATGGCCCTGGGGGTGCGGCCGCTGCTGGCCCGGGTGCTGCTGCGCCGGCGCGGGACCCGCACCGACAAGAGCACCCTGCTCGTCCTGATCGTCTCGGGCGTCTTCGTGTCCTCCTTCGCCACCTCCTGGATCGGGATCCACGCCATTTTCGGCGCGTTCGCCTTCGGGCTCGTCATGCCCCGCCGGCGCGCCCCCGAACTGCACCACGAGGTCGAGGCGCCCATCGAGAAGGTCTCCACCCTGCTGCTGCCGGTGTTCTTCGTCGTCACCGGGCTCTCGGTGGACGTCGGCGCGCTCGGCGCCTCCGGGCTGCTGGCCCTGGCGCTGATCGTGGGGACCGCGGTCCTGGGCAAGTTCGCCGGGGCCGCACTGCCCGCCCGGGCGGCGGGCCTGGGCTGGCGCGAGGCCGGCGCGTTCGGGGCCCTGATGAACACCCGCGGCCTGACCGAGCTCGTCATCCTGGGCATCGGCCGTGAACTGGGCCTGATCTCGGCGCAGATGTTCACCATGATGGTGGTCATGGCCCTTCTCACCACCGCCATGGCGGGCCCGCTGCTGCGGCTGCTCGGCATGGGCGGAACCCCCGCGGCCACCGGCCCGGAGCGGCCGGAGAGCACGGCGGGCGCCGGGCCTTCGGTGCCGGTGGCCGCGGGCGGCCGGGGCGAGGAGAGCGATCCCCTGCCCGGCCGGCCCCCGCGCTGAGAGCCTGTCCTTGCACCGGCGCGCTCACTCCTCGTCATCACCGCCGGAGCGCACCCGCGCCAGCTTGTCGGGGTTGGTGACGGCGTAGATGCCGCGCACCTGGTCACCGGCGGGCGTCAGATCCATGACGATGACCGCGTAGGGCGACTCCTCGGAGAACACCACCGCCGAGGCATCGCCGTTGACGTGCCGGTAGTGGATGTCGATGTCCTTGGGGGCCCGCTCCGCGTACCCGGCGAGCATCCGGCAGACCTTGTCGCGGCCCGAGACGGGCCGCAGGCCCGCGGTGCGGACCTTGCCGCCGCCGTCGGTCCACATGGTGACCTCCGGGGCCAGCATCTCCATCAGCGCGTCGAGGTCGCCGCCCAGGGCCGCGGCCACGAAGCGCTCGGTGACCTCCTGCTGGACCTGCGGGGTCGTCTCGTAGCGGGGGCGGCGCGCCTGCACATGGGCGCGGGCCCGGTGGGCGAGCTGGCGCACCGCGGCGGGGCTGCGGTCCAGGATGCAGGCGATCTCGGTGTGCGCGTAGCCGAACACCTCGTGCAGCACGAACACCGCCCGCTCCAGCGGGGTCAGCGTCTCCAGGACCACCATCATGGCCATCGACACCGACTCGGTGCGCAGGGCGTGTTCGGCGACGTCCGGCGCGCGGTCCTCGGCGGTCTTGGTGATCAGGGGTTCGGGCAGCCAGGGCCCCACGTACGTCTCGCGCCTGCGGGTGATGGCGTCCTTGCGGGCCAGGGCGTGGTTGACGGCGATCCGCACCAGGTAGGCCCGCGGGTTCTCGATCTCCTGGCGGGGCGAGCGGCTCTTCTTGCCCGACCACGACAGCCAGGTCTCCTGCAGCACGTCCTCGGTGTCGGCGACGGAGCCGAGCAGGTTGTAGACGATGGAGAAGAGCAGCTCCCGGTAGCCGACGAAGACCTCGGTGGAGGCTTCGATGACGTCCCGCACGGCGCCTTCGGGCGTGCCGCGCTCGGTCACGGCGTCGTCGCCGCCCGGCTCTTCGCCGCTGTAGCCGTCGTCCGCACTCTCGGACATGGTGCACCTCCCGTGTGACGCGTCGCTGTTGTGAGGCCGCGGCGGGGCGGAGTGTGACATCCACGCCACGGATGTGTTTCACCTCACAGAATCGGGGCTCCATGTCACACCCGTCCATGCCCTTCCCCTCTCGTTCGCGAGGGCAGCCCCGGCCGCGGGGTGCGGGAGTCCGGCTGGGGAGATCCGAACTCCCCCTCCGCGGACGCGCGTTGTCTGATCTGTCGACCGGCCGGGGGCCGGTCGCCGACGAAAGGAACGGCTCACCATGGCAGTTGCACAGCAGGCTCCGATCAACTTCGCCGTCATGTACGCGACGCACGATGCGTTCCGGCGTGACCTCGAAAGGTTCGCGGCGGCCGTGGCGTCCGGCCGGGCCGGTACCTCCCAGGTCCGGGCCGGCTGGGAGAATTTCAAGCGCCAGCTGCACGTCCACCACACCGTGGAGGACGCCGTGCTGTGGCCGCGGGTCGCCGCGCAGGTGACCGAGCGGCCCGATGACCAGAAGCTCATGGCCGAGATGGAGGCGGAGCACGCCTCGCTGGACGCGGTGCTCGCGGCCGTGGACACGGGCCTGGCGCAGAGCTCCGCGGACCTGGGCGAGCGGGTCGAGCGGCTGGCGCAGGCGCTCGGCTCGCACATGCGCCACGAGGAGGACGCGGCGCTGCCGCTGATCCAGGACGTGCTCACCAACAAGGACTGGGACGCCTTTCGCAGCGCGATGGCCAAGAAGCAGGGCCCCAAGGGGGCGGCCGTCTACATTCCCTGGGTGATGGACGGCCGGGACGTCGCCGAGCGCAAGCGGTTCCTGGACACCATGCCCGCCCCGGTGAAGGTCCTCAACAAGCTCTTCTGGGAGTCGAGTTACCAAAAGCGCAGGCTGTTCGCCGCCTGATCCTCACTCTCCGGCCGCCTCTGCGCGGCCGGTCGGCGAGCGGGCCCCTGGTGCGGGCCCCGCCCCCAAAGCGCGCCCCTGCCGGTGTGAATCCCCCGCCGCCGGCAGGGGCGTCGGCGTTGGGGGGGCGGGGCCCGCCCGGGTTTTCCCTGTTTCGTCTCCGCCCTGCCCGCGGGCGGCGCACGTATTTTCCACGGCCGTACGGGGCCCTTGTGCCCGGTGCGGCCTTTGTGCTGCCCGCCCGCCCTCACCACGATCCGCCCATCCGAAGGGACAGCCATCATGAGCACTCCTCAGTTCGCGCTCGCCGACCTCACGCGCATCCTCCTGGAGGGCGCCGGCGCCGACGACGGCGCCGCCCTGGACGGCGACATCCTCGACCAGGACTTCGACGACCTCGGCTACGAGTCGCTGGCGCTGCTGGAGACCGGCAGCCGCATCGAGCGCGAGTACGGCATCGCCCTGGACGACGACGTGTTCGCCGACAACCGCACCCCGCGCACTCTGATCGCCGCCGTCAACGCCCGGCTGTCCGCCTCCGCCGCGGTCTGACCCCGCCCCACCCCAGGGAGAACTGATCATGCAGCAGGACAAGCGTGTCGCCCTCGTCACCGGAGCCACCAGCGGGATCGGCCTGGCCGTCGCCCGGCTGCTGGCCGGCCAGGGCCACCGGGTGTTCATCGGCGCCCGGACCGCGGAGAACGTCGCCTCGACCGTCAAGCAGCTGCGCGAGGAGGGCCTGGACGTCGACGGCGCCGCCCTGGACGTGCGCGCGCCCGCCTCGGTGGCCGCCTTCGTGAGCGGCGCCGTCGAACGTTTCGGGCCGGTGGACGTGCTGGTCAACAACGCGGGGCGGTCCGGCGGCGGAGTGACCGCCGACCTCCAGGACGAGCTGTGGGACGACGTCATCGACACCAACCTCAACAGCGTCTTCCGTATGACGCGCGCGGTCCTCAACGCCGGCGGCATGCGGCACCGGGACCGCGGCCGGATCATCAACATCGCCTCCACCGCGGGCAAGCAGGGCGTGGTCCTGGGCGCCCCCTACTCCGCGTCCAAGCACGGCGTCGTCGGCTTCACCAAGGCGCTCGGCAACGAGCTGGCGCCGAGCGGGATCACCGTGAACGCGGTGTGCCCGGGCTATGTGGAGACGCCGATGGCGCAGCGGGTGCGCCAGGGCTACGCGGCGGCGTACGAGACGAGTGAGGAGGCGATCCTCACCAAGTTCCAGGCGAAGATCCCGCTGGGCCGCTACTCCACGCCCGAGGAGGTCGCGGGCCTGGTCGGCTATCTGGCCTCCGAGACGGCCGCCTCCATCACCGCGCAGGCGCTGAACGTCTGCGGCGGCCTCGGCAACTTCTGACCCCGGCGACGGGGCCGGGCCCCACCAGCCAACAGACCAAGGAGAGTGGACCATGACGACGCGTGAGGTCGAGCACGAGATCACGGTGGCGGCGCCGGCCCAGACCGTCTACCGGCTGATCGCCGAGGTGGAGAACTGGCCGCGGATCTTCCCGCCCACCATCCACGTCGACCACGTCGAAAAGGGCGCGCACGAGGAGCGCATCCGCATCTGGGCGACGGCCAACGGCGAGGCCAAGCAGTGGACGTCGCGGCGCACCCTGGACGCCGCGAACCTCAAGATCACTTTCCGTCAGGAGGTGTCCACGCCGCCGGTCGCGGCGATGGGCGGCACCTGGCTGATCGAGCCGCTGTCCCCGGACACCTCGCGGATCCGCCTCCTGCACGACTACCGGGCCATCGACGACGACCCGGCGGGCCTCAAGTGGATCGAGGAGGCGGTGGACCGCAACTCGCGTGCGGAGCTGGCCGCCCTGAAGACCAATGTGGAACTGGCCGTGGCCGCCGCGGAGTTGACGTTCGCCTTCGAGGACAGCGTGCGGGTGCGGGGCAGCGCCAAGGACCTGTACGACTTCGTCAACGAGGCCGGGGCGTGGGCCGAGCGGCTCCCGCACGTGGCGACGGTGCGCCTGCTCGAGGACACCCCGGGCCTGCAGAGCCTGGAGATGGACACCCGCGCCAAGGACGGCTCGGTGCACACCACCAAGTCCTACCGGGTCTGCTTCCCGCACCACAGGATCGCCTACAAGCAGGTCACGCTGCCCGCGCTGATGACGCTGCACACCGGCTACTGGACCTTCGAGGAGGGCACCGACGGCGTCACCGTCGCCTCCTCGCAGCACACCGTGGTGCTCAACACGGCGAACATCGCGCGGATCCTGGGCGCGGACGCCACCGTCGCCGACGCCCGGGACTACGTGCGCGGCGCGCTGTCCACCAACAGCCGGGCCACGCTCGGCCACGCCAAGGACTACGCGGAGAAGCACTGATCATGGCCGTGGACCGTTGTGAGAGCGACGTCGTCGTGGTGGGCGCGGGGCCGGTGGGGCTGATGCTCGCCGGTGAACTGCGCCTGGGCGGCGCGGACGTCGTCGTACTGGACCAGCGCGAGGGCCCCACCCGTCAGTCCAGGGCCTCCACGCTGCACGCCCGCACCATGGAGATCCTCGACAGCCGCGGCCTGCTCGAGCAGCTGGGCACGCCGCCGTGCGAGGTGCGCGGGCACTTCGGCGGCCTGCCCCTTGATCTGACGCTGCAGAGCACGCACCCGGGGCAGTGGAAGGTGCCCCAGACCCGCACCGAGGAGCTGCTCGGCCACTGGGCGGCGGGCCTGGGCGCCCGGGTGCGGCGCCGGCACGAGGTGCGCGCGGTGCGGGTGAGCGGGCCGGGCGTGGAGGTGGTGGCCGCGGGCCCGGCGGGCCCGGTGCGGGTGCGCGCCCGCTACCTGGCCGCCTGCGACGGCGAACGCTCCACGGTGCGCCGCCTGCTGGGCGCCGCCTTCCCCGGCCAGGACGCCGGGCGTGAACTGCTGCGCGCCGACGTCGCGGGCCTGGACATCGCCGACCGCCGCTTCGAGCGGCTGCCGGCGGGGCTGGCCATCGCCGCCCGGCGCGCCGACGGCGTGACCCGGGTGATGGTGCACGAGTTCGGCGTGCCGGCCCGCCAGCGCTCCAGGGAGCCGGACTTCGCCGAGGTGTGCCGGGTGTGGCGGCGGGTCACCGGAGAGGACATCGCCTGCGGGGTGCCGCTGTGGGTGAACGCCTTCGGTGATGCCTGCCGGCTCCTTGAGGGCTACCGGCAGGGCCCGGTGCTGTTCGCCGGGGACGCCGCGCACCAGCAGATGCCCATCGGCGGGCAGGCGTTGAACCTGGGGCTGCAGGACGCGGTGAACCTGGGCTGGAAGCTGGCCGCCGTCGCCCGGGGGCGGGCGCCGCACACGCTCCTGGACAGCTACCACCGCGAACGGCACGCGGTGGGCCGGCGCGTCCTTGACAACATCCGCACCCAGGCGCAGCTGCTGCTGGGCGGCGCCGAGGCGGCCAGCCTGCGCGCGCTGATGGGCGAGCTGCTGGAGGAGCCGGACGTGCGCCGGCATCTGGCGGGCATGGTCTCCGGCCTCGACGTGCGCCACGACGTGGGGCCCGGGGAGCATCCGCTGCTGGGCGCCCGCCTGCCGCACGTGCGCCTGAGGGCGGGCGGCCAGGAGCTGACGGGTGCGCGGTTGCTGCGGGCGGGGCGGGGCGTGCTGCTCACCCTGCGCCCCGAGGCCGCGCTGCTGCACTCGGTGGCCGCGGCCTGGCCCGGCCGGATCGCCTGTGTGACGGCGCGGCCGGCCGGGGACGTGCCGGGTCCCCTCGCGGGCGTCGCCGCGCTCCTGGTGCGCCCCGACGGGCACATCGCCTGGGTGCAGCCGGGCGAGGCGGTCTCCCTGCACCAGGCGCTCACGCGCTGGTTCGGTGCGCCCGAGGCCGTGCCGGGCGCGGCGGTGGCGCCGTCCCCCGTCCTGTCCCCTGCTGTTTTCGGAGAGTGAGCCATGAAGAGGAGTGAGCGCGTGGAGAACCGCTACGACGTGGCCATCCTGGGTGCCGGGATGGCGGGCGGCATGCTGGGCGCGGTGCTGGCCCGCAACGGCGTGAAGGTGCTGCTGATCGACGCCGGTGTCCATCCGCGGTTCGCGGTGGGCGAGTCGACGATCCCCTACACCTCGGCGATGACCCGGATCATCGCCGAGCGCTACCGGGTGCCCGAGATCGAGGCGCTGGCCTCCTTCCGCGGCATCCAGGACAAGATCTCGCCCATGTCGGGGCGCAAGCAGAACTTCGGCTTCGTCTACCACCGCGAGGGCCGCGAGCAGAACCCCGAGGAGGTCAACCAGCTGGTGGTGCCCGAGTGGCAGCGCACCGAGAGCCACCTGTTCCGCCAGGACACCGACGCGTTCCTGTTCAACCTGGCGGTGCGCTACGGGGCCCAGCCGCTGCTCGCCACCCGGATCGCGGACATCGAGACCGGCGACGCGGGGGTGCTGCTGCGCTGCGAGAAGGGCAGCGAGCACCGGGCGGAGTACCTGGTGGACTGCGGGGGCTTCCGCTCCCCGGTCGCGGAGAAGTTCCACCTGCGCGAGGAGCCGACCCGGGCCCGCCACCACTCGCGGTCGATGTTCACGCACATGGTGGGCGTCACCCCCTACGACCGGGCGCCCTCGGCGGCCGGCCACAAGCAGCCCAGCCCCTGGCACCACGGCACGCTCCACCACGTCTTCGACGGCGGCTGGCTGTGGGTGATCCCCTTCGACAACCACGAGGGGGCGCTCAGCCCGCTGTGCAGTGTGGGCCTCACCCTGGACGAGCGCACCCACCCCAAGGACGGCTCGACGCCGCAGCAGGAGTTCGACGCGTTCCTGGCGCGCTTCCCGCAGATCGCCGAGCAGTTCACCGACGCCCGCACGGTCCGGCCGTGGGTGAGCACCGGGCGTCTGCAGTACTCCTCCTCGCGCACCGTCGGCGAGCGCTACTGCCTGACCGCGCATGCCGCCGGGTTCACCGACGCGCTGTACTCACGCGGCCTGACCAACACCGTGGAGGTGGTCAACTCCCTGGCCTGGCGGCTGATCGAGGCCTCCCGCGACGGCGACTGGTCCACCGAGCGGTTCGCCTACATCGACCGGCTCCAGCAGGGCCTGTACGACGTCCACGACGATCTCGTCTACAGCTCGTTCGTGGGCTTTGGCCACTACGACCTGTTCAACGCGGTGCTGCGGGTGTGGGAGTCGACCAGCATCATGCCGACGATGACCGTCGAGCGGGCGTACCGCCGGTTCATGGACGGCCGCGACGAGCAGGTCCTGAAGGATCTGGAGCAGACCACCACGCCCGGTCTGCCCGCTCCGGTGGGCGAGGACATCAAGGCGCTGCTGGTCTTCACCCGGACCAACTGCCGGGCGGTGGAGGCCGGGGAGCTGGAGCCGGCCGAGGCGGCGCGGCGGATCTTCGCCCGGGTGCGGGAGTCGGAGTTCCTGCCGGCGCCGTTCGCGCTGGGCGATCCGGCCACCCGCTGCTTCGAGGCCACCCCCGAGCTGCTGGGGCAGGCCGTGGAGTGGGGCAGGACCAAGGCCCCCCAGCACATCGCGCAGCTCTTCGGCTGACGCATTTTTAAGGCCGGTTCGGCCTCCGGATTCGAAGGAAGGTCCAGCATGGACGCGGACGTGATCGTGGTCGGGGCGGGCCCGACCGGGCTGATGCTCGCCGGAGAACTGCGCCTGGGCGGGGCGCACGTCCTCGTGGTGGAGCGCCTTGAACAGCCCACCGGGCAGTCCCGCGGGCTGGGTTTCACCGCCCGTGCCATGGAGGTGTTCGACCAGCGCGGGCTGCTGGCGCACTTCGAGGGCCTGGAGGTGGCGCCGCTGGGCCACTTCGGCGGGGTGCAGTTCGACTACACCGTGCTGCCGGACGCCCATTTCGGGGCGCGCGGCATCCCGCAGTCGCGCACCGAGGACGTCCTGGAGCGGTGGGTGATCTCCCTGGGGGCCGATCTGCGGCGCGGCTGGGAGTTTCTGGAACTGCAGGAGCACCAGGACCGGGTGGAGATCGCGGTCGCCACGCCCCGGGGGGTGCAGCGGCTGAGCGCCCCGTATCTGGTGGGCTGCGGCGGCGGCAGCAGTGCGGTGCGCCGGGCGGCGGGGTTCTCCTTCCCGGGCACGGATGCCACGCGCACCATGTATCTGGCCGATGTCGCCGGGTGCGGGCTGCGGCCGCGGTTCCTGGGCGAGCGCCTGGAGCACGGCATGGTGATGGCCGCGCCGCTGGGCGAGGGCGTGGACCGCATCATCGTGGTGCCGGACCGGGCGCCGGACGAGGAGCGGGAGCGCAGTGTGTCCTTCGCCGAGGTCGCCGGGGCCTGGCGGCGGATCACCGGGGAGGACATCAGCAACGGCACGGCCCACTGGGTCAGTTCGTTCACCGATGCGACGCGGCAGGTCACCGAGTACCGGCGCGGGCGCGTCCTGCTGGCCGGGGACGCCGCGCACATTCACCTCCCGGCCGGCGGGCAGGGGCTGAGCACCGGGGTGCAGGACGCCGCCAACCTGGGGTGGAAGCTGGCCGCCCAGAGCAGGGGAACGGCGCCGAAGGGGCTGCTGGACTCCTACCACGCCGAGCGGCACGCGGCCGGTGCGCGACTGCTGATGAACACCCAGGCGCAGGGCATGCTGTTCGTCGGCGGGCCCGAGATGGACCCGCTGCGCGCCCTGTTCGGGGAGCTCATCCAGTACGACGACGTCAAGCGTCATCTGGCCGGGCTGGTCAGCGGGGTCGACATCCGCTACGACACGATGACCGGCGGCCACCCCCTGGTGGGGCGCCGGATCCCGCCGCGGGTGCTGGCGGGCGCGGCGGGGCGCACCAGCACGATGGAGCTGCTGCACCCGGCGCGCGGGGTGCTGCTCGACCTGGCCGGGGATGCGGCGCTGTGTGCGGCCGCCGAGCCCTGGCGGGAGCAGGTGGTCACCGCGCGGGTGCGCGCCGAGGCCCCGCAGGCGCTGGCGGACGCCGCGGCGCTGCTGGTGCGCCCGGACGGCTATGTGGCCTGGGCGGCCGAGCGGGCCCGGGATGCCGGGGCGGTGGAGGGGCTGGGGGCGGCGCTGCACCGCTGGTTCGGTGCGCCGGGTGCGGCCGGGGCCGTCCAGGGGGGCGCGGCGGGCGCCGCGCGGGTGCGGTGAGCGGGCCGGAGCGCTCCCCCGGCGTGCGGGGCATCACCCTGGACGCCGGCGGCCTGGCGCTGTCCGGGCTGCTCGGCGCGCCGGCCCGGGGCGCGCCGCCCCGGGCCACCGTGCTCGCCCTGCACGGCGGCGGCATGAGCGCCGCCTACTTCGACGGGCAGGCCCATCCCGGCCAGTCCCTGTTCGCGGTGGGGATGCGTCTGGGCTTTCAGGTGCTGGCCGTGGACCGGCCCGGTTACGGCGCGTCGGCGGCGCGGCTGCCGCGCGGCCAGACGCTGGCCGGGCAGGCGCGTACCCTGCGGGCCGCGCTGGCCCGGTTCGCCGCCGGGCACGAGGTGGGGGCGGGGGTGTTCGTCCTGGCCCACTCCTACGGCGGGAAGCTGGCGCTGACGTGCGCGGCCGGCGCCGGGCTGCCGGCCGGTCTGCTGGGCCTGGACATCTCCGGCTGCGGGCACCGGTTCGCGGTGCCCGCGGACCGGCTGCCCTCGGCCGCCGGGCACGGGCACTGGCGGCACAACTGGGGTGCGCTGCGGCTGTATCCGCCCGATACGTTCCGCACCTGCGCGGACATGGTCACCACCATGCCCGAGCTGGAGCGCTCCGAGGCGGCACGCTGGCCCGCCTCCTTCGCGCGCCTGGCCGGGCGGGTGCGGGTGCCCACCCGGCTGACGTTCGCCGAGCACGAGGCGTGGTGGCGCCACGACGAGGAGGCCCTGGCCGAACTGCGCGCGGGGCTCGGGTCCGTCGAGCACCTGGTGGTGGACCGCCAGCCGGAGGCGGGCCACAACATCAGCCTGGGCTGGTCCGCGCGCACCTACCACCTGCGGGCCCTGGCCTTCTTCGAGGAGTGCCTGGCCCGCCGCGAGGCGGCGCCCGCGCGCCGGCAGGCGGCGGCCTGACCCGGCCCGGCGCCCCTGAATTTCTGCCCGCACCGTCCTGTGCCCTGTTCACGAGTGGAAGCGATACGACCATGGCCCTGTCCAACTCCTCTGTGCTGTTCGCCTGGCCCACCGACGGGTCCGTGCTGCGCGCCATGGACACCGGCGTGCGGGCCCCGGCCCTGCAGACCTGGCTGTGCCGGGAGCTGGGGCACGCCCTGGGGGTGCCCCCGGCCCACCGCGTCCGGCCCGACCGGCCGTTGCGCGCGCTGGGCGTGGACTCCCTGCTCGCGCTGCACCTCAAGCGGCAGCTGGAGGCGGCTCTGCAGGTTTCGGTGGTGGCGCACGACCTGCTGCGCGAGGCCACCCTCGCGCAGCTGGCGGGGCTGCTCGCCGAGCTGGTGGCCGAGCCGCGGGCGGCGGCCGTGGCGGGCGGCGCCGCGCGGTGAGGGCCGCGCGGTGACGGCCGCGGGAGCGGCGCATCGGATCGTCGGACGAATCGGCCCGCCTGGGGAGGAGTGCAGCGATGGAGAGTCCGCACCACGCCGTCGAGCAGTTGAGGGAGATCAAGGAGCGGGTGCGGGAGGGCCCGGATCCGGCGGCCACCGAGCGCCAGCACGCCAAGGGCAAGCTGACCGCGCGCGAGCGCATCGGACTGCTCCTGGACAAGGGGAGTTTCCAGGAGGTGGAGGCGCTGCGCCGGCACCGGGCCACCGGCTTCGGCCTGGAGAACAAGAAGCCCTACACCGACGGTGTGATCACCGGGTGGGGCACGGTGGAGGGCCGCACGGTCTTCGTCTACGCGCACGACTTCCGGAT
>NZ_JBEYZK010000050.1:0-23313 GCF_040646035.1 Streptomyces sp. NPDC046465
ACTTCGTAGTCTCCGCCGAGCTGGGGGTATTCGTTGCCCAGGGTGTTGAGGCAGTGCGGGCAGGTCGCGACGATCTTCTTCGCGGCCTTGGGCTTCTTGGTCGACTCGTACTCGTCGTCCTCGCCGAACGCCATGTTCAGCATCGCGACATTTTCCTGGCCGAGTTGCTGGAAGAGGGGTTCGTTGCCCAGGCGGCGTGCGGAGTCGCCGGTGCACTTCTCGTCGCCGCCCATGATGGCGAAGGTGACGCCCGCCATGTGCAGGAGCTCGGCGAAGGCTTTGGTGGTCTTCTTGGCGCGGTCTTCGAGGGCTCCGGCGCAGCCGACCCAGTACAGGTACTCGACGTCGGTGAGGTCTTCGATGTCCTTGCCGACGACCGGAACCTCGAAGTCGAGTTCCTTGAGCCATTCCAGGCGCTGCTTCTTGGCCAGGCCCCAGGGGTTGCCCTTCTTCTCCAGGTTCTTGAGCATCGTTCCGGCCTCGGAGGGGAACGCGCTCTCGATCATGACCTGGTAGCGGCGCATGTCGACGATGTGGTCGATGTGCTCGATGTCGACGGGGCACTGCTCGACACAGGCGCCACAGGTGGTGCAGGACCACAGGACGTCAGGATCGATGACACCGTTCTCCTCGACCGTGCCGATCAGCGGCCGCTCGGCCTCCGCCAGCGCGGCAGCGGGAACGTCCTTCAGCTGCTCGGCACTCGCCTTCTCCTCGCCCTCCATGGTCTTGCCGCCACCGGCAAGCAAGTACGGCGCCTTGGCATGGGAGTGGTCGCGCAGCGACATGATCAGCAGCTTCGGGGACAGCGGCTTGCCGGTGTTCCAGGCGGGGCACTGCGACTGGCAGCGCCCGCACTCCGTGCAGGTGGAGAAGTCCAGCAGGCCCTTCCAGGAGAACTGCTCGACCTGGGAGACGCCGAAGACGGCGTCCTCGGCCGGGTCCTCCCAGTCGATCGGCTTGCCGCCGGACGTCATCGGCTGGAGCTCGCCGAGCGTCGTGCCGCCGTCCGCCTCGCGCTTGAAGAAGATGTTCGGGAAGGCGAGGAAGCGGTGCCAGGCGACCCCCATGTTGGTGTTCAGGCCGACCACGATCATCCAGATGAACGAGGTGGCGATCTTCAGCCCGGCGAAGAAGTACGTGAGGTTCTGCAGGGTGGAGAGGTCCATCCCGCCGAACCAGGAGACGAACGGGTACGAGAGGAAGAACGAGGCCTCGTAGCCGTCGACGTGGTGCTGGGCGCCCTCCAGGGCGTGCAGCGTGAAGATGCAGACGCCGACGATGAGGATGACGGCCTCGACGAAGTACGCCTGGCCGGTCTTGGAGCCCGCGAAGCGGGACTTGCGGCCCGGCCCGTCGGGGCGGTTCAGCTGGCGGATGACGATCAGCGTGAGGATGCCGACCACCGTCATCGTGCCGATGAACTCGACGAAGACGTTGTACGGTGCCCAGTCGCCGATGACCGGCAGGAGCCAGTCGGCCCGGAAGAGCTGGCCGACGGCGTTCACGATCGTCAGCAGCAGCGTGAAGAAGCCCACCGCCACGAACCAGTGCGCGAAGCCGACGATGCCCCACCTGTTCATGCGCGTATGGCCGAGGAACTCCTTGACCACGGTGAGGGCACGCTGCCAGGGATTGTCGGTCCTGAGACCGGCGGGCACGGGCTGACCGAGCCGGACGAACCGGTAGATCTGCACGATGGCACGGCTGAACAGCGCGACGCCGACCGCGATGAGGACCAGCGACACGATGATCGCGGCGAGTTGCATGTGGGGGCTCCTCGAACCTGCGAGGCGAAGTTCTGCCAAGCGGTGCGTATAGCGGTACTTATGCAGTCCGGCAGTCCATCTGGGGCTGCCCATTACTGCCCATTGCTCCGCCGCACTGTAGTCAGGGAGGCGGTGGTTCGCCTCGTTCAGGCAACCCTTCGCGGCGCGAGGCGTCCCAGTGCGCCATCCGGGGCCTACCTGCGCGTAAGCACAGGATAAGAGTTGAGTGCCCCCGACTCACTTCTGTTGACGCAAGCGCGGCGCTCATGCATCCTTGAGTCAGATCCACTCAAGATGTACCTCTGGAGGAACCGAAATGGCACGTGCGGTCGGCATCGACCTGGGCACGACTAACTCCGTCGTCAGCGTTCTCGAAGGCGGCGAGCCCACCGTCATCACCAACGCCGAGGGTGCCAGGACCACGCCGTCCGTCGTCGCCTTCGCGAAGAACGGCGAGGTGCTGGTCGGCGAGGTGGCCAAGCGCCAGGCGGTCACGAACGTCGACAGGACCATCCGGTCGGTCAAGCGCCACATGGGCACCGACTGGAAGGTGGACATCGACGACAAGGGGTTCAACCCCCAGCAGATCTCGGCGTTCATCCTGCAGAAGCTGAAGCGCGACGCCGAGTCGTACCTGGGCGAGAAGGTGGCCGACGCGGTCATCACCGTCCCGGCGTACTTCAACGACTCCGAGCGCCAGGCCACCAAGGAGGCCGGTGAGATCGCGGGTCTGAACGTCCTGCGCATCGTCAACGAGCCGACCGCCGCCGCTCTCGCGTACGGCCTCGACAAGGACGACCAGACGATCCTCGTCTTCGACCTCGGTGGCGGCACGTTCGACGTGTCCCTCCTGGAGATCGGCGACGGCGTCGTCGAGGTGAAGGCCACGAACGGCGACAACCACCTCGGTGGTGACGACTGGGACCAGCGCGTCGTCGACTACCTGGTCAAGCAGTTCAACAACGGCCACGGCGTGGACCTGGGCAAGGACAAGATGGCGCTCCAGCGCCTGCGCGAGGCAGCCGAGAAGGCCAAGATCGAGCTGTCCTCCTCCACGGAGACCACGATCAACCTGCCGTACATCACGGCCTCCGCCGAGGGCCCGCTGCACCTGGACGAGAAGCTCACGCGCGCCCAGTTCCAGCAGCTCACGTCCGACCTTCTGGAGCGCTGCAAGACGCCGTTCCACAACGTCATCAAGGACGCGGGCATCCAGCTCTCCGAGATCGACCACGTCGTTCTCGTCGGTGGCTCGACCCGTATGCCCGCCGTCGCGGAGCTCGTCAAGGAGCTGACCGGCGGCCAGGACGCCAACAAGGGCGTGAACCCGGACGAGGTCGTCGCCATCGGCGCCGCCCTGCAGGCCGGTGTCCTCAAGGGCGAGGTCAAGGACGTCCTGCTCCTCGACGTCACCCCGCTGTCCCTCGGCATCGAGACCAAGGGAGGGATCATGACCAAGCTCATCGAGCGCAACACCACGATCCCGACCAAGCGCTCCGAGATCTTCACGACGGCCGAGGACAACCAGCCGTCCGTCCAGATCCAGGTCTACCAGGGCGAGCGCGAGATCGCGGCGTACAACAAGAAGCTCGGCATGTTCGAGCTGACCGGTCTGCCCCCGGCGCCCCGCGGCGTCCCGCAGATCGAGGTCGCCTTCGACATCGACGCCAACGGCATCATGCACGTGACCGCGAAGGACCTGGGCACGGGCAAGGAGCAGAAGATGACCGTCACCGGTGGCTCCTCGCTGCCGAAGGACGAGGTCAACCGGATGCGCGAAGAGGCCGAGAAGTACGCGGACGAGGACCACGCCCGCCGCGAGGCCGCCGAGTCCCGCAACCAGGGCGAGCAGCTCGTCTACCAGACGGAGAAGTTCCTCAAGGACAACGAGGACAAGGTTCCGGGTGACGTGAAGACCGAGGTCGAGACCGCCGTCGGCGAGCTGAAGGAGAAGCTCAAGGGCGAGGACACGGCCGAGATCCGCACCGCCACCGAGAAGGTCGCCGCCGTCTCGCAGAAGCTGGGCCAGGCCATGTACGCCGACGCCCAGGCCGCCGGTGCCGAGGGTGCCGCCCCCGGTCCCGACGCCGAGGCCAAGGCCGACGACGACGTCGTCGACGCCGAGATCGTGGACGACGAGAAGCCCGGTGACGCGAAGGGCGGCGCTGCCTGATGACCGAGGAGACCCCGGGTTTCGGCGACAGCGCCGAGAAGCCCGACGTCCCCTCTGGCGCCACCTCTGATGACGCTGCGCCGAAGGCCGCCGAGCCCTCCACCGAGGAGGGCGCGGCGGCCCCGGCCGGGGACACGGACAGCAAGACGTCCGCACAGGATGTACAGGATGTGGGCCTGACCGCCCAGCTGGATCAGGTGCGCACCGCGCTCAACGAGCGCACCGCGGACCTCCAGCGGCTGCAGGCCGAGTATCAGAACTACCGCCGTCGGGTGGAGCGGGACAAGGTGACGGTGAAGGAGATCGCCTCGGCGAACCTCCTCTCCGAGATCCTCCCGACCCTCGACGACATCGGCCGGGCCCGTGAGCACGGCGAGCTGGTGGGCGGCTTCAAGTCGGTGGCGGAGTCTCTCGAGACCGTCGTCGCCAAGCTGGGGCTGCAGCAGTTCGGCAAGGAGGGCGAGCCCTTCGACCCGACGATCCACGAAGCCCTGATGCACAGCTACGCACCGGACGTCACCGAGACGACGTGCGTCGCGATCCTGCAGCCGGGGTATCGCATCGGCGAGCGCACCATCCGCCCCGCGCGGGTGGCCGTCGCCGAGCCGCAGCCCGGCGCGCAGACGGTCAAGGGCGAGACGGCCGAGGCCGACGCCGAGTCGGCCGAGCCGACAGACCCGACGAGCAAGGACAGCGGTGGCCCGGACGAGGGCTGACGTTGCACTGACAACGGAGTACCGAAAGGGGGTACGTCGAGGATGAGCACCAAGGACTTCATCGAGAAGGACTACTACAAGGTCCTCGGCGTCCCCAAGGACGCCACCGAAGCCGAGATCAAGAAGGCGTACCGGAAGCTCGCCCGCGAGAACCACCCGGACGCCAACAAGGGCAATCCGAAGGCGGAGGAGCGCTTCAAGGAGGTCTCCGAGGCGAATGACGTCCTCGGTGACCCCAAGAAGCGCAAGGAGTACGACGAAGCGCGTGCTCTCTTCGGCAACGGCGGATTCCGGCAAGGCCCCGGAGGCGGCGGCGGATCGTTCAACTTCGACCTGGGCGACCTCTTCGGAGGCGGCGCCCAGGGCGGTGGCGGAGCGGCCGGCGGCGGCTTCGGGGGCGGCATCGGTGACGTCTTCGGGGGCCTGTTCAACCGCGGCGGCGCGGGTGCCGGAGCCGGCACGCGTACGCAGCCGAGGCGCGGCCAGGACATCGAGTCCGAGGTCACGCTGAGTTTCACGGAGGCGGTGGACGGCGCGACGGTGCCGCTCCGCATGTCCTCCCAGGCGCCCTGCAAGGCGTGTTCCGGCACCGGCGACAAGAACGGCACGCCGCGCGTGTGCCCGACCTGTGTCGGCACGGGCCAGGTCTCGCGGGGCGGAGGCGGCGGGTTCTCCCTCACCGACCCGTGCATGGACTGCAAGGGCCGTGGGCTGATCGCCCAGGACCCCTGTGAGGTCTGCGGCGGCAGCGGCCGCGCCAAGTCGTCCCGGACGATGCAGGTGCGGATTCCGGCCGGTGTCTCGGACGGGCAGCGCATCCGCCTGCGCGGCAAGGGCGCGCCCGGCGAGCGGGGCGGCCCGGCCGGTGATCTGTACGTGGTCGTGCATGTCGACGCCCACCCGGTCTTCGGCCGCAAGGGTGACAACCTCACGGTCACGGTGCCGGTCTCGTACCCCGAGGCGGCGCTGGGCGGCGAGGTGAAGGTGCCCACTCTGGGCGGCCCGCCCGTCACCCTGAAGCTGCCCGCCGGCACACCCAACGGCCGTACGATGCGGGCCCGCGGCAAGGGCGCGGTCCGTAAGGACGGCTCCCGGGGCGATCTGCTCGTGACGGTGGAGGTAGCGGTTCCGACCTCCCTGTCGGACGAGGCGAGGGAAGCCCTGGGGTCCTACCGCAAGGCGACTGCGGGCGACGACCCGCGGGCAGACCTGTTCCAGGCCGCGAAGGGAGCATGAGATGGACGGCCGTCGTCGACAGCCCGGACTGGGCAGGGCGTACCAACTCACCGACGAGACGCCGGTGTACGTCATTTCGGTGGCCGCTCAGCTCTCCGGCCTGCATCCGCAGACCCTGCGGCAGTACGACCGCCTCGGTCTCGTCTCCCCGGACCGCACCGCGGGCCGCGGCCGGCGGTACTCCGCCCGCGACATCGAACTGCTGCGCACCGTGCAGCAGTTGTCGCAGGAGGAGGGCATCAACCTCGCCGGCATCAAGCGCATCATCGAGCTGGAGAACCAGGTGGCCGCGCTCCAGTCGCGCGTCGCGGAGCTCTCCGCGGCCGTCGAGGGAGCCGCCACCGCCATGCAGCAACGCGAAGCGGCGGTGCACGCCTCGTACCGCCGTGACCTCGTCCCCTATCAGGACGTGCAGCAGGCGAGCGCACTGGTGGTGTGGCGCCCCAAGCGGGCGACCGAGCAGTAGCTTGCCGGGGGTTTCAGTACCCTCGTACAGGGCCGGGAGGTGACAACCTCCCGGCCCTGTCGTGATGTGTGATGGTGACTTGATGGGGACTACCCGGGGGAGTTGAGCCGACCGTGGCCATGGTGGGGCTGTTCTGGATCGCCGAGGGCGATGTGTACGTGGGCGCGAAGCCGGCCGGGCTCGCCCCCGGGGTGCGGCTGACCCCGGAGGGCGTACTGGCCCTGGGCGACGGGCAGTCCGCCATGTGGCCGTGGGAGGACGTGCACGCGCTGACGGTCGACGACGTGCCGGTGAAGACGCTGAAGCGGCACGTGGGCGCGGCGGTCGACATGGTGCTCTCCGTCGGCTTCGGCAGCGGTGACGAGGCGCCGAGGATGACGGTGCGGCTGGCGGACGCGGAGGACACCGACACGGAACTGACGGCGTACACCGCGGCGGCGATCGGCTACTCCCAGCGCGAGTACGACCTCTCCCGCACCCTCCTGTCCCGCCTGACGGAGGGCGCGGGCACCTTGATCACCACGCTGACGGCGATGGCGGACTGGGGCCGCCGCCACGAGGGCGGGTCGCCGCGGGCGGCGGAGCGGGAGAGGCTGCTGCGGGAGTGGGTGGCGGAGGCGGGGGGCTGAGGCCTTCCCGGGCAGGCGTTCTCTCAGAGGTCCTGCTGGCGGACCCTCAGTGGTCCTGCTGGCGGGCCAGGATTCCTGAGCGGCTGATGAGGTAGCCGAGCTGGGCGCGGCTGTGGCTGCCCAGGGTGGCGGCGAGTTTGGCGATGTGGACGCGGGCGGTACGGATGTTCATGCCGAGGCGGTCCGCTATCTCCGCGTCGGTGAGGCCTTCGACGAGGAGCCCCGCGACGGCGTACTGGCGGGTGGTGATGCCGTTCTCGGAGGGTTCGGGGGCGGCCTGCGGCCACATGGGGGTGGCCAGCCGCCACAGCCGCCAGAACGTGGTGGCGAAGTACTCGACCAGGGCCGGGTGGCGGAGTTCGAGGGCGACGCTGCGGTCCCTGCTCGCCGGTATGAAGGCCACGGTGCGGTCGAAGACGAAGAGCCGGTCGGTGACCTCGTCGAGGGTGCGGGCCTCGGTGTCGCCGTCCAGCTGCTCGAAGTAGGCGAGCACGGGCAGGGAGTGGCGTGTCGTGTGCTGGTAGAGGGTGCGCATGCGGCAGCCCCGGGTCAGGATCGCCTGGTCCCGCGGGAAGACTTCGGCCAGGGTCTCGGGGGGCCGGGTGCCGCCGGGCTGGACCGCGAGGAACTCCTCCGTGACCTCGTTCATGGCCCGGTCAATGGCCGAGTTGATGCGGTCGAGGCCGTCGAGGACGGTGATGGTGGGGGCCGAGAGGTGAGGGCCCGACTGCGCGCCGAGGGAGAGGAACGGGTCGAACGACGCGCCGGTCCTGGCCTCTCGGCAGAGCTGGTCCTGGACGCGGTCCTCCATGGTGCGCAGGAGCCGGGGCAGGGCGACGGCGGGGGCGGTGGGCTGCAACCACTGCAGGCCGTCGAGGCCGGGCTGGAGGAGGCCGAGCTCCATGAGGCAGGGTGCCGGTTCGGTCTCGGTGTGGTGGATACGGCCCTCGCGCACGGCACGGCTGTACACGGAAAGTCCTGCCGTACAGAGCTCTTCGACGGCGTGCGGTGCGTGCTTCGTGGCCATGCGGGCCCCCTCCTGCCTGGTTGAAGCGTCGCGATTCTATGCAGGCGGGGACGGGGCGGGCCGGACGCCGTAGTTGAAGTGTCTGCTTCTGGACGGCGGCTTCCGCGTGACCGGTTATGTGCGCCTGAGCCGTGCGGGCCGTCCGGCGCGGAACGGCCTCACCACGCACTCACCGATCTTGGCCGAGAATGTCCGACTGGCCGATGAGATAGCCGAGTTGGGCCCGGCTGCCGCTGCCGAGCGTGGCGGCGAGTTTGGCGATGTGGATGCGGGCGGTACGGATGTTCATGCCGAGGCGCTCGGCGATGTCGGCGTCGGTGAGGCCCTCGACGAGGAGGGTGGCGATGGCGCGCTGGCGGGGGGTGACGCCGTTGTCCGCGGGGAGCGGTGCGACGCGCGGATCCAGCGGCACGGCGAGGCGCCAGAGGCGCTCGAAGGCCGTCACGAAGTACTCGATGAGGGCGGGGTGGCGGATCTCGAGCGCCGCGGTGTGGTCCCTGTTCGCGGGGATGAACGCGACGGTCCGGTCGAGGACGAAGAGCCGCTCGGGGACCTCCGCCAGCGTGCGGACCTCGGTGTCGCCGTCGAGTGTCTCGTGGTACGCGAAGACGGGCAGGGAGTGGCGCGTCGTGTGCTGGTAGAGGGTGCGCAGCCGGCCGCCTCTGGCGAGGACGCCGCGTACCTCCGCGAGGAACTGGTCCAGTACCACGGGGGGCTGGACCCCGCCGGGCTGGATGGAGAGCATCTCCTGGCCGGGACCGGCGCCGGTGCCGTGCCCGGACAGCGCGCGGCTCACCGCCTCCTGGATCTCGGGCAGTTCGTGCAGCACGGTGATGGCACAGGGCGCGGAGGTCCGCACCGTACTGCGGGCCAGCTCCATGAGCGGCTCGAACGCCGTGGCGAGGCGGGTCTCGCTGAGGCGCTGCGCGGCGATGCGCCGCTGGATGCCTTCGAGCAGCGGGGGCAGCGCGGTCGCCGGCGGGGCCGGGAGGAGCCACCGGGGGTCGTCGGCGTCCGGGTGCAGCAGTCCGAAGTCGACGAGGCAGGGCGACGGTTCGGCGTCCGCCCGCGCCACGCGGGTCTCGCGCAGGGCGCGGGCGTACAGCGCGGTTCCTGCTTCGCAGAGTTCGCTGGGGCCGTGGGGGTGGGACCCGGCCGTCACTTCGGGCGTTCCTGGTCGAGGATGCCCGACTGGGCGATGAGATAGCCGAGCTGGGCGCGGCTGCCGCTGCCGAGGGCGGCGGCGATCTTGGCGATGTGGGCGCGGCAGGTGCGGACGTTCATGCCGAGGCGGCGGGCGATGGCCTCGTCGACGTGGCCGTCGATGAGGAGTTTGGCGATGGAGCGCTGGACGCCGGTGATCCCGTCGGACGAGGGCGCGTACGGCACTTCGTCGATGAGGGGAGTGGCTTTGCTCCACTGGTGCTCGAAGACTTTGGCGAGGTATTCGACGATGCCGGGGTGGCGGAGTTCCAGGGCCACTTGGCGGTCTTCGCGAGCGGGAATGAGGGCGACCGTGCGGTCGAAGATCATCAGCCGGTCGATCAGTTCTTCAAGGGTTCTGATCTGTACATTGCCCTTGGCCATGCGTGCCGCGTAGGCCAGAGTTCCCTGGCTGTGGCGGACGGTGTGCTGGTAGAGCGTGCGCATGGTGATGCCGCGGTCGAGTACGGTCTGTCCGCGCTGGAGTGCCACGGTGAGCGAGTCCTCGCTGCGGCCGCCACCCGGCTGGGCGGTGAGTATCTCGAAGGTGCACTCGGCCGTGGCGCGCTCGATGGCGGCGTCGATGTGCTGGTTGTTCTCCAGGACCGCGATCGAGGGGCTCGTCGGCTCGGCACGGGCGGTGATGGCCATGAATGGCTCGAAAATGTCTGTGAGCTGCACGGCGAGCCTCCGCCGGTCCCGGATCTCCCGTTCGAGGGGATTGAGGCGCTGAGCGAGCGCGGCGGCGGGGGAAACCGGACGCAACCAGCCGCCGTCGTCCGGGTCGGGGTGCAGCAGGCTGGATTCCAGGAGGCAGGGCGTGTTCTCGGCCTCGGAGCGGGCCAGGCGACCATTGGCCAACGCATGGGCGTAGAGCCTCGCGCCCTCGTCGCATAGAGGCACTGAGGGGTGAGGATGTGTCGGTTTGGTGCCTGTTGTTAGCAAATCTCCACCCCCCAGGGTCCTGAACGTGCAGGAACATGATGCATCGACCCTGTGGCTTTGACGTGCTCAATTGAGACATCGTCTCTAGAGCCGGGGGAGAGAAATCTACCAAGTGAGGACGAAGCCGATCATGTTTAAGCGCATGCTTCGCTCGGTGCTTGTCACCACCTTCTCCGTCGGGCTGGCCCTGGGCACGGTGACCACCCTGGATCTCTCCTGGCACAGCGCACCTGCTGGGGGGTCCACGGTGTCCGCGCCGCCGCCGGACCTGTCCTGGCACGTGCTGCCGGAGGGTGGCAAGGCATGAGCACGCCTCCTGACGACCGTACCTTCCGCCGGGAAATGGCCACCGCCTACCGCTCCGGTTGGCACTTCATCGACCTCGTGACCGCGATCCCCCACCGCGGCGACTCGTTGATGGTGACCCTGCTCGGCGAGCCGATCGTCGTCACGCGTGACGACGAGGAAGAGATAAGGGCGTACCGCTGCCTGCGCAGGCCCCGCGGCGCGCCGCAGCCCGTGCGCTGCGCCATCCGGTACGGGATGGTCTTCGTCAATCTCGACCGGCGCGACCACCAGGTGGTCGGCGGCCAGGACCAGCACGACGAGGGCGCCGCGAGCGCCCAGGACAACATCACAGCCACCCCCCGCAGTGCCTGACGCGATTCCCCCGTCGTTGTAAATCGCGCAGGCGCTTCCCCCAGCAGCGGCGCCACCGTGGACCTGAACACGGTGGTGCCGCTGTGGTGTGCTCGGAGCCTGTGTCAGGTTTTTCCCAGTGCTCGCGTCAGCTTGATCTCGATCAGGACCCGGTCCGGGTTCGGGGACGGGCGGCGCTCGTAGCGCTCCTCGTAGCGGCGTTCCGCCTCCGCGATCGCCGCCGGGTCCGTGCGAATCTCCGCGATCCCCTCCAGCGTCGCCCAGCGTCGGCCCTCGAACTGGCAGACCGCCACCCGCGCCCCGGTGCCCTCCGTGCCCGCCGCCGCCAGGATGTTGGCGACCTTCCGGCTCGTCCTGCGCGCGAGGACCCGGGCGACGCCCGCCTCCGGGTCGTACGTCACGCCGACCGGCACCACGTGCGGCGTGCCGTCCGGGCGCGGGGTCGTCAGGGTGCATACGCGCCGTTCACGCCAGAAGCTGAGGTAGGACTCGGGCGGGTCGGAGAGGTCGACGCGCCGGGTCGCGGGAGTCGGAGCCGTAGGTGCCATGGGTACGGAACATAGCCGCCCGGACTTTCCGGCCCACCCTTGAGTGGAATAGACTCAACTTTGTGTACGTTGGCATAGTCAGTGTTACGGGGTTACGGGCGCCTGCGTGTGGAACCCGTAGGCCCGTATGACGTATCCGTATGACGTACCCGTACGACGTGGATGGACCCCGTAAGGAGGAGAAGCGCACGTGGACGCCGAGCTGACCAACAGGAGCCGGGACGCGATCAACGCGGCCACCAGCCGTGCCGTCAAGGACGGTCACGCCGATCTGACCGCCGCGCATCTGTTGCTCGCGCTGCTGGAGGGCGAGGACAACGAGAACATCGTCGACCTGCTCGCCGCGGCCGACGCCGACCAGGCCGCCGTGCGCGCGGACACCGAGGGGGTCCTCGCGGCGCTGCCCAGCGTGACCGGGTCCACCGTCGCGCCGCCTCAGCCCGACCGCGAGATGCTGGCCGTCGTCGCGGACGCCGCCAAGCGCGCGAAGGAGCTCGGTGACGAGTACCTGTCGACCGAGCACCTGCTCATCGGCATCGCCGCGAAGGGCGGCAAGGCCGGGGACGTACTCAACCGGCACGGAGCCGGCAGCAAGAAGCTGCTGGCCGCATTCGAGAAGACCAGGGGAGGGCGCCGGGTGACCACACCCGACCCCGAGGGCCAGTACAAGGCCTTGGAGAAGTTCGGCACCGATTTCACCGCCGCCGCCCGCGAGGGCAGGCTCGACCCGGTGATCGGGCGGGACCAGGAGATCCGGCGCGTGGTGCAGGTCCTGTCGCGGCGTACGAAGAACAACCCCGTCCTCATCGGCGAGCCCGGCGTCGGCAAGACCGCCGTCGTCGAAGGGCTCGCCCAGCGCATCGTGAAGGGCGACGTCCCGGAGTCGCTGAAGAACAAGCGGCTCGTCTCCCTCGACCTGGGCGCCATGGTCGCGGGTGCGAAGTACCGCGGCGAGTTCGAGGAGCGCCTGAAGACCGTCCTCTCCGAGATCAAGGAGAGCGACGGGCAGGTCATCACGTTCATCGACGAGCTGCACACCGTCGTGGGAGCGGGCGCGGGCGGCGACTCCGCCATGGACGCGGGCAACATGCTCAAGCCCATGCTCGCCCGCGGTGAGCTGCGGATGGTCGGCGCGACCACCCTCGACGAGTACCGCGAGCGGATCGAGAAGGACCCCGCCCTTGAGCGGCGCTTCCAGCAGGTCCTCGTCGCCGAGCCGAGCGTCGAGGACTCCATCGCGATCCTCCGCGGGCTCAAGGGACGGTACGAGGCGCACCACAAGGTCCAGATCGCCGACAGCGCGCTCGTCGCCGCCGCCACCCTCTCCGACCGGTACATCACCTCCCGCTTCCTGCCCGACAAGGCCATCGACCTCGTCGACGAGGCCGCGTCCCGGCTGCGCATGGAGATCGACTCCTCGCCCGTCGAGATCGACGAACTCCAGCGCGCCGTCGACCGCCTGAAGATGGAGGAGCTCGCCCTCAGCAAGGAGACGGACCCCGCGAGCAAGCAGCGCCTGGAGAAGCTGCGGCGCGACCTCGCCGACAAGGAGGAGGAGCTGCGCGGCCTCACCGCACGCTGGGAGAAGGAGAAGCAGTCCCTCAACCGCGTCGGTGAGCTGAAGGAGAAGCTCGACGAACTGCGCGGCCAGGCCGAACGCGCCCAGCGCGACGGCGACTTCGACACCGCGTCCAAGCTGCTCTACGGCGAGATCCCGAGCCTGGAGCACGACCTCGAAGTCGCCTCCGAGGCCGAGGAGGAGGCCGTCCAGGCCAAGGACCTCATGGTGAAGGAGGAGGTCGGCCCCGACGACATCGCCGACGTCGTCGGATCCTGGACCGGCATCCCCGCGGGACGCCTCCTCGAAGGCGAGACGCAGAAGCTCCTCCGCATGGAGGACGAGCTGGGCCGCCGCCTCATCGGCCAGACCGAGGCCGTGCGCGCGGTGTCCGACGCGGTGCGGCGCACCCGCGCGGGCATCGCCGACCCCGACCGGCCCACCGGTTCGTTCCTCTTCCTCGGCCCGACCGGTGTCGGCAAGACCGAGCTCGCCAAGGCCCTCGCGGACTTCCTCTTCGACGACGAGCGGGCCATGGTCCGCATCGACATGAGCGAGTACAGCGAGAAGCACAGCGTGGCGCGGCTCGTCGGCGCCCCGCCGGGATACGTGGGGTACGAGGAGGGCGGCCAGCTGACGGAGGCCGTGCGGCGGCGCCCGTACAGCGTCGTGCTGCTCGACGAGGTCGAGAAGGCGCACCCCGAGGTCTTCGACATCCTGCTCCAGGTGCTCGACGACGGACGGCTGACCGACGGGCAGGGCCGAACGGTCGACTTCCGCAACACCATCCTGATCCTCACGTCCAACCTCGGCAGTCAGTACCTCGTGGAGCCGCTGACCAGCGAGGAGGAGAAGAAGCAGCAGGTCCTCGAAGTCGTGCGGGCCTCCTTCAAGCCGGAGTTCCTCAACCGGCTCGACGACCTCGTCGTCTTCTCCGCGCTCAGCAGGGACGAGCTGGCGCACATCGCCGAGCTGCAGATCAACCGCCTCGCCAAGCGGCTCGCCGACCGGCGCCTCACGCTGGACGTCACGCCCGAGGCGCTGGCCTGGCTGGCGGACGAGGGCAACGATCCGGCGTACGGGGCGCGGCCGCTGCGGCGGCTCATCCAGACGTCCATCGGGGACCGGCTCGCGAAGGAGATCCTCTCCGGGGAGGTCAAGGACGGGGACGTGGTCCGGGTGGACCGGGTCGCGGACGGCCTCAGCGTGGGCCCATCCTCACAGGAACCGTCTTCGGGCAAGTCGCTGTAACGGCAGCCCGTCTGCCCGGACAACTCGATCGCCGTCCGCGGGTCGTGGTCCGTCCTCGCGCAGTTCCCCGCGCCCCTGACGGGCGCGCAGCGCCCTCCAGGGGCGCGGGGAACTGCGCGACCAGCCATCGGTCGTCCGCAGACGGCGAACGGCGGAAACCCGGACGGTGGGTAGCCGGGCTTGCCCCCGGGGCCCCTTCCTGGGAGAGGATGGGGCCATTCATACGAAGGGACAAAGCACGTGAGCATCGACCCGTCCTCCATTCCGAATTTCGGGGGCCAGCCCGATCCGCAGCAGGGCGCAGGACCGGCGGGCCCCGTCGTCCCCGACCAGGACCTGGTCAAGCAGCTTCTCGACCAGATGGAGCTCAAGCACGTCGTCGACGACGAGGGTGACCTCGCGGCGCCGTGGGAGGAGTTCCGTACGTACTTCATGTTCCGCGGCGAGGACGACCAGCAGGTCTTCTCGGTGCGGACGTTCTACGACCGGCCGCACACGATCGAGACCAAGCAGCAGCTCCTTGAGTCGATCGACGACTGGAACCGCCGCACGCTGTGGCCGAAGGTCTACAGCCACACGCACGACGACGGCACGGTCCGCCTCATCGGCGAGGCCCAGATGCTGATCGGCACCGGTGTCTCCCTGGAGCACTTCGTGTCGTCGACGGTCAGCTGGGTGCGCGCCGCGATCGAGTTCGACAAGTGGCTCGTGGAGCAGCTGGGCCTGGAGTCCGAGGTCGACTCGGCCGAGGGCGAGGAGAAGCCCGGCGGCGACGAGGCCTGAGGGCCCCGCACCGCACGGCGACACGCACGCCGACGAGAGCCCGGCCGGGGCGCACACCACCAGGTGAGCGCTTCCGGACGGGCTCTCGTCCTGCGCGGGGCCGTTCGGCCTAGGGTGAGTGGCGCACCCGGGCGGCGGACGAGAGAAAGCGGGATCGCATGGACACGGTGGGGACGGCGGGCGTCCGCGGCGAGGTGGGTTCCGAGGCGTGGGCCCCGGCCGCGCGCGTGCGGGACATGGGGACCTCGATCTTCACGGAGATGACGGAGCTCGCGCGCCGCACCGGCGCCGTGAACCTCGGGCAGGGCGTCCCGGAGCTGGCCGCTCCGCCCGCGCTCCTGCGGGACGTCGCGGACGCCGTGCGCTCCGGCAACAACCAGTACCCGCCCGCGACCGGCTTCCCGGCCCTGCGCGAGGCGATCGCCGCCCACCAGCTCCGGCGGTACGGGCTCGACTACGCGCCCACCGGAGAGGTGCTGGTCACCACGGGCGCGACGGAAGCGCTCGCGGCCGCCCTCCTCGCGCTCTGCGACCCCGGGGACGAGGTCATCGCCTTCGACCCCTGCTACGACGCCTACGCGGCGGACGCACGCCTGGCCGGTGCCCGTGTCGTGGGCGTTCCCCTCGTCCTCGACGGCGACGGGTTCGTCCTCGACGCCGACGCGCTGCGGGCCGCCGTGACGCCCCGTACGCGGGTGCTCCTGCTCAACTCCCCGCACAACCCCACAGGGAAGGTCTTCACGGCCGACGAGCTGGCGGCCGTCGCGGACGTCTGCCGCGAGCACGCGCTGACGGTCGTGACGGACGAGGTCTACGAGCACCTCGTCTTCGACGACGGCGCGCGGCACCTGCCCATCGCGGCGCTCCCGGGCATGCGCGAGCGGACGCTGATCGTGTCGTCGGCCGGAAAGACCTTCAACGTGACGGGCTGGAAGGTCGGCTGGGTCTGCGGTCCGGCCCCGCTCGTCGCGGCGGTCGGCTCCGCCAAGCAGTTCCTCACGTACGCCTCGGGCACGCCCTATCAGGAGGCGCTGGCCCGTGCGCTCGGCTCGGTGGAGGAGTGGGCGGCGGGCGTACGGGACACGCTGCGGACCAACCGGGACGTACTGAGCGAGGGGCTCACCCGCGCGGGCCTGCGTCCCTTCCGCGCCGAGGCCGGGTACTTCCTGCAGGCGGACGTACGTCCGTGGGGTTACGGGAGCGGCATCGACTTCTGCCGTGAACTCCCGGAGCGCGCGGGCGTCGTGGCCATCCCGACGTCGGCGTTCTACCTGAGCCAGGACGCCCCGGCCTGGCTGGTCCGGTTCTCGATCTGCAAGCGCGAGGACTCCATCCGCAAGGCGGTGGAGCAGCTCGCCGCGGCGCGCTGAGAGCCTGTGACACAGGCTCTGAACCTCTGGAGTTCCTCAACTCTGCTTTGGGCCGGGTTCGGCACGGGCATCTCCCTGGCACGCAAGAAGCACGGCCCACGGGGGACCTGCTTCGGGGGAACGGAAGGAGTGTGAGGGCCATGGTCGTGGCTTTCGTCTTCGTCGTGGTGTTCGTGCTCGCCTTGGCCGCGGTGTTCAGCTTCGGGGGAAGCAGTCGGCGTCGTAAGGGTTCGCGGTGGAGCTCGGGTACCGCGTCCGGTGCGTCGGGCGGCGGCAGCTGGTGGGCCGGGGCCGGGGGCGACGGCGGTGGCGGGCACCACGGCGGAGGGCACTCCTGCGGAGGCGGGTCGTCCTGTGGGAGCAGTGGTTCCTCGTGCGGGGGCGGTGGCTCCTCGTGCGGTGGAGGCGGGGGCGGATGCGGCGGAGGCAGCTGACACGGGGCAGCTGGTCCACCGGTTCCACACCGGGCGCCCGGCGGGGGTGGTCAACCCCCGCCGGGCGCTCCGGCGTTGCCGCCGTACTGAACAGTTGAACTGTGCAGCCCTCATGGGGATGGAAACCCTACGAAGTTGGGTAAAAACGCAGTGGCAGCGTCGCCGACCATGATTCCCTCTTGAACGTCAGCACCGCCCAAGGACGTACGTCGCAGGTTTCGCAGAGAGCGTTCTGGATACCCGTCAGATGACGTCCTCGTGGGCACGAGCCGGCATCCCGACCTCCCGGTGATCTAACCGGGTGCGCCGGCCCCACCTCCATTGAGTGTTAGCGGAGCCGACCCATGCTCACGACCCTGAAGACTGTGTACACCGACACGTGCGCCGCGGATCTCGCCTGGGCCCTGGGGCGCGAGCCACTGCCCGCGCTCGCCACCCTGGAGCTCGATTTCGGCGGCGCGAAGATGCAGTTGAGACTGCTCGGCGCCTCGCACCAGGTTCTCCTGGAGGATGACCAGGGCGGCTGTTCCGAGACCGTGGCCTGCCTTCCCGGCAGCAGCACCCCGCTCCCGCTCGGTGTCTCCAAGCGCGTCGGCGAATGGGAGTACGAATTCGCCGCGCGCGTCGAGACGCTCTCGCGCGGCCAGTTCGCGGGCCGGGCCCAGGAGTTGCTCGCCCTGGTCGCCGAGCACCCGCACGGCCTGGCCGGGGTGTTCCCCGGCAGCCCGCACGCCTTCACCGCACTGCTCGCGCAGCGTCACGAAGGAGCGCTGATGTGGCGCACGTGGCACGCGTACCCGCAGGACGGCCAGCTGGTGGCGACACGGACGCGCGTGGGGGTGCGGATGCCGACGCCGGTGCCGATGTGAGTGCTGACAGTGGGCAGAACCGCGCATGGAACGGGAGTTACACCCATGTGGGGGACCCGGAGTGAGCGCATGGTGACGTAGCGTTCCAGGATGCTCGAGCCCTCGGTGCAGTTGCCGGTCTCTGCCAGGACAGGACGGTTCTTCGTTCTCGCGGGCGTATTCGTCTGTGCTGCCTGCGGACTCGTCTACGAACTCGAACTGGTCGCCCTCGCCTCGTACTTGATCGGTGACTCCGTCACCCAGGCCTCCGTCGTGCTCTCCGTGATGGTCTTCGCCATGGGCATCGGCTCGCTGCTCGCCAAGCGGCTGCGGCGCCGCGCCTCGGTCTGGTTCGGCCTCGTCGAGTCGGCGCTCGCGCTGGTCGGCGGGTGCAGTGCCATGGCGTTGTACGCGGCGTTCGCGTGGACCGGCGACCGGGGAGAGGTGTGGGCGGACGGGTCGCGGTTCCTGCTCGTCGCGTTCTCCCTCGCCATCGGCATCCTCATCGGCGCCGAGGTGCCGCTCCTGATGGTGCTCATCCAGCGCATCCGGCGCCAGGACGCCGGCGGCGCCGTCGCCGACCTCTTCGCCGCCGACTACGTGGGCGCCCTGGTGGGCGGGCTCGCCTTCCCCTTCCTGCTCCTGCCGCTGTTCGGGCAGCTGACGGGCGCCCTGTTCACCGGCGCGGTCAACGCCTGCGCGGGCGGCGCACTCGTGTTCGGGCTCTTCCGCCGCGACCTCAGCGTGCGCGGCCGCTGGGTGCTCCTCACCACGAACGTCCTCGTGCTCTCCCTGCTCGCCTCCGCCGCCGTGCTCGTCGACGACTTCGAGCGGGCCGCCCGGCGCGCTGTGTACGGCGCGGACGTCCGGGTCGCCGTCCAGACCGACGTCCAGGAAGTCGTCCTGACCGGCGGGCGGCGCTCCACCCTCGGCCTCTTCCTCGACGGACGCCTGCGCATCAGCGGACGCGACGAGAAGCGCTACCACCGGGGCCTCGTGGCACCCGCGATGCGCGGACCGCACGCCCGCGTCCTGGTCCTCGGCGGCGGCGACGGCCTCGCGGCGCGAGAGATCCTGCGCCACCGCGGGGTGCGCCGCCTCGACGTCGTCGAGCTCGACGCGGTCGTGGTCGACCTGGCGCGGCACGACCGGGCGCTGAGCGAGCTCAACGGCCACGCGTACCGCGACCCGCGGGTCCATGTGGTGAACGCCGACGCCTTCCGGTGGCTGCGCTCCGCCCGCGCCCGCTACGACGTGGTGATCTCCGACCTGCCGGACCCGGGCATCACCGTCAGCACGAAGCTGTACTCCCAGGAGTTCTACGGCCTCGCCACCCGTGTCCTGGCCCGCACCGGCCGCCTCGCCGTGCACGCGGGCCCGCTGGTGGCCCGCCCCCGCACCTTCTGGACGGTGGAGGCGACGCTGCGTTCGACGGGGCTGCGGACCGTGCCGTACCGCGTGGGCGGCCGCCGCTCCGGGTTCGCCGCCGGGCCCGACCGGACGGCGCAGAGCGCCCGCGCGGTACGCGACTGGGGGTTCGTGCTCGCCTCGCGGACCGGGCCCGTGCTGCTGCGGGCGGCCGGGTCCGAAGTGGTGCGGGCCGGGGCGGTCGCGGCCGAGCGGACCAGGCAGCCGGGGCTCGCGCCGTCCACCCTTGTGCATCCGCGTTACGCGAACTGACGTACAACACTTGACGAACAGTCGTACAAGTGGCGGCCTCGTGGGTAGGCTCGACTGCCATGGAGCATGAGGTGTTCGTTCCGGTTTCGGCAGAGCGGCTCAGGCAGGTCCTGGCCGACCCCGAGCGGGTCGCGGGGGCGGTCCCCGGGCTGCAGCGCGACGCGGAGGACACGGCGGGTCCGCTCGCCGGGCGCCTCAAGGTGCGCGTCGGGGGCCAGGGCGGGCATACCATCACGTACCGCGGCTCCGCGCGGACCGAGGCCCGCGGCGACGGGACGTACGCGATCGAGGCCGAGGGCGCGGAGGTGCGCGGGTCCGGGTCCGTGAAGCTGACGCTCATCGTGCGGTTCGCACCGGCCGTCGGCGGGACGAACCTGACGTTCGCCGGGGGCGCCGTCGCCGACGGGCGGATCGCCGAAGGTTCTCCACAGGCTGTGGAATCCGCGATGCACCGGCTGCTCGAACGGTTCGCCGAGGGGCTCGGGGCGGTGGCGCCGCCCGACACGGTGACCGACGTCGCCGTCGACGCGGCCGGGACACACACCGTCACCGTGTTCGAGGCCGAGGCCGAGGCCGAGGACGAGGACGGTGCCGACGACCTGGGCGATCTCGACGACATCGTCGTCGACGACGCGAGCGACGTGCGCGACGGGGTGGACATGGATGACATCGATGACGTCGATGGCCTCGATGACGTCGAGGACGCGGACGACGTCGAGACCATCGACGTACCGCCCGCCGAGGCCGCCCACGCGCGCCGCACCATGATCGGCCGCTCCGCCGAGGAGGTCGACCACGCCCCGCCCCGCGGCCGGTACGCGCCCGCGCCCGCCCCCGAGTCCCTCACCGCCAGTGCCACGCTCCGCTGGGCCGCGCCCGCCGCCGCCGTCGCCCTGGCCTCGGCCATCGTCGTCGGCAGGGCCCTGCGCCGCCGCCGCTGACCGCGCACGCCGTAGGGTCGGGCCCGTGAGTACCGAAGACGTGACCCTGACCGCGGGCGCCGCGGAAGTGACCGTGCAGCCGGGCAACGGCTGCCGCATCGGAAGTCTGCGCATCGACGGTGTCGAGCTGCTCAGGCAGGGGGAGCGCTACGGCTGCTTCCCGATGGTGCCGTGGTGCGGCCGCATCGAGAACGGCCGGTTCCAGGACGGTGCGACGGCCCACCAGATGCCGCAGAACTCCCCGCCGCACGCCATCCACGGCTTCGGCCGCGACGCCGCGTGGCGCACGGCCCGCACCTCCGCGACCGAGGCGGTCTTCACGTACGACCTGACCGACCCCTGGCCCTACCCCGGCCGCGTCACCCAGATCGTGGAGCTCACCGAGGAGGCCCTGACGCTGCGCCTCGGCATCGAGACGCGCGGCGGCTCCTTCCCCGCGCAGGCGGGCTGGCACCCCTGGTTCAACAGGAACGTCGGCGGCCAGGACGTGCGCATCGACTTCTCCCCCGCCTGGCAGGAGGAGCGCGGCGACGACCACCTGCCCACCGGCCGCCGCATCGACCGGAAGCCCGGCCCCTGGGACGACTGCTTCGGCATGCCCGACGGCGTGGACGTGACGCTGACCTGGCCCGGACAGGTCGAGATCGACGTCAAGAGCCGCGAACAGTGGGTCGTCGTCTACGACGAGCAGGAGGCCGCGGTGTGCGTGGAGCCGCAGACCGGGCCGCCCAACGGGCTCAACACCGACCCGCGCCTCGTCACCCCCATCGAGCCGCTGGAGACGGCGACCACGTGGACCTGGCGGCGGCTCTGAGCCGTTCTCGGCGCCTTTAAGCTCTAGGGCATGACTGACGTACGCGGCGAGCTGCTGCAGCAGATCAAGGACAAGGCCGTCGTGCACGGCAAGGTGACGCTCTCCTCCGGCCTGGAGGCCGACTACTACATCGACCTCCGCCGGATCACCCTCGACGGCGAGGCCGCCCCGCTGGTCGGCCAGGTCCTGCTCGACCTCACGAAGGACCTCGACTTCGACGCGGTGGGCGGCCTGACCATGGGCGCCGACCCCGTCGCGGGCGCGATGCTGCACGCGTCCGCCGCGCGCGGCAAGCGCCTGGACGCCTTCGTCGTCCGCAAGGCCGCCAAGGCGCACGGCATGCAGCGCCGCGTCGAGGGCCCGGACATCAAGGGCCGCCGCGTCCTGGTCGTCGAGGACACCTCCACCACCGGCGGCTCCCCGCTGACCGCCGTCGAGGCCGTCCGCGAGGCGGGCGCCGAGGTCGTCGGCGTCGCCACGATCGTGGACCGCGCGACCGGCGCCGGCGAGAAGATCACCGAGGGCGCGGGCGTGCCGTATCTCTTCGCGTACTCCAAGGACGACCTCGGCCTGGACTGACGGCCGCGTCTGGAAAGATGGGGGCGACGATGACGTCGCCCCCTTAGGTCAGGGCCAAGCACATACCCGCACATCACAAGGAGCGGACACATGCCCATCGCAACTCCCGAGGTCTACGCCGAGATGCTCGACCGGGCGAAGGCAGGCAAGTTCGCCTACCCGGCCATCAACGTGACCTCCTCGCAGACCCTGCACGCGGCCCTGCGTGGCTTCGCGGAGGCCGAGAGCGACGGCATCATCCAGATCTCCACCGGTGGTGCGGAGTTCCTGGGCGGCCAGTACAACAAGGACATGGTGACGGGCGCCGTGGCCCTCGCCGAGTTCGCGCACATCGTCGCCGCGAAGTACGACATCACCGTCGCACTGCACACCGACCACTGCCCCAAGGACAAGCTGGACACCTACGTCCGTCCGCTGCTCGACATCTCCGCCGAGCGCGTCAAGGCCGGTCGTAACCCGCTCTTCCAGTCGCACATGTGGGACGGCTCCGCCGAGACCCTCGCCGACAACCTGGCCATCGGCCAGGAGCTGCTCGCGAAGGCCGCCGCCGCGAAGATCATCCTTGAGGTGGAGATCACCCCGACCGGTGGCGAGGAGGACGGCGTCACGCACGAGATCAACGACGAGCTGTACACGACCGTCGACGACGCGCTGCGTACGGCCGAGGCCCTGGGCCTGGGCGAGAAGGGCCGCTACCTCCTCGCCGCGTCCTTCGGCAACGTCCACGGCGTCTACAAGCCGGGCAACGTCGTCCTGCGCCCCGAGCTCCTCAAGGACCTCCAGGAGGGCGTCGCCGCGAAGCACGGCAAGCCCGCGGGCTCGCAGCCGTTCGACTTCGTCTTCCACGGCGGCTCCGGCTCCACCGCCGAGGAGATCGCGACCGCCCTGGAGAACGGCGTCGTGAAGATGAACCTCGACACGGACACGCAGTACGCCTTCACGCGTCCCGTCGCGGACCACATGTTCCGCAACTACGACGGCGTCCTGAAGGTCGACGGCGAGGTCGGCTCGAAGAAGACGTACGACCCGCGCACCTGGGGCAAGGCCGCCGAGGCGGGCATGGCCAAGCGCATCACCGAGGCGTGCGCGAACCTGCGCTCCACGGGCACGAAGCTGAAGTAGCCCACAGGCTCTTACGGCTCCGTACGGGCCCGGCACCCTTCCCTGGGTGCCGGGCCCGTTCGCGTATGACGCAGACTTGGGCCCATGGCCATTCACAAGGATCTGCTCGGGGGACCGCCCCCGACCCACCTGCCCGACGACCCCGAGCCGCGCGAGCTGCTCGCGAACGGCGCGGCGCCCGCGGACGTCGCCGCGAAGTACCCCACGTCCTCGCTCGCCTGGGCGCAGCTCGCCGACGAGGCGTTCGAGCGGGGCAGTGTCGTCGAGTCGTACGCGTACGCCCGTACCGGGTACCACCGCGGTCTTGACGCGCTGCGCCGCAGTGGCTGGAAGGGCCACGGCCCGGTGCCGTGGGAGCACGAGCCGAACCGGGGGTTCCTGCGGGCGCTGCACGGGCTTGCGCGGGCTGCGCAGGCGATTGGGGAGCAGGCGGAGTACGAGCGCTGCGCGGGCTTCTTGCGGGATTCTTCCGCCTCCGCGGCGGAGACGCTCGGCTGACGTGAGCGGTGCCGTCGAAGCGGAAGCGGTCCGGGTCGGAGAGGTTCTTGCCGGTCTGGATGC
>NZ_JBEYZK010000051.1:0-22065 GCF_040646035.1 Streptomyces sp. NPDC046465
ACCCCACCCGACCCACCGCCCACACCACCCACCACCACAACAACCTCACCCACCAACTCACCACCCTCACCCCCACCGACCAGGAAAAACTCCTGTTGGATCTGGTCCGCAACCACACAGCTGCCGTCCTTGGCCACGCGACGGCAGAGCGCGTCGAGTCGGACAAGGCGTTCAAGGACGCCGGTTTCGACTCGCTGACGGCGGTCGAGCTCCGTAACCGACTCAGCACCGCGACCAGCGTCAAGCTCCCCGCCACGCTGATCTTCGACTACCCCGCCCCCAAGGCACTCGCGCGCCACCTCCGCGACGAACTCAGCGGACAGACGACCACCAACGACACCCCCACCAGCGCCGCCACCACCATCGCCACCGACGACGACCCGATCGTGATCGTGGGTATGGCATGCCGCCTGCCCGGCGGCGTCACGGGCCCCGAGGACCTGTGGCAGCTGGTCAACGAAGGCCGCGACGGCCTGTCCGACTTCCCCACCGACCGCGGCTGGAACCTCGACACCCTCTTCGACCCCGACCCCGACCACCCCGGCACCTCCTACGTCCAACGCGGCGGATTCCTCCACCAGGCAGGCCACTTCGACGCCGCCTTCTTCGGCATCTCCCCCCGCGAAGCCACCGCCATGGACCCCCAACAACGCCTCCTCCTGGAAACCTCCTGGGAAGCCATCGAACGCGCAGGCATCAACCCCCACACCCTGCACGGCGCCGACATCGGCGTCTTCTCCGGCGTCATGGGCCAGGGCTACTCCTCCGGCGACGGCATCCCCGCCGAACTCGAAGGCTTCGCAGGCACCGGCAGCGCCGGCAGCGTCGCCTCCGGCCGCGTCTCCTACACCCTCGGCTTCGAAGGCCCCGCCGTCACCGTCGACACCGCCTGCTCCTCCTCCCTCGTCGCCCTCCACCTCGCCGCACAAGCACTGCGCCAGGGCGAATGCACCATGGCCCTCGCCGGCGGAGCCACGGTGATGTCCAGCCCGGACACGTTCATCGGCTTCTCGCGTCAGCGTGGTCTGGCCGCCGACGGCCGGGTGAAGGCGTTCTCCTCCACTGCCGATGGCACCGGCTGGGCCGAGGGTGTCGGTGTCCTGCTCCTTGAGCGACTTTCCGAGGCGCGCAAGAACGGGCACAAGGTCCTCGCCGTCGTCCGCGGCTCGGCCGTCAACCAGGACGGCGCGTCCAACGGACTCACCGCCCCGAACGGCCCCGCACAGCAGCGAGTCATCCGCAAGGCCCTGACGAGCGCGGGCCTGGCTGCCACGGACGTCGACGCCGTGGAAGCACACGGCACCGGCACCAGGCTGGGTGACCCGATCGAGGCGCAGGCACTCCTTGCCACGTACGGCCAAGGCCGCGCGGAGGACCGGCCGTTGTGGCTCGGCTCAGTCAAGTCCAACATCGGTCATGCGCAAGCCGCTTCGGGCGTGGCCAGTGTGATCAAAATGGTCGAGTCGATGCAGCACGGCGTCCTGCCCGCCACTCTCCACGTCGACGAGCCGACGTCGCAGGTCGACTGGACGGCAGGCGCGGTGGAACTGCTCACCGAAGCACGCCCCTGGCCCGAGACCGAACACCCCCGCCGCGCGGGCATCTCCTCCTTCGGCGTCAGCGGCACCAACGCCCACGTGATTCTGGAGCAGGCACCCGAGTCCCTTGAGGACGAGGTGGAGGCGGAGCAGAGCTCCGCACCCACCCCGGTAGCCGATGGCGATGCCGTCCTGCCGTTCGTGGTGTCGGCCAAGGGCGCGGGCGCGCTGGCCGGTCAGGCACAGCGACTCGCCGCGTACGTCGAGACCAACGAGAACATCCCGCTGGCCGGTGTCGCCGCGTCGCTCCTGTCCGACCGCGCACTCCACTCCGACCGCGCCGTGATCGTCGCGGGCTCCCGCGACCAACTGCGCGACAGCCTGCGCGCGTTGGCGCGTGGTGAGTCCGACGCGGCGTTGACGAAGAACCTGACCCCCGGCGGAGGCAATGGCCCCGGCGGAACGGTGTTCGTCTTCCCCGGACAGGGCGCTCAGTGGGTGGGCATGGGACGCGAACTCCTGGACACCTCCCCCGCGTTCGCGGCACGGATCGCCGAATGCGAACAGGCCCTGGCCCCGTACGTCGACTGGTCACTGACCGACATCCTGCGCGGCCAGGACGACCTGAACAGCCTGGACCGGGTCGACATCCTCCAGCCCACCAGCTTCGCCGTCATGCTCGGACTCGCCACCCTCTGGCAGACCGCAGGCATCACCCCCGACGCCGTCCTGGGCCACTCCCAAGGCGAAATCGCCGCCGCCTGCATCGCCGGAGCACTCACCCTCAACGACGCAGCCCGCATCGTCGCCCTACGCAGCCAGGCCATCGGACAGCTGCTCTCCGGAGCAGGCGCCATGGCCTCCATCAACCTGCCCGCCGACGACATCCGCACCCTGCTCACGGACGGGGACGGGGTGGAGATCGCCGCCATCAACGGCCCCACCTCCACCGTCATCGCAGGCGACCCCACCCGCCTCGACGAACTCCTCGCCGTGCTGGAAGCCCAGGGCACCCGCGTCCGACGCATCGCCGTCGACTACGCCTCCCACACCCACCACGTCGAAACCATCGAAGACACCCTGGCCGCTCACCTCTCCGGTATTACGGCCAGCGCTCCGGCGATTCCGTTCTTCTCCACCGTCGACCAGACCTGGATCACCGAACCCGACACCCTCAACGCCACCTACTGGTACCGAAACCTGCGCCAGACCGTCCACTTCGAACCCGCCATACGCCAGTTGGCGGGGGACGGCTTCGGCGTCTTCATCGAAATCAGCCCCCACCCCGTCCTCCTCCAGCCCATCACGGAAACCACCGACCTCACCGAAAGCGCCCCCGTCCTCCTGGGCACCCTGCGCCGCGGCGAAGGCAGCATGCACCGCATGCTCACCTCCCTCGCCGAAGCCTTCGTACAGGGCATCGACATCAACTGGGCTCCCCTCCTCCCGGCCGGGGCCACCCAGCACCACCTCACCCTCCCCACCTACGCCTTCGACCACCAGCACTACTGGATCGAGAAGACGAAGTCGGCCCCGCTCGCGGGTGCTCTCGGCCGCACCACGTCCGGGCACCCGCTCGTCGATGCCGTCGTCGAGCTGCCGCAGTCGGACGGCTTGCTCCTCACCTCGCACTGGTCGCTGCGTACGCAGCCCTGGCTGGCCGACCACACCGTCCACGGCGCGGCGCTGGTCCCGGGCGCGGCCTATGTCGACCTGGCGATCCGTGCCGGTGACGAGTTCGGCTACGAGGTGTTGGACGAGCTGGTGTTGGATGCCCCGCTGACGCTGCCGGAGGAGGGTTCAGTCAAGGTCCATGTCGCCGTCGGTGGCGAGGACGCGATGTGCCGTCGTTCCGTCGCCGTGTACTCCTCGTCCGGTGCTGCCGGTGAGAGCGGTGCTGCCGGTGAGAGCGGGCAGCAGTGGACGCGGCACGCGTACGGCACCCTCTCCGCGGAGGCGGCACTGTCCGCAGCCGGTCTCGGTCTCGGCAGCGGTGGGGGCGCCGACTTCGGTCAGTGGCCGCCGGCCGGTGCCGAACCGGTCGACCTCACCGATTTCTACACCGCGCTGACCAAGCACGGGTACGTCCACGGCCCGGCCTTCCAGGGCCTGCGGGCGGTATGGAGCCGTGGCGAGGAACTCTTCGCCGAAGCCGCCCTGGACGACGCCCGTCAGGAAGAGGCAGGCAGGTTCGGACTCCACCCGGCGCTCCTCGACGCGGCCACGCAGCCCGTGCTGTCCGTCACCCGTGACCTCGCCGAGTCCGACGGGGACGCGGTTCTCCTCTCCTCGTGGAGCGGAGTGGTCCTGCACGCGGAGGGCGCGGCGGCTCTGCGGATCCGGCTGGCCCCGAGCGGTGACGGCACGCTGTCGTTCGAGGCTGCCGACGAGACCGGCACACCGGTGCTGACGATGCGGTCCATCGCCTCGCGGCCGCTTGCCGCCGAACAGCTCGGCGGCGGGGCGCGGGGCCAGGTCCACCCGCGTGGGCCGGGCCGCAGGCGGCGCCCGCTGGCCCAGGCCTCCGTCTCCGTCGACGAGCGGGCTCAGCTGGCCGACCGGCTGGCGGCGGTGTCCGCCGTCGAGCAAGAGGAACTCCTGCTCGACATGGTCCGTACGCAGATCGCCGCGGTCCTGGGCCACTCCTCGGCCGACTCGCTCGTTGCCGACCAGGGCCTCTTCGAGATCGGGTTCGACTCGTTGACCGCCATGCAGCTGCGCAACCGGCTGGTCGAGCTGAGCGGCACGAAGCTGCCATCCAGCGTGGTCTTCGATCACCCGACGCCGTCGATGCTCGCGGCTCTCCTGCGCGACCGGATGGCCGAGCGGTCGACCGACTGACGGAGATCCCGACTGACGGAGATCCCGGCTGACGGAGATCCCGGCTGACGGAGTCTCCGACCGACAAGTGCCTCGGCGCCGGTCGCCCCTCACGGCGACCGGCGCCGGGGCCACCCGACGAGAATCAGGTGATGAATGTGTTCGACGTCGATGAGTATCTGCGGCGCATAGGCCATGAGGGAGAGGAGGTAAAGCCCGATATCGAGACTCTGCGGGCGTTGCACAAGAAGCACCTCATGGCGATTCCCTACAACAGCGTCAGTTCACTGACGCTGCCGCCCTCTCCGCGCACATCCGGAGTCGTTCTCGTCGACATCGACGAGGACGCGACCTTCGATGTAGTGGTCGCCGAGGGCCGGGGCGGCGGATGCATTCAGCTGAGCCGCCTCTTCTTCCGGCTGCTGCATGAATTGGGCTTTGATGCCGCGCTGTTGGGCGGCAGCACCGTCGAGGGCGCACAGCTCTTCGGTACGGACGTCGAGCACATGCTCGTCCTCGTCACGCTCCACGACGAGAAGTGGCTGGTGGACGTCGGCTACGCGGGACCGTCGTTCCTCGAACCGCTGCTCGTCGGCGACGAGGTGCAGGTCCAGTACGGCGTTCGGTACCGGCTGGTCGAGGACGGCCACACACTCGTGCTCCAGCGCTGCGCGCAGGGCGGCCGCTGGCACGTGGTCTACCGCTTCACGCTCACCGCACGCGAACCCGCCGCCTGGTCCGAGTTCGAGAGCAAGGTGAACGAGAAGCTGGCCGGTGCCGAACCGGGCGAGGGCGGCCCGATGCTCTGCAGCCGCGCCTCGGACGACGGCCAGTCCATCCTCAAGGGGCGGCGCCACCTCACTGTCCGGGACGGGGTCGAGCAGGTGCGTACCCTCGTCGACAACGACGAGTACCACGACGTCGCGGCGGGCATCACCAGCCGGCCCGTCGGCTGAGCGGCCCGCCGTGGCCCACCTCACCCCGCTCTCCGCGCGGACGCGGCACGCACCTTTCGACGACTCACCTCTCGACGGCCGGATCCTGGAAGCACTCACCGCCCCCGCCCCCCTCACCGCCCCCACCTCACTGACCCCTCTCACCTCACTCGTCCCGCTTGACGCACTTGACGCAGCCGAGCCCGAGCACCCGAACGCAGCACACTCCGTGCGGGAGAACTCGCGCACGGCCGTGCCCCTGGTTCACCCGGCCGAGACAGAGCGCCTGAAGGTCCGCCTTGCGGCCGTGGCCCGGGGCGAGGCGTTCCTGATCCAGGGCGGCGACAGCACCGGGCTCGGCGGCGGAGCGGTGCTTGAGCAACTGACCGCGAACCTGCGCGCGCTGCACCAGGTCAGCCTCGTCCTGATGTACGCGACCGGTTTGCCGGTGGTGAAACTGGCCCAGGTCTGCGGGCCCTACGCGAGGTCCGGCGGAGCAGTCGGCGAGGCCCCCGGTGATGACGACACGTCGGCCGCCGCCATGAACCTGTTCCGGGGCCTCTGCCACGGCGAGACCGCAGACCTGCGCCGGGTCCATGGCTGGAACGCCGACTTCGTGCGGACCGCTCCGGCCGGGCGGCACCATCGGACACTGCATGACACGATCGGCCGTGCCCTGCGCTTCATGGCGTCCAGCGGCTTCACCGACCGAACGGCGCACGCCACAGAGGTCTACACGTCCCGTCGGATGCCCGCCCCGGTGTACAGCGGCTCGGCGCACTTTCTCTGGGCCGATCGGGCCGATCGGGCCGATCAGCTGACCGCCTTCGCCGGTGGCTCGGCGGGTCCGTTCGGCCTGCGGGTCGGCCCCGGCACCGACCCTGCGCGGACCGCCGACCTGGTGGAGCAGCTCGATCCGCACGCCGATCCCGGGCGGCTGACCCTGAGCGTGGCGATGGGGAGCGAGCGTATCCGCGAGGCGCTGCCGCCGGTCGTCGAGCGCGTGGCGGCGACCGGCCGCCAAGTGGTGTGGCAGTGCGACCCGCTGTCCGCGAACACGCCCGTGGCCGCGAATACGCCCGCAGGCCTGGGCGTGGACTTCGACGCCGCGCTCGACGAGGTCACCGGCTTCTTCGGGACGCACCACCGTCTCGGTACGCACGCCGGTGGTATCCGTATCGAGACCGCAGGTGCCCGACGTGCCGTCGACGGGCCGCGTCTGACGCCGGACCGTGCGGTCGAGCTCGCCTTCCGCACCGCGGAGCTGCTGCGTGGCCGGGGAGAGGGACGCGGCTGAGCCGCACGCGCGGGTGAGCCGGCCCGGCGGCCCGGCGGCTCCATGCAAGAGGCGGTGCCCGGAGTCGTCCCGGGCACCGCCTCTTCGTCTTACCAGCTCCTGTACGGGCTCCCTACGGCCAGGACAGCACGAGATTGCCGCGTACGTCGCCGTCCGACAGGCGCTTGAACGCCAAGGGCGCGTCCCGCACCGACAGCACCTCGTCCACCAGCGGCCTGATGCCCGTGGTGTTCATCAGTGCCAGCATCCGCGCGTACTCGTCACGTGTGCCACTGAACGATCCGACGATCTTGATCTGGTGGAAGTAGATCCGGTGCAGCCGCGCGGGCGACACATCGCCGGTGGTCGCGCCCGCGACGACGACGGTGCCGCCGTTGCGCACGCTGCGCAGCGAATGCGTCCAGGTCGCCTTGCCGACGCTGTCGATGACGGCGTCGACCTGCTCGGGCAGGTCCGCGTTGGACTCGAACACGGCGTGGGCGCCGAGGCTGCGGGCCAGTTCCCGCTTCTCGGCGGTACGGCTGGTGACGTGGACGCGGAGACCGGCCGCCGCCCCGAGCTGGATCAGAGCGGTGGACAGGCCGCCCGCGGCGCCCTGTACGAGCACGGAGTTGCCGGGCAGCAGTTCGGCTTTGGTGAACAGCATCCGGTACGCCGGCAGCCACGTGCACATCAAGCAGGCGGCCTCTGCCCACGTGAGGTGGTCCGGCACCGGCAGCAGGCAGGCCGCGGGCGCCGCGATGTACTCGGCGAGAGTGCCGGGCCGCGCCCCGACGAGCTGCGCGGCCGGCAGGACCAGCGTCTCGTCCGTCGTGCCCGGCGGGGAGTCCAGTACGGGGTAGAGCGTCACCCGACGACCGTCCGGGTCCTCGCCGGCCGCTTCGCAGCCCAGGATCCGGGGGTACTTGTCGTAGTTCAGCCCGACGCCCCGCAGGGTCCACAGGTCTTTGTGGTTGAGAGAGACGGCCCGGACCCGGACCCGCGACCAGCCCTCGGGGACGACCGGGTCGGGGCGTTCGCCGAGAACCAGGGCGGACAGCGGATCGTGGGGGTCCGGGTGGGCCGCGTAGACGGCTTTCACGCGCATGCCCTCTCGCGTCGTGCCTGAAGGGGCGGTGGAATGTCGCGACAGCGCATGAATCTCCTCACGCAGTGGTCGGTCAGCAGTGGAAAGGCAATTGCAGCACTTCCTCGGACACACTGGATGTGAACTCCCGGCATGCCATTCGGCGACGCTAGTACCGAACGACGGGTGCGCACATCCCTCAGCCTGGTAAGACATCGCCGGTTCTGCGGGAACTCGCCGCGGGCACCGCGGATTTCCGGCTGCGATACCCGGATACCCGTGTGCCCGGAACTACCAGACCGAGGGATGCGCGGCTGCCGGAATCCGCTCTAGCGTGACGGCGCCGAGTCATGTCTGGAGAAAAGATCTGTATGCGACGCAAGCTGTCCCTCTCGGAAATTCTGTACGTCGGTGAAATCAGGACCCTCGCGACAACCGTCTGTACGGTGCGCGGTGAAGTCGACGAGGAGTTGCTGGCCGCGGCGTTCGCCGCGAAGGTCGCCCAGCACCGGTCGCTGCGCAGCCGGGTGGTCCTGGACGGCGACGAGGCCTTCCTCGAACTCCTTGAGGAAGCCGGACTGCCGCGCTTGGAGGTGCGCCACGCGACGGGCCCCGACGACCTCACCGGCCAGCTCAACCGGCCGCTGCCTGCCGGTGGCCCGCTGGTCCGCGCCACCCTCTTCCGCGGCGACGCCGGGGCCGAGTCCACCTTCGTCCTGGGCATCGACCACGTCATCTGCGACGGGCACAGCGCGACCGTCCTGTGCAACGAGATATGGAGCACCTACTCGGAGATCCAGGAGGGCACGTTCCAGGAGCCGGACAGTGCGCGGGAGTCGGACAGTGCGCGGGAGTCGTGGCCCGTGGCCGTCGACGATCTGCTGGCGCCGTGCTCCGAGGACGACGTCACCGCGTACGTGAAGGACCGCACCGAGCGGACCTCCGCGCACCCCCTGGCCGTGCTCCCGTTCACCGCGGACGCCTCGCAGGACGGCGAGGGCGCGCTGATGGACGTGTGCCGGATCCGGCTGTCCCGCGAACAGACCGCCGGACTGGTCGCGTTCGCCAAGAGTGCCGGGGTCTCCGTGCACGGTCTGGTCGGCGCGGCGCTGCTGACCGCGGTCCGGGACGGCTACGGGCCCGGGTACGAGCCCGGCCACCGGCTGAGCTTCGTCTCCCCCGTCGACCTGCGCTCCCGACTCGCACCGGCGCTCGGGCGGGACGTCCTGATCCCGGCCGCTTCCTGGTTCCTCGACGTCGTCGACGTGCCCGTGGGCGGCGACCTCGTCGAGTTGGGCCGCCGGATCACGGCGCGTCTGCGCGACGCGATCGATCAGGGCGAGCCTGCCCTCGAACTCCAGTCGCTGCCCCGGCTGTTGGAGAACCCCGCCGTACTTACGGCGAGTCTCGTGATGCCGAACGTGGGCAGTGTGCAGGGACCGCCCGCGCCGCGCGGCCTCGACATCACCGACATGCGCAAGTTCGCCATCTCCTCCAAGTGGGTCCCGGAGGCCGGGGCAGGCGCGCTGGTGGCGTCTCCGATGACCGTGTACGGGCGACTCAGCATCGAAATGCCCTACAGCGCCAAGTGCTTCACACCGGCCCGCATGAACGAGGTGCACGACCACGTCCTCGCGACCCTGCTCTCCTTCGTGGAGCGCGCGCCGGTGCCCACCGCCTGACACCACCAACCACCGACCACCAACCACCAACCATCGACCATCGACCATCGAGAGAGGAACGAAGCATGGCTCGAGTCGCCATGGTGAACGGCGCCGCCCGGGGTATCGGCGCCGACGCGTCGGTCCGGCTGGCCGAGCACGGCCTGGACATCGCGCTGATCGGCACGGACGAGGAAGCGCACGCCGACACCGTCCTGCGGATCGCGGGGGCGGGGCGGCGGTGCCTGTTCGTGGAGTCCGACGTCACCGACGCGGGCTCCGTGGAGGCCGCGCTCAGCCGGGTCTGTGCCGAACTGGGCGCCCCGGGTGTTCTCTTGAACTGCGTGGGCGCCGTCGGTCGGGGCCCGTTGCACGAGCTGTCCGACGAAGGCTGGGCCGAGACCGTCGGTGATCCCCTGCGGGGGGTGTTCCTCACCAGTCGGGCGGTCATCGAACCCATGATCAAGAATGGTGGCGGCCGGATTCTCGCACTCGCCGACGTCGCGGGCGGCGAGCCGTCCGGGCCGGGGCGCGACTCGGTCGTCGAGACGGGCCTGGCCGGGTTCGTCAGGACGATCGCCCTGGAGCTGCGGCCGTTCGGCATCACGGCCAACGTCGTCGCACCGGAGCTGTCCGTCGCCGACCTCTCCGGCTCGCCTGCCGGGGGCGGTTCGGCCTACGCGGCCGAAGTGGTCGACACCGTACGGTTCCTGGCCGACGAGGCCTCCGCGGCCGTCACCGGCCAGATCATCCGCGTCGCCATGACGGCATGACGCCATGACGGCGGCGTGACCTCCGACATACGGGACACGACCCACGGGAAGGGGGCCGACGGCAGTTGCCGTCGGCCCCCTTCCCGTATCACCCTCGCATCATCCTCGTATCACCCTCGCATCATCCGACGCTCAGCCCGTCACCAGGTGACGGGCAGCTCCAACAGGCTGACCACCGTGGAGCGGCCGCGCAGCGGAACCTCCTCGACCGGAACGGCCAGCGCGAGGCCGGGGAACTCCTCGACCAGCGTGCGCAGTCCGGCTCCGATGACGATGCGCGCCAGGTTCTGGCCGAGACACATGTGCACGCCGTAGCCGAAGGCCATCTGCCCGGAGGTCTCCCGATCCAGGTCCAGCGCGTGCGGGCACCCGAACTTGGCGGGGTCCCGGTTGGCCGCGGGCAGCGAGACAGTGACGCTGTCGTCCTTCTTGACCGTCTCCCCGCCCAACTCGATGTCCTCAAGGGCGGTACGGAAGATCTGGTACTGATTGACGGTCGTGTAGCGCAGCAGTTCCTCGACCGCGTTCGCTGACCTCGGGTCCGCACGGAACCGGTCGAGCTGCTCGGTGTGGTGCAGCAGCGCCAGCGTGCTGCACGTCAGCGCGGCCTCGGTGGTGGAGTAACCCGCGACGAACACCAGGAGAATCATGTTGGTGATTTCCTGGTCGGTCAGCGAGTCGGCGGCGATCAGCCGGCTCAGCATGTCGTCGCCCGGCTCCTTCCGCTTCCGCTCGACGAGGTCGCGTACGTAGAAGAAGGATTCACGGCCGGCCGCGAGTTCCTCCTCCAGCGGGATGCTCTCGTCGTTCCCGGTGTCCGGCAGCTGCGCGATCCGCTCGCACTCCTCGTACGGAATGCCGATCAGTTCGCAGATGACGCGCAGCACCAGCGGGCGGACGAACGTCGAGACCAGGTCGGCGGACGTGCCCTGCTCACGCACCGTCTTGAGCTGTTCGGCGGCCAGGACATCGACGCGCTCGGCCCACTGGTTCATCCGGCGGGTGGTGAATTCACCCGTCAGCAGCTTCCGGTACCTGGTGTGGTCCGGCGGGTCCATATGAATGAACATTCCGGGCATCACCGGCAGCGGTGGAATCTGCTTGCCCTTCTTGGTGATCGGGAAGTGCCCGATCCCGTAATTGTGACTGAATACGGGATTGCTGAGGACTTCCCGGGCCAGCTCGTGACCCGTGACCAGCCAGCCGACATGACCGCTGGGATACGTCATTTTCGCCAGCGGCCGTTCCCGGCTGAGATCCAGCAGAAGGGTCGGCGGATCGAAATGATCCGTCCGGTCCCAGTGCTGCTGATAGGTAATCGGCTCGCTCATGACGGCATCCTTCTCGATATCGGGCATACGCGGTGGGGGATGGAGGTGCGCCGGGGGCGCGCGGCTCGGGGGTGCGCCGTCACCGGGCGTCCGGTCGCAGCCAGGCGCCGATCCGCTCCTGGACCTCGGCGGGGAAGAGGTCCTTCGCCACCATGCCGTGGACCGTCTTCGGCGGCAGCGAGCTGTACGAGGAGCCCCGCTGGTCCGCGTACTGGGTGATGCGGAAGCTCACCGCCATGCTGCACAGCGCGTACGCCTCTGCCGCCGTGACGCCCGCCGCGGCGGGCAGCCACTTGACCAGGCCACGCAGACAGGCGAGCAGCGCGTCGTCGAGGTTGTCGGCGAAACCGAAGCCGATCCAGTGCGTGGGCGTCTCGGCGAGCGGCGCGTCAAGCGCGACGGACTTGTGCAGGTCGTAGCGGATGCGCAGATCCTCGGCGGCCGACTTGATGCCCGTCTGGTCCACCATGCCGTCGCCCTGCGCGGCGTGGACGTCGCCCACCCACACCCGTCCGCCCGGCTTGGCCACCGGCAGGAACAGCGAGGAGCCGACGGTCAGTTCGCGCAGCACCAGGTTGCCGCCGTAGGGCCCTGCGAGCAGCGCGCCGACCGGCTCGTCCCCCTCGGGCTCCACGCCGAGGACGCCCAGGAACGGGGCGAGGGGCACGGTGGTTCCCTGCGCGTAGGTCGCCGTACGGCGGTCGTCGTCGAACCGGAAGTAGTGCATGTACGGCTCCGAGAAGTCGTCACGCAGCGCTCCGGAGCCGGGGTGGGAGGCGTTGCAGCCCCAGTCGCGGGTGCGCAGTTCGGTGAGCCGGCACTCGATCACGTCGCCCGGCTCCGCGCCCGCGACCTCCACAGGACCTATGAGCGGGTACGGGCAGCCGGGGTTGCGCCGACGCACGTCCACGAGTTCTTCGAAGGACATCCCGAACGCCAACTCGTTGTTCCAGTTGGTCCAGGTGTCGGGGTAACTCACCAGATCCCCGGATTCAATCTTCGCGACCGCCGGGGCCCCCGCGTCAAGGACACCCGAGCGCACAGTGGCAGGTGTCGACTCAACCGTATGTATCTCCATGTCGTACGACGCTAGGACAGTCGCCGTCCGAATATCAAGGCATTCTGCGGGCGTTCTGATAACTACCAGACCTGGGGATGTCGGGGCCCCTCGGGCCCGTCTACCTTGAGATCTGGTGAACGACCATTTCAGCGGGCCGATACGCGAGGCCGTAATGCCGTGCCTCAATTTTCTGATGCGCTGACGGCCTCGCTCCCACGAGCCGAATTGGAGAACGTGGTTGCAAGGCAATAGTCATTACGTCCGGCAGATCCTGGACGCCCTCGAGGCCAACCCCTCGAATGCACCCCTCGTGTGTGAGGACGTCCCCACCACCGCCGGTGTGCTCGCCGGTTCCGTCAGGTCCGCGGCCCACACGATGCGCGAACAGGGGGTCGGCAGTGAGAGCGTGGTCGCTGTCCTGACCAATGCCAACACCCCCGCGACACTGGTCCTGCGCTGGGCGGCGAACCTGCTCGGTGCCACGGTGATCCATCTCCGGGGGGTCAACGCGGTCAACCCGCTCGACCAGCTCCCGCTCGAGCTGCAGCTCGGCATCCTCACGGACGTCCGCGCCACCATGCTCGCCGTGGACGCCGACAACGTCGGCCGCGGACGCGAGCTGTGCGACGCGTCGGCCGTCCGGCCGCTGCTCGCCGGTCTCGGTTCCTTCGGTCCCGATGTCGTCGACCTCACGGCGGCCCCCGCCGACGCGTTCGACCTGGATACGGCGGAGAACGGCGACATCGCCGTCGTCACGTACACCAGCGGGTCCACGGGCCGCCCCAAGGGCGTCAGTTGGGCGTTCGCCGTGAAGAACGACATGGTCGCCACTTCGGCCGCCCGTGGCGTCCCCGCGAACTGCCTCGTCACCGCGCCGCTGACGCACTCCAGTGGCTTCGCCGCGGACGACACCGTGATCACCGGCGGTCTCGTCGTCCTGCAGTCGTCCTTCGACGCGAGCGAGGTCCTGCGGGCGATCGGGCAGTACGGCATCACCCGGCTCGTGCTGTCCGCCCCCCAGGTGTACGCGCTGACCGAGCACCCGGACATCGACAGCTCCGACCTGTCCACCGTGCGGGAGCTCTTCTACACCGGCAGCGCGGCTTCCCCGGACCGGTTGGCCAAGGCCGTCGAGGTCCTCGGGCCCGTCATCATGCAGGTGTACGGGACGAGCGAGAGCGGCCTGATCAGTCTGCTGCTCCCGGACGACCACCGCGACGCCGCCCTGCGCGCCACCGTCGGCCGCCCGCCCGAGGGCGTCCGGGTGGTCATCCGTGACTCCGGGGACGGCCGGGACCTGCCCGTCGGCGAGGCCGGCGAGGTGTGTGTCATCTCCCGCTGGTCTATGGAGCGTTACTGGAACGAGCCGGAGCTCACCGCGCGCACCGTCCGCGACGGCTGGATACACACCGGTGACATCGGCCACTTCGACGACGCCGGCTACCTCCACCTGCACGGCCGGATCGCCGATGTCATCAAGTCGAACGGCATCAAGGTCTACCCGGCGTCCGTCGAGCGCGCCCTCCTCGACCACCCCGCGGTCGCGGAGGCCGCCGTGTTCGGTGTCGAGGACGCGGATCGCCTGGAGCGGATCTGCGCCGCGGTCGTACTGACCGCCGGAGCCGGAGCGGATGCCCCGGACGCCGACGCCCTGCGACGGCACGTCGCCGAGCGGCTGACCCGCAATCACATCCCGGCGGACATCGAACTGCGCACCGCCCTTCCGGTCCTCGCGCTCGGCAAGCCGGACCGGCTGCGGTTGCGCGCCGAGGCCCGGGAGCGGCTCGGAGTCGCCGACGCCGGATGGCCGGTGCTGACATGACGCAGTCGAACACAGTGGCGGGCGGTGCGGTCCCGTCCGTGGCCGCACCACGTGAGGAGAAGGACGGCATGGCGACCACCACACAGAGCACTTGGAGCGGTGGCATGCCCGACCCGGCGCCGGTCACGCTCGCCGAGCTGCTGGAGCGGCGGGTCAAGGACGGCCCCGACGGCACCGCGCTCGTCAGTGCCGAGGAGACCCTCACGTACGACGAGTTCAACAGGCGGGCCAACCGGCTCGCCCGGGTTCTCCTCGCACACGGCGCGGGCCCCGAGAGGCTCGTGGCCCTGGCGCTGCCCCGGTCCGTCGACATGGTCGTCGCCACCCTCGCGGTCGCCAAGACCGGCGCCGCGTTCCTGCCGGTCGACCCCGCCTACCCGGCCGACCGTATCGCGTACGTCCTCGGCGACGCGGCCCCCGCCCTGGTGTGCACCGGCGGCGCCTTCGCCGCCCGGATCCCGCAGACCCCGGGCACGCCCCGGCTCGTCCTCGACGAGCCGGAGACCCGCGACCGGCTCGCGGCCGCGCCCGACACGGACCCGACGCTCTTCGAACTGAGCGCCCCGCTGTCGGCGGCCGGTCTCGCCTATGTCATCTACACCTCAGGAACCACCGGCAGGCCCAAGGGCGTCGCCGTCACCCATCGCGGTCTGGCGACGCTGGCCGCCGCGACGGTGGAGCGGATGGCGATCGGCACGGACAGCCGACTGCTGCAGTTCGCCTCGCCCAGCTTCGACGCGTACGTCTTCGAGCTGCTGGCCGTCCTGGAGGCGGGCGCCGCCCTGGTCGTCCCGCCGCCCGGCACGCTCGCAGGCGAGGCCCTGGCCGAGGTGCTCACCGGCTTGCGCGTCAGCCACGCCGTGCTGCCGCCGGTCGCCGCCGCCAGCGTGTCCGCCGGTGAACTCCCGGGCGTACGCAGCCTGTTGGTGGCCGGTGAGGCGTGCTCCGGCGAGCTCGTGACACGCTGGACCGAAGGCGACCGGCGCATGATCAACGCGTACGGGCCGACCGAGGTGACCGTCTGCGCCACCATGACCGAGCCGCTGGCCGGTCCCGCCACACCCTCGCTGGGCACGGCCGTCCCGCTCACCCGGGTCCACGTCCTCGACGCCGAGCTGCGCCCTGCGGCCGTGGGTGAGCCCGGCGAGCTCTACGTCGCCGGGGCGGGCCTGGCGCGCGGATACCTCGGGCGCCCGGCGCTCACCGCCGAGCGCTTCGTCGCCGACCCGTTCGCGGCGGACGGTTCACGCATGTACCGCACCGGTGACCTCGTGTCCCTGCGACCGGACGGCGGCCTCGACTTCCACGGCCGCGCCGACGACCAGGTCAAGCTCCGGGGCTTCCGCATCGAGCTCGGTGAAGTGGCGGGCGTGCTGGCCGGGCACCCCTCGGTCGACCGGGCTGTCGCCGTCGTCCGCGAGGACCAGCCCGGTGTCCAGCAGCTCGTCGCCTATGTGATCCCGGCGGCGACCTACGGAAAGCCCGCCCCGGCCCCCGCCGAGCTGCGCGAATTCGCGGCCCTGGCCCTGCCTGAGCACATGGTGCCCGCCGCCTGCGTCACCGTCGAGGCGTTCCCGACGACACCGAACGGCAAGCTGGACCGGGCAGCGCTGCCGGTCCCGGCGACGACGGCCGACACGGCGGGGCGAGCGCCCGCCACCCCGGCGGAGGAGGCCTTCGCCCGTATCTTCGGCGACCTCCTGAGCGTGTCCGACGTCACCGCCGACAGCAACTTCTTCGCGCTCGGCGGCGACAGCATGCTCGCCATCACCGTCATCCTCAAGGCACGGGCCGCGGGTTACTCGATCACTCCCCGCGAGATGATCGGCAACCCCACCGTCGAGGGACTCGCCGCCGTCGCGAGCGCGACGGCCCAGGGCCAGGCAGGCGCGCGTCCGGCGGACGAACGATGAGGCCGACCTCCGGCAGCCCCTGTACCGGAGGCGGGCCCGCTCCCTCCTCCCCGAGCCGTACCGCCACCGGCTCACCCGACGCCGCCCGCGTGCGTACCGCGCACAGCCGGGCCGCGCGACCGTCGCGAACCGCGGACTGGAGACACCGATGATGAACACCAAGCCGAGCGTCGATCCGGGGGAGCTCGCGAGCCTCGACCTCGCCGACCCCCGGCTGCACGCCGAGCGGGACCTGACCGAGGTCTGGCGCCATCTGCGCGCCGAGCGCCCGATGTACTGGCAGGAGGCGCGCGGCTCGCAGCCCGGCTTCTGGGTGGTCAGCCGGTACGCGGACGCGATGGCCGTCTACCGGGACAAGGAGCACTTCACCACCGAGCGCGGCAACGCCCTCGGCACGCTCCTCACCGGCGGCGACTCCGCGGCCGGCACGATGCTGGCGGTGACCGACGGGGTCCGCCACGCGCAGATCCGCAACATCCTGATGAAGGCCTTCTCGCCGCGGATGCTGCACGACATCCGTGAGGGCCTGCGCGAGACCGTCGACGGCCTCCTCAAGGACGCCATCGACAAGGGCGAGTGCGACTTCGCCGAGGACGTCTCGGGCAGCGTCCCGCTCGGCGCGATCTGCGACCTGCTCGGGGTGCCGCGCTCGGACCGCAAGTATCTCCTCGGTCTGACCTCGCGTGCGTGGAGCTCCGACCACGCCGACGCCCCGCCGGAGGACAGTTGGACCGCCAAGAGCGAGATCCTCCTGTACTTCTCGGACCTGGCAGGCACCCGGCGCCACAGCGAGCACGACGATGTGGTGAGCCTGCTCGCCAACAGCCAGATCGACGGCGAACGCCTCAGCGACGCCGAGCTGATGGCGAACTGCTACGGCCTGATGATCGGTGGCGACGAGACCGGCCGCCACGCCATCACCGGCGGCCTCCTCGCGCTGATGCAGCATCCCGACCAGTGGAAGAGGCTGCGCAGCGGCGAAGCGGACCTCGGCACCGCCGTCGAGGAGGTGCTGCGCTGGACCGTGCCGTCCATCCACGGCGGCCGTGCCGCGACCCGCGACATCGTCGTCAACGGGCAGCAGATCAAGGCCGGTGACGTGGTCAGCGTCTGGATCTCGTCGGCCAACTTCGACGGCGACGTCTTCGCGGACCCCGACAAGTTCGACCTGGACCGCACGCCGAACAAACACCTCACCTTCGCCCACGGCGCACACTTCTGCCTCGGGCACTATCTCGCCCGCATGGAGATCGAAGCGGTCCTCGACGGCCTGCGCCGCATGGTCACCGACATCGAGCAGACCGGTCAGGAGCACTGGATCTACTCGACGATCCTGCACGGCATGAGCTCCCTGCCGGTCTCCCTCAAGCCCGACCTCACCGGCATGCCGAAGGGCTGACCCACGCCATGCCGCACCAGAAAGGTTCCCCACCCATGTCCCATCCGTTCGAGGACCCGGACGGCAGCTACCTCGTCCTGGTCAACGACGAGGAGCAGCACTCCCTCTGGCCCGCGTCCGGCGCCGTACCGGCCGGCTGGCGCAGTGTCCTGGGGCCGGAGAGCCGGGCGGCCTGCCTGGCCCACGTCGAGGCCTCGTGGCGCGACATGCGCCCCAAGAGCCTGATCGCCACGACCGGCGGTGCCCCCGCGGCCACCGCCCGCTGACACCAGACATCCAGACATCCAGACACGAGAAAGGACCGCGCATGACCTCCGGCAGCCCCCTCACCGACGCCGTGGCGATCGTCACCGGAGCGGGCCGGGGCATCGGCGCCGCGACGGCCGCCCGGCTCGCGGCGGACGGTGCGGCCGTCGTCGCTCTCGACCTGGTCGAGAGCGACGCGGCGGGCACCGTCACCGCGATCCGGGCGGCGGGCGGTCGCGCCCTGGCCATCGGCTGCGACGTCACGTCCGCCGAGCAGGTCGACGCCGCGATCGACCGAACGTGCACGGAGTACGGACGGCTCGACGTCCTCGTCAACAACGCGGGCGTCCTCCGCGACAACATGCTCTTCATGATGAGCGACGACGACTGGGACACCGTCGTCGACGTGCACCTGAAGGGCGCCTTCCACTGCTCGCGCGCCGCGGGGCGGCAGATGGTGCGACAGGGGTCCGGAAAGATCGTCAACCTGAGTTCGGTGGCCGCCGACGGCAACCGGGGCCAGGCCAACTACGCGGCCGCCAAAGCGGCCGTGCAGGGCCTCACCCGCACCCTGGCGATCGAGCTGGGGCCGCACGGGGTCAATGTCAACGCCATCGCCCCCGGGTTCGTGGCCACCGCCATGACGGACGAGACCGCGCGCCGGACGGGCGCGGATCCGGCGGAGTTCCGGCGGGCGGCGGCCGCCAGGTCGCCCCTGCGCCGGGTCGGCTCGGTGCGGGACATCGCCGGGGTGGTGGCGTTCCTCGCGAGCGAGGACGCCGCGTACATCACCGGTCAGACGATCCATGTGGACGGCGGCCCCCAGTAGCCCCACCCGCTCCACCCGGCTGCCGGTGTACGGCTCCCCCGTCGTACACCGGCGCCCCACCGCCAACACTTTCGCCAGCCACCAACCCACCGGCCACGCGGCCGAACGTCGGGAGGACCCCCGCATGTTTGATCACCGGATCACCGCTGAGCACGAGCAACTCCGGCGCACGGTCGAGGCGTTCGCCCACGACGTCGTCGCCCCTCAGATCGGCGATCTGTACGAGCGGCACGAGTTCCCCTACGAGATCGTCCGTGAGATGGGCCGCATGGGCCTGTTCGGGCTGCCCTTCCCCGAGGAGTACGGCGGGATGGGCGGCGACTACTTCGCGCTCGGCATCGCCCTCGAAGAGCTCGCCCGCGTCGACTCCTCCGTGGCCATCACCCTGGAGGCGGGCGTCTCGCTGGGCGCCATGCCCATCTATCTCTTCGGCACCGAGGAGCAGAAGCGCGAGTGGCTGCCGAAGATGTGCTCGGGTGACGTACTCGGCGCATTCGGCCTGACGGAACCCGGCGCGGGCAGCGACGCGGGCGGCACCCGCACCACGGCCGTCCGCGACGGCGACCACTGGGTGATCAACGGCTCCAAGTGCTTCATCACCAACTCGGGCACGGACATCACGGTCCTGGTCACGGTCACCGCCGTCACCGGCCGCAAGGCCGACGGACGCCCGCTGATCTCCTCGATCATCGTCCCGTCCGGCACCCCTGGCTTCACCGTCGCCGCCCCCTACTCCAAGGTGGGCTGGAACTGCTCCGACACCCGAGAGCTCTCATTCGACGACGTACGCGTGCCCGTGGGCAACCTCGTCGGCGAAGAGGGCCGCGGCTACGCCCAGTTCCTGCGCATCCTCGACGAGGGCCGCGTCGCCATCTCCGCGCTCGCCACCGGCCTCGCCCAGGGCTGCGTGGACGAGTCCGTGAAGTACGCCGCGCAGCGGCACGCCTTCGGCAAGCCGATCGGCGCGAACCAGGCCATCCAGTTCAAGCTCGCCGACATGGAGACGCGCGCCCACATGGCCCGCGTCGGCTGGCGCGACGCGGCCTCCCGTCTGGTCGCGGGCGAGCCCTTCAAGAAGCAGGCAGCCATCGCCAAGCTCTACTCCTCGACCGTCGCCGTCGACAACGCCCGCGACGCCACCCAGATCCACGGCGGCTCCGGCTACATGAACGAGTATCCCGTCGCCCGCATGTGGCGCGACTCCAAGATCCTGGAGATCGGCGAGGGCACGAGCGAGGTCCAGCGCATGCTCATCGCCCGCGAACTCCTCCCCGCCGCGCCCCCGAGCGGCGACCGGGACCGCGTGCGATGACCCGGCAGGCACCAGTGCTGGTGAGCGCGGCTGATCCCGCGTCCGAGGCATGGCGGGTGAACGAGGCGGCGCATGCCGCCCTGGTCGGGGAGTTGCGGGCCAAGCTCGCGGCGGCCCGGCTCGGTGGCGGCGAGCGGGCGCGGGCCCGTCATGTGGCGCGTGGCAAGCTGCTGCCGCGGGAGCGGGTGGACACGCTCCTGGACCCGGGTTCGCCGTTTTTGGAGCTGGCGCCACTCGCGGCGGACGGGCTGTACGGCGGGGGTGCTCCGGCGGCCGGGGTGATCGCCGGGATCGGCCGGGTCTCGGGCCGCGAGTGCGTGATCGTCGCCAATGACGCGACGGTCAAGGGCGGCACGTACTACCCGATGACGGTCAAGAAGCACCTGCGCGCCCAGGAGGTGGCCCTGGAAAACCGCCTGCCGTGCCTGTACCTGGTCGACTCCGGGGGTGCGTTCCTGCCGATGCAGGACGAGGTGTTCCCCGACCGTGAGCACTTCGGGCGGATCTTCTACAACCAGGCCCGGATGTCGGGCGCCGGGATCCCGCAGCTCGCCGCCGTCCTCGGCTCCTGCACCGCGGGCGGGGCCTACGTCCCGGCGATGAGCGATGAGGCGGTCATCGTGCGCGAGCAGGGCACCATCTTCCTGGGCGGCCCGCCGCTGGTGAAGGCCGCCACCGGCGAGGTCGTCACCGCCGAGGAACTGGGCGGCGGCGCCGTGCACGCGCGCATCTCCGGGGTAACCGACCATCTCGCCGAGGACGACGCGCACGCCCTGCGCATCCTGCGCACCATCGTGGCCACCCTCCCCGCACGCGGCGCCCTGCCCTGGCCGGTGCAGCCGGTGGAGGAGCCCAAGGTCGACCCGCTGGGGCTGTACGGGGCGGTTCCGACGGACTCGCGCACCCCTTATGACGTGCGGGAGGTCATCGCGCGCGTGGTGGACGGCTCGCGCTTCGCGGAGTTCAAGGCCGAGTACGGCACCACCCTGGTCACCGGCTTCGCCCACCTCCACGGCCACCCGGTGGGGATCGTCGCGAACAACGGCATCCTGTTCTCCGAGTCCGCCCAGAAGGGCGCCCACTTCATCGAGCTGTGCGACCAGCGCGGCATCCCCCTGCTCTTCCTGCAGAACATCTCCGGCTTCATGGTCGGCCGGGACTATGAGGCCGGTGGCATCGCCAAGCACGGCGCGAAGATGGTCACCGCGGTGGCCTGCACCCGCGTGCCCAAACTGACGGTCGTCGTCGGCGGCTCGTATGGGGCGGGCAACTACTCGATGTGCGGGCGGGCCTACTCCCCCCGCTTCCTGTGGATGTGGCCGAACGCGAAGATCTCCGTGATGGGCGGCGAGCAGGCCGCTTCCGTGCTGGCCACGGTCAAGCGCGACCAGCTACAGGCCCGCGGCGAGGAGTGGCCCGCCGCGGACGAGGAGGCCTTCAAGGACCCCATCCGCGCGCAGTACGACGAGCAGGGCAATGCCTACTACGCCACCGCCCGCCTGTGGGACGACGGCGTGATCGACCCGCTGGAGACCCGGCAGGTCCTGGGGCTGGCCCTGACCGCGTGCGCGGGCGCCCCACTTGCCCAGAGGGACGACACTGCGCCCGGCTTCGGCGTCTTTCGGATGTGAGGAACGAATGACGATGTTCGACACAGTGCTGGTCGCCAACCGCGGCGAGATCGCGGTCCGCGTCATCCGCACCCTGCGGGAGCTCGGCGTCCGCTCGGTCGCCGTCTTCAGCGACGCCGATGCCGACGCCCGGCATGTGCGCGCGGCCGACACCGCGGTCCGCCTGGGCCCGGCCCCGGCCGCCGAGAGCTATCTGTCCGTGGAGCGCATCCTGGAGGCGGCGGCGACCTCCGGCGCCCAGGCCGTCCACCCCGGCTACGGCTTCCTCGCGGAGAACGCCGACTTCGCCCGGGCGTGCGCGGAGGCGGGCCTGGCCTTCATCGGCCCGCCCGCCGACGCCATCGCCCTGATGGGCGACAAGATCCGCGCCAAGGCGACCGTGCAGGCGGCCGGGGTGCCGGTGGTCCCCGGCTCGTCGGGCAGCGGCCTGAC
>NZ_JBEYZK010000052.1:0-19866 GCF_040646035.1 Streptomyces sp. NPDC046465
CCGGGAACAAGGAGAGGCGCCGGCCCTGCGGGGGCGCGGCCACAGGGGAGAAGGACGACGGGGTGGACGCGATGAACGCCAGTGCCCTCACCACCACCGCGGGCGGCCGGTCCGCACCACCGCGCCCCGCACCCCGCCCCACCCCCCAGTGGACCCCCGCCGCCGCACCCCCGCCCCCCACCCGCACCCCCGGCCGCGGCCTGCTGGTCATCGACGGCCGCGACACCGGCCGCGCCTGGGCCCCCCTGGGCGTCCGCACCGCCCGCGTGGGCCGCGACGTGGCCGCCGACGCCTCCTCCTGGGACGCCTACCTCACCGCCCTGCACCGGGCCGGCCACACCCCCACCGCCCTCGTCTTCGACCTGCCCGCCGCCACCACGAGCCTGGAGCGCGCCGCCGAACTGACCCTGCCGGCCCTGGAGGCCCTGGGCCGCTCCACCGGCCCCGCCCCGGTCCACCTGGCCTTCCTCGTCACCGGCCGCGCCCGCCCCGAACTGGCCGCCGCGCTCGGCGCGCTGGCCCAGCAGGCCGGCGCCGGGGACGGCCGCATCCACGCCCTGTGCCTCACGGTGCACACCCTGCCGCCCTGGACCGAGGGCCCCTTCCCCCTCGCACTCGGCGAACTCGCGCTGCCCCGCCCCCGGCCGGCCGAGGTCCGCTACACGGCCGCCGGCCGCGAGGCCCGCATCCCGCGCCCCGCCCCGCCGCCGCCCCCCGGCGCGCCGCGGGCCGCCCTGCGCAGGGGCGGCCGCTATCTGCTCACCGACACCGGCTCGGGCACCGGCACCCGCCTGGCGCTGTCCCTGGCCCGCCGCCACCGGGCCCAGGTCGTGCTGCTGGCACCGCCGGGCAGCCCGGTGCCCGCCGATGCCCGCATCGTGCGGGCGGCCGGCCGGCCCTCCCGCGAGGACGACGTCCGCGCCGCCGTGCGCACCGCGCTTGAGCACTTCGGGGGCCTGGAGGGGGTCCTGCACTGCCCCGGCCACGGCGGGAGCGGCCCGCTGTCCGCCGTGGCGCCCGCCACCGCCCCCCGCGTCCTGGCCGACGCGGTGAGCGGCGCCGCCCAGCTGGACCGCGCCACCGCCGAACTGCCCCTGGACTTCTTCGCGCTGAGCGTCCCGGCCGCCGCCCACCGCACGGCTGCCCGCGCCCCGCTGCCGGCCCTGGTGGGCCGCGCCCTGGAGGCCCTGGCCGCCGAACGCGCCCGCCTGGCCGGCGCGGGCCGGCGCCACGGCGCCTGCGTCACCGTGCACCACAGCGCCCGCACCGGCCTGCTGGACGCCCTGACCCGGGCCCTGTCCGGCGCCCGCGGCACCGCCCTGTCCGGCGCCCGCGGCACACCGGCACCGCCCGCCCCCGCCGCGCACTGAGCCCGCCGCGGGGGCCCCGCGCCACCCCCCCGGCTCCCGGCTCTGCCAGTTCCATGACAAGGTCCGCCCCCCTGCCCTGACCACCCCATGACAGCACAGCCCGCCGCCCGCCCCGCCATGACAGGAGGCGGGCAGGAATCCCCCCTTCCCACCCCCGTCTTGGGCCCGGACGCCAACACGCGTTGACGCTGCGCGGACCCCCTCGCAAGGCTCGGGGCTCTCCGTTCCCACCCACGGACTCCTCGGGAAGGCCTGCGAGATTGATGAACGTACTGATCGTCGAGGACGACGACGGAATGGCCGAGGCACTCCGGCAGATGCTGGGCATGCACGGCTACACCACCCAGCACACCCGCACCGGAAGCGACGCACTGGAGCAACTGCCCGGCGCCGACCTGGTGCTGCTCGACCTGATCCTGCCCGACCTGGCCGGGCACGAGGTGTGCCGGCGCATCCGGGAGCAGTCCTGCGTACCGATCATCGTGCTCAGCGGAAGCCACCACGAACTGGACCAGGTCCTGGCCCTGAACTCCGGCGCCGACGACTTCGTCCCCAAGCCCTTTGGACGCTACGAACTCCTCGCCCGCATCGGGGCGGTGCTGCGCCGCAGCGCCGGCTGCCTGCGCCACGAGGCGGCCGCCGCCGGCGGGCCGCTGCCGGCCCCCGCGCCCCTCGTGCCCGCCCAGCGCCGCGCGCCCCTGCACAGCGCCCCCGACCCCGGCTTGGAGGACACCCCCGAACCCGAACCCGAGCCCGAGCCCGTGCCCTGGCCCGAACCCGTGACACCGCCCCAGGACGGGCAGCGCCACCTGTGCGCGGGCCCGCTGCGCCTGGATGCCCGCACCCGCAAGGTGCACCTCTACGACGACGAAGTGCGCGTCACCCGCAAGGAGTTCGACCTGCTCGCGATGCTGCTGGAGGAGCCCGGCACGGTGCTGCGCCGTGAGGAGATCATGGCCCGGGTGTGGGACGAGAACTGGTTCGGCTCCACGCGCACCCTGGATGTGCATGTCGGCTCGCTGCGCGGCAAGCTCGGCTCGCCGCACTGGATCGAGACGGTCCGCGGGGTGGGCTACCGCCTCACCGTCCCGGCGCTCGCCCTGTGCCCGGCCCTGGAGGGGTGAGGGCCGCGTCCGGCGCGCCGGGGTCCGCGGGGGTCTTCGGGGCGGGTGGGGGCGGCGGGTGGCGTGGCGCGTCCGGGACGGCGCGGACCGCCGCGCGCGGGGGCGCGCCGCGGCGGACGGCCGTGGTGGTGGTGCGGGTCACGGGGGCGGCGGGTTCCCGGGTGGCGACGCGGTAGCGGGCGTCGGCGGCCAGGGCGGGCAGCAGCGCGCGACAGGCCGGCCTCGGCGTGCTGCGGCGTCAGCATGTAGGTGCCGAACCGGCCCCCGCCTGTGGCTCGAACCGTGCCTGCGGGGTCTTGAGGTTCTGGACCAGGCGCCTGGCGAGGTCAGCGCCGCGTGCTGAGCCCGTCGGCGCCCGGTCACCGGTCCGGGCGCGGGCGCGTCAGGCGCTCTCGCGGCCCGCCGCCCTGGCGATGTTGCGGGCCATGCCGCCGAAGACCAGGGCGTGGAAGGGGGCGACCGACCACCAGTAGGCGTGGCCGGACAGCCCGCGGGGGTGGAAGAGGGCGCGCTGGCGGTAGCGGGTGCGGCCGGGCCCGTCCTCGTCCACGTACATCTCCAGCCAGGCCAGTCCGGGCAGCCGCATCTCGGCGCGCAGGCGCAGGAGCCGGCCCGGTTCGATCTCCTCCACCCGCCAGAAGTCCAGGGAGTCGCCGATGCGCAGGCGGTGGGCGTCGCGGCGGCCGCGGCGCAGGCCGACGCCGCCCACGAGGCGGTCGAGCCAGCCGCGCACGGCCCAGGCCAGGGGGGAGGAGTACCAGCCGTTGTCGCCGCCGATGCCTTCGATGACCCGCCACAGCTGCGCGGGGGAGGCGTCCACGCGCAGCTGGCGGTGGTCGGTGTAGAGGCTGCCGCCGGCCCAGTCGGGGTCCGTGGGCAGCGGGTCGCTGGGGGCTCCGGGCAGGGCGGCCGAGGACCACCGGGTGGTGACCTGGGCGTCCTGGATCCGCCGCAGGGCCAGTTGGAGGGCGCGGCGGAAGGGCAGGGGGTGACCGGGGCCGTCGGGCACGTAGCCGGCGATGTCGTGTTCCTGGCAGATGACTTCGTGGCGCAGGGACTGGGCGAGCGGGCGGGCGATGCCGCGGGGCACGGGGGTGACCAGGCCGACCCAGTAGCTGGAGAGCGAGGGGGTGAGCAGGGGGATGGGCACGATCAGGCGGTGGCGCAGTCCGGCGGCCTCGGCGTAGGTGCGCATCATGTCCCGGTAGGTCATGACGTCCGGGCCGCCGATGTCGAAGCCGCGGTTGAGGGCCTCGGGCAGGCGGGCGCAGGCGACGAGGTAGCGCAGTACGTCGCGTACGGCGACCGGCTGGATGCGGGTGCGCACCCAGCTGGGCGTGACCATGACCGGCAGGCGTTCGGTGAGGTAGCGCAGCATCTCGAAGGAGGCGGAGCCCGAGCCGATGATGACCGCCGCGCGCAGGACGATGCTGGGGACGGGGGAGGCGAGGAAGATGTGGCCGACCTCGGCCCGTGAGCGCAGGTGCGGTGAGAGCTCCTCCTCGGGCACGCCGGCCGGGGTGAGCCCGCCGAGGTAGACGATGCGGTCCACGGCGGCCGCGTGGGCCTGTTCGGCGAAGGAGGCGGCGGCGCGCCGGTCGGTGTCCTCGAAGCCGGCCCCGGAGTTCAGGGCGTGCACCAGGTAGTAGGCGACGTCGATGTCCCGCAGGGCGCCGGCCAGTGACCGCGGGTCGCTCACGTCGCCCTGGACGATCTCGACCTGTCCGGCCCAGGGGTGGTCGCGCAGTTTCTGGGGGGTGCGGGCCAGGCACCGCACCCGGTGGCCGGCCGCCAGCAGTTCGGGGACCAGGCGGCCGCCGATGTAGCCGGTGGCGCCGGTCACGAGGATGTGCCGGCCGGGCCGGGGGGCGTCCTGGCTGTCGCTCACGTGTGCTGCCGCCTCGTTGTCGCCGGTCGGGGGAGGGATCCGCTCCGCCCTGGCCAGTCTCACCCGCTGCGGCCCGCTCCGCGACAGGCACCGGCCGGCCCTCTCCGGTTCCTGCGCGCGGGCGCCGGGGGGTGTCACTGCCGGGGTGCGGGGTGTGCGGGCGGTACGGGGGCCAGCCGGTAGGTGCCCTCGTGGGCGGTGACGCGGCCGGCGGTGGGGTGGGGGAAGTGGGTGCCCAGCAGGAGGGTGCCGGTGCCGGCGAGCGAGGCGAGCAGGGCGCGCCGGGAGGCTTCGGCCCGGCGGGGGTCGGTGTCGGCGCAGCTGGAGAGGTGGGGGTGGGGGAGCTGGACGGGGTGGTGGATGGCGTCGCCGGTGATCACGGCTGTTTCGCCGCGGCTGCTGAGCTGGACGGCGAGGTGGCCGGGGGTGTGGCCGGGGGCGGGCGTCAGGCGCAGGCCCGGGGCGATGTCGGTGCCCTCCTGCGCGATGTCGAGGAGGTCGAGCAGCCCGGCGTCCTCGACGGGGAGCACGGAGTCGCGGAACATCTGCCGGCGCGGCTCGTCCATGCTCTGCGCGGCCCAGAACTCCCGCTCGGTGCGCGAGACGAGGTAGCGGGCGTTGGGGAAGGTGGGCACCCACGCGCCGTCCGCCTCCCGGGTGTTCCAGCCGACGTGGTCGGTGTGCAGGTGGGTGAGGACGACCAGGTCGACGGTGTCGGGGGGGAACCCGGCGTCGGTCAGGCGCTGGAGGTAGTCGGTGCGCAGGCCGTGCCAGGCGGGGTTGGCGCGGGTCTTGCCGTTGCCGATGCCGGTGTCGACGAGTACCCGCAGGGTGCCCAGGGTGAGCGCGAAGCTGTGGCTGTCCAGGCGCAGGGTGCCCTCGTGGTCGGCGAAGTCGGGGTGCAGCCAGTCCTGCCGGGCGACGACGTCGGAGGTGGCGCCGGGCAGCAGCCAGGGCCCGGTGGCCGGCGGCAGCGGCGTCTCGTCGATGCGGTGGACGGTGATGTCGCCGATGGTCCAGTGGGGGGCTCGGGGGGCTCGGGGGGCTCGGGGTGCCTGGGGTGTCTGGGGTGTCTGCATGTCGGGGGTCCTTTCCCGGGGTGCGGGGGCGGTGGGGGCACCGCCCCCGCACAGCTAAAAGCTAACTGTTTGCGTTAAGTGAGCGTAGGACCTATCGTGACCTAACGCAAACGGTTAGCTTTTAGCTGTCGGCGGGAGGCAACACGCTCCCGCACCGCACCGCACCGCCCTCGCCGCCCCGGACCGCCAGAAAGAGGCCACCATGCCCGCCGCCGAAGAACTGACACCGCCCCAGGCCGCTGCCTGGGCGGCCCGCACCGGACTCCTGCTGCCCGCCAACCGCCACGATGCGGTGGCCGCCACCGCCAACCACATCCACTCCGTCGTCGCCGTCCTGCGCGAACTCGACTTCGCCGACACCCCGCCCACCCCCTTCCCCGCCGAAGAGGAGCAGCACGCCGAAGAAGAGCAGCACACCGAAGAGGAGCCGCACCGTGCAGCCGTATGAACTGACCCTGACCGCCGCCGCGCACCGGATACGGACGCGCCGGCTCTCCCCCGTAGAACTGGTGGACTCGGTACTGGAGCGGATCGAGCAGACCGAGCCCGGCCTCAACGCCTATGTCACCGTGACGGCCGAGCGGGCCCGCGACGCGGCGCGCGAAGCCGAACACGAGGCGGCCGCCGGTCACTTCAGGGGCCCCCTGCACGGCACTCCCGTGGCGCTGAAGGACCTGATCGACGTCGAGGGCCTGGCGACCACGGCAAGTTCCAGGGCCCGCACCGGCCACCGGGCAGCGGCCGACAGCGCCGTCGCGGCCCGCCTGGCCGCCGCCGGCACCGCACTGCTGGGCAAGACCCACACCCACGAGTTCGCCTACGGGCTGACCACCCCCCAGACCCGCAACGCCTGGGACCCGGCCCGGGTGGCCGGCGGCTCCAGCGGCGGCTCGGCCGTCGCCGTCGCGGCGGGCGCGGCGACCTTCGCCCTGGGCACCGACACCGGCGGATCGATCCGCGTACCGGCCGCGCTGAACGGCGTCGTGGGCCTCAAGCCCACCTACGGCCTCGTCCCCCGGCACGGCGTGACGTCCCTGTCCTGGTCCCTGGACCACGTCGGCCCCCTGACCCGCACCGTCCAGGACGCGGCCCTGGCCCTGAACGTCCTGGCCGCCCCCCGCCCCCGTGACGGGCGCGCACCGCGGCCCGCCGACTACCGGCCCACCCCCGACACGGACCTGACAGGAGTACGGGTCGGCGTCCCCCGCACCTACTTCTTCGACCGCATCACCCCCCAGGTCGACACCGCGGTCCGCGCCGCCCTCACCCACCTGCACGACCTCGGCGCGACCCTCGTCGAGATCGACATCCCCATGACCCGCTACATCCAGGCCACCCAGTGGGGCCTGATGGTCCCCGAAGCCACCGCCTACCACGAGCAGATGCTGCGCTCGGCCCCCGAACAGTACGGGCCCGACATCCGTGTCCTGCTGGAGGCCGGCGAACTGATGCCCGCCGGCGACTACCTGCGCGCCCGGCGGGCCCGCACCCTCATGCACCAGGCCTGGCTGCGCCTGTTCGACGAGATCGACGTGATCGCCGCGCCCACCGTGCCCACGACCGCGGCGCACACCGGCCAGACGATGCTCACCTGGGCCGACGGCACGCACGAGAGCGTCTCCGACGCCTACGTCCGCCTCTCCGCCCCGGCCGACATCACCGGCCTGCCGTCCCTGTCCGTGCCGGTCGGCCACGACCGCGAGGGCCTGCCGATCGGCATGCAGCTGATGGCCCGCCCCCTGGCCGAGGCCGCCCTCCTGCAGGTGGGCCACGCCTACGAACAGACGGCCCCCGCCCACGGCCGCATCCCGCCGGCCCACACTGCGCCGGCCCACACTCCGCAGGCCCCGCTCGGCGCTCCGGCGCAAGGATCCGCTCTAAGGTGAGGTCCGTGAGCCGTAGACCGATGGCACGCCCCGGCGGCCGCAGCGCCCGTGTCCAGGAAGCAGTCCACACCGCCGTACGCGAACTCGCGGCGGAGGTGGGCCGCGACGCCCTGACCGTGCCCCAGATCGCCGCCCGCGCCGAGGTCACCCCCTCGACGGTCTACCGCCGCTGGGGCGATCTGCAGGCACTCCTGTCGGACGTGGCGGTCGAGCACCTGCGCCCCGAGGCGCCGCCGCAGGACCTGGGCACCCTGGAGGCCGATCTCCAGGTCTGGGCCGAGCAGTTCCTCGACGAGATGGCCTCCCCGGCAGGCCGCGCCTACATCCGCGACGCCCTGCTCGGCGACCCGGACGGCAGCAACGCGGGCCAGTGCTCCGCGTACGCGGCCGAGCAGATCGACGTCATCCTGGAGCGCGCGGCCGGCCGCGGGGAGAGCGCCCCCGGCACCGAAACGGTCCTCGACCACGTCGTCGCACCGATGATGTACCGCATCCTCTTCCGGCCGGGCGGCCAGGACGCCGCCTACGCGCGCCTGCTGGTGCGCGGCGTACTGGGCACCTGACCCGCACCCGCCGCAGACGGGCCGCCGCCGGGCCCGGGCCCGTATCCACCCCGGCCCGCGTGGTGGATACGCGCACGGGGGCGACACCGGCCCGCCCCCCGCGTGGCACCGTGCCCTTGGCACCCGCCCGCGCCGGTGTGGACGAAGCCGTCGCCGAACTGCACCGCCACATCGCCAAGGAGGAGGACGGTCTCTTCCCCGGCCTCGCTCACCGCGCTGGACGGCGACGACGGGAACCTCGCGATGGCGGTCTGGCGCGAGACCCACCCTGAACACCACGTACGCGCGCCACCACAACCACAACGCCGGTACGCCGGGGCACCGAGGCACCTACGAGCGCGCGGCCGCCTCGCCCTCCCGCCCCCGCACCCCGCCACCGCCACTGCGCCCGCCCCTGCCGTCACCGTCGTCGGCGAGCAGCCGCGACAACTCGACCCGTGAGCGCACACCCAGCACGGCGAACACATTGCGCAGGTGGTGGTCGACCGTGCGGTGGCTCACCGAAAGGCGCACCGCCACCTCCCGGTTGGTGGCTCCCTCGGCCACCTGCCGCGCGATGCGCTGCTGCTGCGGCGTCAGCGCCGCCAGCAGCCCCGGCCTGCCTTCCCCCGCCCCCGCTCGGCCCGCCACCGCCTCGCCCGCGGCCCGCAGCTCGCCCCGGCTGCGCTCCGCCCAGACGTGCGCCCCGCACCGCTCGAAGGCCACCAGCGCATCACGCAACGGGCCGCGCGCCTGCCGCGTATGGCGCCCGCGGCGCAGCCACTGCCCGTACAGCAGCTGGGTACGGCCCCGCTCGAACTCGCCCGGCACGCTCTCGTGCCGGGCGAGCGCCCGCTCGAAGGCCGCGGCCTTCTGCGGGGGCGGCGCCAGCAGGGCGTAGCAGCGGGCCAGCTGGGCCGGGGCGAGCGGGTCAGCGGTGGCCTTGGCCCAGTGCGCGAACTCCGCGGTGGCGCGCCGCGCCTGTCCGGCCCGGGCGGCCTGGGCGGCCTGTCCGGCCTGGAGGGCCGCTTCCACGAAGCAGGGCACGGCCAGCATCCTGACGGCGAAGTGCCCGCCGCGCGGCCCCGGAGCGATGAGCGGGGCGAGCCGTGCCGCCGCGTCGGCGCAGCGTCCCGCGGCCAGTTCCGCGCGGGCCAGTGCCCAGCCGGCCAGGGTGGCGGCCTGGGTCAGGCCGTGCGGTCCGGCGCCCGCCGCCGCGGCCGCCGCGTGCAGGGCGCAGGCCCCGGCGTCGCCCTCGACGGACGCGGCGAGCGCCGCGACGGCGTGCAGGCAGACGGCGGTGTTGGTCTGCCCGGAGCGCTGCGCCGCCCCGAGTCCTTCGGCCGCGTGTGCGCGGGCGCCGGTGTGCCGGCCCGCGCGCAGTTCCGCGTAGGCAAGGAGTTCCAGGGCGCGCGGCACGAGCACCTCGGGGCCGTGGGCGCGTACCGCGGCCAGCGCCCGGGCCCCGGCCTCACGGGCGGCGCCGAGGTCCCCGACCACCAGGGCGGTGGCCCCGGCGCGCAGCAGTCCGGCCGGATCGCCCGGGCCCGCCGGCCCGTTCAGGCAGCGGCGCAGCAGGGCGTGGCCCTGCGCGGTGCGCCCCGAGAGAAGCGCGCACATCCCGCGGCGGTAGGCCTCCAGGAGCGGATCATCGGCGCACACCGGCAACCGCGCCATCGCCTCCCGGCAGGCGCCGGCATCGCCCGCCGCCCACGCCGCCTGCGCCGCGCCGGTCAGCGCGCCGCGGGCCTGGCGGGGCGGCAGCAGCGCGGCGGCGGCCAGCAGCAGTTGCCGGGCGTCGTCCACCGGCCCGTCGGCCAGGGCCAGCAGCCCGCGCACCCGCTGGACGCCCCCGTGCGCGGGCAGCGGCCCGGTGCGGGCCAGCAGGGCCCGGGCCCGTACCGCATCCCCCGCCAGCCGGGCCGCGTCCGCCGCCTCGGCGAGCCGGCCGGTACGCGCCGCCGCATCCGCGGACAGGGCCGCGGCGCGGGCCAGCGCGGTGGCGCGCTCGGCGTGCGGGCGCCCGGCTGCCGCGGCGGCCAGGCGCCCGGCGAGGGATGCGTCGTGCCCCTGCGCCGCGCACGCGAGCTGGACCAGCCGCGCGTAGGGGTCCCGGCACGCCCCGGCCAGGCGCAGGTGGGCGGCCCTGCGCCGGGCGGGCGGCGTGCCGCACAGCACCGCCGCGCGCAGCAGCGGCTGGGGGAAGCGGAGCCGCCCGCCCGCGGCGAGCACCGCCCCGGCCGCTTCGGCGGGCGCGAGCCCCGCGTCATCGCCGCCGGCCCGCAGCACCAGGGCGAGCTCGGCCCCCGCGCCCTCGGCCTCGTGCTCGGCGGCCGCCGCGGCGAGCAGCAGCAGGGTGCGGGCCGCGCCCGGCAGTTCCTGAAGGCGGGCGGTGTAGTCGTCCAGGACGCCTTCCGCGCCGGGCAGGGGGTCGGGCAGCCGGGCCCGTCCGGCCAGTTGGGCGGGGGTGAGGGCCGCGGCGTAAGAGGTGAGCAGGCGGGGGTTGCCCGCTGCCTCGCGCACCAGCCACGCGGCCACGGCCGGGTCGGCGCGGCCGTGGGTGAGCCGGTGGAGCAGGGCGGTGGCCGCGCTCTCCTCGAGCGGTGCCAGGTGCAGCGTCGCCGGCCCGGTGAACTCCCCTGCCCCGGTGCGGCCTTCGGCGACGCTCACCAGCAGGGCCACCTCCCCGGCGGCGGACGGGCGGCGCAGCCGCGCGCCCAGCGCGGCCCTCGACGCCGCGTCCCAGCGGTGCACGTCGTCCAGGCAGACCAGCAGCGGCCCCTGCGGCCGGGGCGCCGCCGACGGCGTGGGCCGGCCCTCGGCGGGCGGAGCACAGAGCGTACGCGCATACTCCACCAGCGCGGTACGGCCCAGGCCGGGCGGCGCGCTCAGGACGAGCGCCCCGCCCCGGCCCGCCCGCGCCCGCTCCACCAGGGCCCGCACGGCGGCCGTTTCCGCGGCCCGGCCGAAGAGTCCGGGGGAAGCGGGCGGGCGGGGCAGGGGCGTCAACGGGTGGGGGAGGGGCGTCGAAAGGACCACACCCGCACGCTACTCACGCGTAACACCGGCCGGAAGCCCCGCGTCCACCGCACTGGGCACACCACCAGCAGCCCCCGCACCCAGCTGTGCACCGGCCCAACCACCCGCCCGCCGACGAAGCCCCTGCCCACCTGATGGGCCGTCAAAATCAGGACGTGTGCGGGCAGTTGCCCCGGTACTCCTCGATGGCCGGGCCCGGCTTCGGCAGCGGGCACAGGAACTGCTCGTAGCGGGTGTCGTCGTCGATGAACCGCTTCAGCCAGGAGATGCTGTACTTCGCGATCGTCGTGTTCGACGAGTTCGGTGTGAAGTGGGTGGCGTTGTTGAGCTCCAGGTACGCCTTGTCCAGCGAGGCGGGCAGCGACCGGTAGAAGGGCTCGGAGTGGGTGGCCACCGGGGCCACAGTGTCCCCGTCCGCGCCCACGACCAGGGTGGGAGTGCGCAGTTCGGGCCAGGTCACATCGAGGTTCCAGCCGGTCAGCGGGATCGCCGCCTTCAGCGACGGGCGGCTCCTGGCCGCCTCCAGGGTGCCGCCGCCGCCCATCGAATGCCCCATCACACCCAGCCGGGACGCATCGATCCGGCCGCGCACCGCACTCGACTTCGTCAGGTAGTCCAGTGCCGCAAGGAGCTGACGCCCCCTGCTGTCGGGCTGGTCGAGGGTGGTGAGCGTGTCGATGGTGAAGACGACGAAGCCCTGGGAGGCCAGCCGCGGCCCGAGCCAGGCGATGCTCGACTGATAGGCGGTGAAGCCCGGGGAGATGACGACCGCGCCGAACGTGCCGTCCGCGGTGGACGCCGGATAGTAGACCGTCCCCCCGCCGAAGCCGGACACGCCGAGCGGGGAGACGCTGCTCTGCGAGACGGCGTAGGGGCCGCGCGGCGCCTCGATGCCGGCCACCGTCGGCGCCGGGCCGCGCTCGTAGGGGTTGTCCGCGGCGGCCCGGGCACCGGACGCCAGACCGGGACCCAGAAGACCGGCGGTCGCCACCGCGGCGGCCAGACAGGCCCGCACCACAGGGCGGGAGAAGGCATGCAGAGACACGGAGAGATCCTCTCGGTCGTGGCGGTCGTGGCGGAAGCACCCGGAAAAAGCGGCAAGGAAGCCGCAAGGAAGCCGCAAGGCGCACCCCGGCGGGAGACCGCCGTGTTCATCGGCGCCCCCACCGTGCGCCCGCCCGGGACCCGCCGGCATCGGCGAAATCACCGGCGCCACGAAAACGCCGGACCCCCCCGCCCCCCTCACCGGACCCCCGCCCCCCCCCTCACCGGACCCCCCGCCCCCTCAGCGGACCACCCCCTCACCCGGACCGGCCCGCCACAGTGGGACAATCAGGGCATGTTGTCCACTGGTCAGGCACTCGGTCAGGCGCTGCAGCCGAGCGCCGCCCCCCTCTTCGGCACGAGCGCGGGCCAGAGCGGCCGCCAGTTCGCCGAACTCGGCCTGGCCCTGGTCCTGTCGCTGTTCATCGGAGTGGAACGCGAGGCACGCCAGAAAAGCGCCGGCATGCGCACCCACATGCTGGTCGGCGTGGGCAGCGCCCTGTTCATGGAAGTCTCCATCCACGGCTTCGCCGCCACCGCGCACCTCCAGGGGGCCTCCCTGGACCCCTCACGCGTGGCCGCCCAGATCGTCTCCGGCATCGGCTTCATCGGCGGCGGACTGATCTTCGTCAAACGCGACGCCGTCCAGGGCCTCACCACCGCCGCGACCATCTGGCTCACCTGCGGCATCGGCATGGCCTGCGGCGGCGGCCTGCCACTGCTGGCCGCCGCCGCGACGGCCGTGCACTTCCTCGTCGTACGGGGCCTGCCGCGCCTGACCGACCGCATCCCCCTCAAACCCCGGCCCCGGGCACTGCAGCTCACCGTCACCTACGACACCGCACACGGCCTGCTGGGCCGCGTCCTGGAACTGACGACTGAGCAGGGATTCCGGGTCGACGCGGTCCGGGTGACACGCCAGGAGACACCCTCGGGCCGGGCCGCGGCCCGCCTCAGACTCCAGGGCACGGCGCACGGCCACCGCCTGGTGGAGGAACTCACCCGGATCGAGGGCATCAGCGAAGTCGACCTGGGCGCACCGGCCGACACCACCGAATGACCCCCGCCCCTCCACGCCCCCCACGGCCGCCCGCCGGCAGGCCCCGCCCGCCGCTGGGACCATATGCCCACCTGCTCCGAGCGGGTGATCTGTGCGTCGCCGGGCGTATGACGGGCAGACGCGGATCAGCCCCTTGTCTCAAACCCCGAGTGAGGCAAGGGGCTGATCCCGCCGGAGCAGGCGCGCCCCGGCGCCGGGTGCGGGGCCCCGGACGGCGGATGAAATCATCGGGGGATGTCTGACTTGATCATTGCCGCCTGCGACGGAGCGGCGAAGAAGAACCCCGGGCCCGCGGCCTGGGCCTGGGTGGTCGCCGACGCCCAGGGCCGCCCGCAGCGCTGGGAGGCCGGCCCGCTCGGCCACTCCACGAACAACGTGGCCGAACTGACGGCCCTGGCCGAGCTGCTGGAGGCCACGGACCCGGCCGCACCGCTCGAGGTGCGCATGGACAGCCAGTACGCCATGAACGCGGTCACCAAATGGATCGCCTCCTGGAAGCGCAACGGCTGGCTGACCGCGGCGAAGAAGCCGGTCGCCAACAAGGACCTCGTCGTACGCATCGACGCCCTGCTCCACAACCGCGCAGTGACGTTCAAGCACGTGGCCGCCCACCGCGTGGACGGCGATCACCTCAACGCGATCGCCGACGTCGCGGCCAGCGACGCCGCAACCACCCAGGAGCCCGCGGGCACCGCGCACGGCGCGCAGCAGATCCCCCAACCCCGCGCGGACCGCACCACCGCCCGCCCCGCACCCAAGAAGGCCGCCGCCCGCACCGGAAAGTCCTCCTCCAGCGCGGTCATCAAGGCCAAGTTCCCCGGCCGCTGCCACTGCCAGAAGCCCTACGCCGCCGGCGAGAAGATCACCAAGAACACACACGGCTGGGGCCACGTCGAGTGCCGCGAGACCGCCGGCACCTGACCCGGACCACCCACCCGCAACGACAGCCCGGACCCGGACCCGGACCCGGACCCGGCCCCGGACCCGGCCCGTCCCGGCCCCGGTCAGCGCGGCGTGGAGTCACCGGCCGTGAACGGCGCCCCGTGCCCGGGCACGATCAGGTCGGCTGCGGCCAGCACCCGCAGCCGGGAAGCGCTCAGCACCGCCCGGTCGGGAGCCACCGGATCCTCGGCCGGCCCCTCGGCATGCCACCACAGATCACCGGCGAAGGCGACGACCCCTCTCTCCGTACCCGCGAGCAGCGTGATGTCCTCGCTGCTGTGCCCGGGGGTGCGGATCAGACGCAGCGAGGCAGTGAGCTCATAACCCTCCGCGTCGCGGTTGCGCCACTGATCGCCCCGGTACTCGACCTTGTGATCGTGCACGAGCGCCTGGGGGAACAGGCCCACGTTCATGGTGTTGTCCGGGTGGTGGTGGCTGAGCACCACATCGGTGATGTCCTCGGGACCAAGCCCCAACTCCCGCAGCGGACCCAGGATGTGCTCACGGCTCGCCACCATGCCCGGATCGAACACCACATGCCGCCCGGCATCGGCGACATAGGAGACGGTGGCGGCCACCCCCGGACCGGTGGAGCCGACGTAACCGGTGGTCAAAATCGTGTACGCGGCGCTGCGGCCGTGCGGTGCGTCTGTCATACCTGCGATCCTTCCGCCCCGCCGGACCGCACACGAGTGGCACATCTGCCACTCATCGCAGAATTACTGCCACCGATGGACAGCGCAGTGACACACTGCGGCGGTGCCCCCCTTCACCACCGTCGCCGCCTACACCCCGCCCGCCGTCGGCCTGCTCGCCCTCGGCATCGTCACCGAGGTCTTCGCCCCACACGGCCCCTCCGCACCTGGCTTCGACATTACCCTGTGCGCCCAGCAGCCCGGACCGCTCATCACCGACGTCGCCACCCCGGTCACCATCACCCACGGCCTGGACCAACTGGCCCACGCCGACCTGGTCATCGCCCTGCCGGGCGCCGACTTCCGCACCCCGCCCCCGCCCGCCGTACTGGAGGCACTCACCGCGGCACACAAACGCGGCGCACTCATGGCGGCCCACTGCGTCGGCGCATTCACACTCGCCGCCGCCGGGCTCCTGGACGGCCGACGAGCCACCACCCACTGGCGATTCGCCGAACTCCTCGCCCACCGCCACCCGCACATCACCGTCGAACCCGACGCCCTCTACATCGACGAAGGACGCGTCATCACCGGCGCCGGGGCCGCCGCAGGCTTCGACCTGTGCCTGCACCTGCTGCGCCGCGAACACGGCGCAGCCATGGCCAACGCCGTGGCCCGCGACGTGGTACTGCCCTCCCACCGCGACGGCGGCCAGGCACAGTACCTCGCCGCCCCCGCCCCCCAGGACTGCCACGACGAACGGCTCACCGAGGTCCTGACATGGGCCCGCCACAACCTCCACCAGCCCCTGCCCGTCGCCGAACTGGCCCGACGCGCCGTCATGAGCAAACGCTCCTTCGCCCGCCGCTTCACCGCCGCGACCGGCACCACCCCCCACGCCTGGCTGCGAAACCTGCGCCTGAGCACCGCCGAAGAACTCCTGGAAACCACGGACCTCCCCGTCGAAGAAATCGCCCGCCGCGTCGGCTACGGCAGCGCAGCCGTACTGCGCGAACAGTTCATACGCCGCCGCGGAGTACCACCCCGCTCCTACCGCCGCGCCTTCACCCGCACGGCGTGAGCAAACGGCCCCGCTCCTGCCTCCGGCACGCCCCGCCGGAGGCAGACCCCGCGCGCCTTGCCCGGATTACCCGAACTTCACCGCATGGGCGACGGTGAGCGTGGGATTGGGAGGCCACGTGCCGCCCCGGGCGCCGACCGTGGCGATGAACCCCTCGGAACGGCAGTCGTCGAACTTATAGATGCTCGCCACGGTGTCCGTGCGATTGCTGATGTCCTTCGCCCCGCCACCAGACATGGTGCGGCACGCGTCGTCCGGGTTCAGGAAGGTGATGTGCCCCATCCCGTCCGCCCTGGTGTACTCGAACTCACCCGTGGCCGCCTGAGCACTGGACGACAGGGCACAGAACAGCAGCAACGCGACGCCGGCTGTCAGTACGGTCCTCGGCTTCCTCGGCTTCTTTCCGGCTCCTGACCTGTTGAGCATGTGGCCGTCCTCTCGCGATCGAAGAGGCATTCAGCACAGCAGGAAATTCCAGGGGAATGTGCCCCACAGCACGCAATTCACCCGTAAGGGGTGGGCGGCACGTGTGCCAACCACAACACGAAGACGCCACCCCGCGCCCACAACTCCCGCGGTACCGCGGAAGTTGCACGAAAGGTCAACCCGCACCGGACGCACACCCCGCCCCCCGCCAATAGCTTCTCCGAGCAACCGACCGGCCGCACACCTTGAACGAGAGAAACGCCAAGAGGACCCAACGGAAACTGGCCGTCACCACAGCCGCCCTTGCCCTGGTCGCCGCACTCGGGGCAGCATCCGCCCCGGCAGCGAGCCCGAACACAGCAGCAGCCGCATGCAACACCGGCCCTGGCCGGTGACCCCATGCGCAACCCAGCCAACACCGCCATACAGCGCGAATCGGCGTCCATCACCATGCTCACCCTCATGGAACGCCCCTCACCCGACGCCCGCATCAAGGCACCTCGCCGAGCCGGGCCCAAAAGCCACCACCCAAAGGTCTTCGGACCCCACCAGTCGGGCCTTTCGGCGCAGAGACCACGACGACTGGTGGCCAAGACTGGGCTCCAAACACAACCTACGCAACCGTAGGTTGCGGGAGCGCAAGGAACGAGGCGGGGCATGCCAGCGACCACGACAAACGGGAAACCGCCCACAATCATCCAAGGCGGAATGGGCGTGGGCATCTCCCACTGGAAACTGGCCCGAGCCGTCAGCCACACAGGCCAACTCGGCGTCGTCTCAGGCACAGCACTCGACGCCCTCCTCACACGCCGACTCCAGACCGGCGACCCAGGCGGCCACGTACGCCGCGCCCTCGCAGCCTTCCCCGCCCCAGAGCTGACCACCGCAGTCCTGAACCACTTCTACGTCGAAGGCGGCATCACACCCGGCGAACGCTTCAGAGCACAGCCAATGCTGCGCGTCGAACGCGGAGAACAGGCCGAACTGCTCACCGTGCTCGGCAACTTCGTCGAGGTATGGCTCGCCAAAGAAGGCCACCAGGCCCCGGTCGGAATCAACTACCTGGAAAAAATCCAACTGGGCCTCGCCCCAGGCCTCTTCGGAGCCATCCTCGCAGGAGTCGACTACGTCCTGGTGGGCGCAGGCGTCCCAGGACACGTCCCCGACCTCGCACGACGCCTGACACAGATGCAACCGGTCACCGTACGCATCCGCCTCGACGGAACCGAGGAGGACTACACCCACCCCTTCGACCCGGCCGCCCTGCTGAGCCGCACAGGCCCCGCAACGGCCCCGGGCGGCCAGGGTGCAGGCAAGGACAGGGCAGCAGCCGAGACGACCAGCCCCCGCACGAACCCGCCGACGGAGCAGAAACACCCAGCACCGGGACCCGCCCACCCCCTGCGACGCCCGCACATCCTGGCCATCGTCTCCCTGCCGCTCCTGGCCTCCTACCTGGCCCGCGACGAAACCACCGCCCCCGACGGCTTCGTGATCGAGACCCACGGCGCGGGCGGCCACAGCGCCCCGCCCCGCGGCACCCTGCAGCTCGACGCGCAAGGCGAACCCGTCTACGGGCCACGCGACCACCCCGACCTGACCAAAATGGCGAAGCTCGACATCCCCTTCTGGCTCGCCGGCGGCGCCGCCCACCCCGAACGACTCAAAGCGGCCCGCGCCCAGGGCGCAGCCGGCGTACAGATCGGCAGCGCCTTCGCGCTCTGCGAAGAATCCGGCCTGCACCCCGCCCTGCGCCACGACTTGAGGACCCGAGCCCACACCAAAACCCTCAAAGTACGCAACGACCCACTGGCATCACCCACCACCTTCCCCTTCAAAATCGCCGAAGTGACAGGCACCCTCTCCGACCCCGCCGTACGCACCACCCGCCGCCGCGTCTGCGACCTCGGCTACCTGCGCACCCCCTACCGCACCCCCACCGGCACGATCGGCTACCGCTGCCCCGCCGAACCGGAAGCCGCCTACCGCCGCAAGGGCGGCACACCCACCGACACCGAAGGCCGCCTATGCCTGTGCAACGGCCTACTGGCCACCGCCGGCCTCGGCCAACGCCACCCCCACGGCCGCGACGAACCACCCATCCTCACCCTGGGACAAGACCTGGCCTTCCTCACGGCCCTGAGCCCGGACGGCGGCCCCTACGGGGCACGCGAGGCAGTGGAGTGGCTGACGGGCAAGCACACCGCCACGACAGCAGGATGAGGCTGACCGGGTCCAGGGCACTCGCCGGCCACCCCACAACCACCACCATGCGCTGCCGGCCCTCACGCCCAGCCGGAGCCGAAAACCACTCAACTCCCCGCAGACACAGGTGTTCTCCACTCCGCAAAGGCGCAGAGCCACCAGGCGGACGCCGTCAGGAGACAGGGCGAGCGAACTACGCCTGATTGCCGTGCGCACCAGCCGCCTCGCTCAGACTCCCGGTCATGATCCCTGGCCCGTGACGTCGTCATGACGGTGCTGGGCGACGCCGCGCTGGCGCGGCCGCTACCAGCGACGCCACGCGACCGCGCAGGCGGGCACGGACTGACACCGCCCGGCCCCGGACCGACGTGCCGGGGCCGCAGGCTCGTGCCAGGCTCAGCACCTCGATCGTGGCCGTGACGGGGGCCGTGACCGCCATGTACTTGGTCCGGAGCACGGCGAGCAACGGATACGGCTACGGAGTGAGGCGGAACTGTTTTCCCTTGAACGAAGACTTTGAAAGCCACAAGAGCCCGCCCAACGGCAGTACAGCCAAAGCCAATTCACCAAAATCAGCGACCCGCTATCAGTCCAAATGCAGGAAAAATAACCGGAGTTAAGGTATCGTGTAAACCGCAGATCCTCACAGAAAGGGACCCAATATGCCGGAAAGGACACGTGATTTCGGGCATTACGGGGCCCAGGGCATCAAGGGCAGCGAAGCCGTCGCCCGTCAACTCGACCAGCTCACCGGATTCATCGCTACCCCGATCACCCAACAACGCGGCCTGATGGCCCGGTTGAAATATCTAACCCGTACGGACCACGCCCGCCGGGCCGCACGTGCTGCCGGCCTGATGGTCACTGACCGCACCCTCAACGCCTGGCTGACGGGCAAACGCCGCCCTTCGAAGGCCAACCTGGCGAAGATCGAGACCGCTTACCGTGCGGTACGCCGCCAGAATGTGGCCCGCTACCTGCTGCGCCGGCTGAACAGCGGAGGAGGGACCCGAGTGGAGATTCATCCGTTCAATCAGTCTCAAGTCGACCGGCGGTTCCAGCGGGTGCTGGAGTACCGCAGTCTCAACATCCGCCAATGGAACGCCATTATTCATGCCTGGGCGGCTGGAGATGGAACGGCTCAGGACGATGCATGGGTGGACGCGATTGTGGATCTGGGGTCGCAATGGGGGCAGTACGAATACGTATCGAACGTGGGATTTGCGCCGAGACCCTGACGAGGCATAAGGTCTATCGATTCGAAAACTGACGGAGCGTCACTGAGGCGGGGCGACCGCCTTTTTGCTGCCGCTTTCAGTGAAAGCCGCGGAGCGGATTTCACCCGGAAATCGCGGAGCGAATTCCGGTAGGCTCGAATCGCGGAGCGATTCGAGCCACGGACCAACGGAGTTGTCCGTGCCGGCGACGGAGTCGCCGGTTGCCGCGCGGAGCGCGGCTTTCCCCCGCCGCGTAGCGGCGGCGCGTCGTGTCTGCGGAGCAGACCGCGCGCGCCGGTGGACGCGCTCGGCGGTGTCTACGAACAGC
>NZ_JBEYZK010000053.1:0-17348 GCF_040646035.1 Streptomyces sp. NPDC046465
CCCAACCACAACGGCCGGCCCCCCGACCGACCCTGCCCATACGTCGCCAACAACGCCTGCGCCTCAATCGGATCACCCAACGTCGTCCCCGTACCGTGCCCCTCCACCACATCCACATCACCAGCAGACAGCCGCCCACTCGCCAACGCCTGCCGAATCACCCGCTCCTGCGACGGACCATTCGGAGCCGTCAAACCATTACTCGCACCGTCCTGATTGACGGCCGACCCCCGTACCACAGCGAGGACTTGATGGTTGTTACGGCGGGCGTCCGAAAGACGTTCGAGGAGGACTACGCCGACGCCCTCGGAGAATCCGACTCCGTCGGCCGCGGCCGCGTACGGCTTGCAGCGGCCGTCGGGTGAGAGGCCGCGCTGGCGCGAGAAGCCCGCGAACATGTCGGGGTCGGCCACGACGGAGACGCCACCAGCCAGCGCCAGATCGCATTCGCCCTGGCGCAGCGCCTGCGCCGCCAGGTGGATGGAGACCAACGACGAGGAGCATGCTGTGTCCACCGTCACCGCCGGACCCTCCAGGCCGAAGGTGTAGGCGACACGGCCGGAGACCATGCTGCCGGTGCTCGCCAGGTAGGCGTAGCCCTCCAGTTGGGCGTCGGCCTCGGGGAAGGACTTGGCGTAGTCGTGGTTCATCAGGCCGACGTAGGTGCCGGTCAGGCTGCCCTTGAGCGTCGTCGGGTCGATACCCGCACGCTCGAACACCTCCCACGACGCCTCCAGCAACAACCGCTGCTGCGGATCCATCGCCAACGCCTCACGCGGATTGATCCCAAAGAACGCCGCATCGAAATCACCCGCATCCGGCAGGAAGCCGCCCTGGTCGGCGTAGCTGGTGCCGGTGTGCTCGGGGTCCGGGTGGAAGAGGTGTTCCAGGTCCCAGCCGCGGTCGGTGGGGAAGGCGCCCATCGCGTCCGTGCGGGCGTCGAGCAGGCTCCACAGGTCTTCGGCGGAGGCGACGCCCCCCGGGAATCGGCAGGTCATGGCGACGATCGCGATCGGGTCGTCGGTGTCGGCCGTCTCCTGCCGCGAAGGCGGTACGACGGGTGCGGATACGGTCGCGGGTGCGGACCCGGCGGACGACCCAGTGGACGACCCGGCGCACGAGGCTCCCGCCAGGCGGTGGGCCAGGTGGATGGCGAGGGCCTGGGGCGTGGGGTGGTCGAAGACGAGTGTGGCGGGCAGCCGTTCGCCGCAGGCGGCCGAGAGGCGGTTGCGCAGTTCCACCGCTGTCAGCGAGTCGAATCCCAGGTCCTTGAAGGCGATGTCGACCTTCACCTGGGCCGCCGATCCATGGCCGAGGACGGCCGCGACGTACTCGCGTACGACATCGGTGAGGATCTGCAGGCGGCCTTCCTCGTCGAGGCCGGTCAGGCGGCTCGCGAGGGCTCCGTCGGCGAGGCCTTCGGAGGCCACGCGCCGCCGTGTGCCGGAGGCGGTGAGCGTGCGCAGCAGCGGGGACAGGCCGTCCGTCACGGCACGCGGGTCGAGGTCGGCCGCGACCACGTACGCGCGGTCGTGGGCGCGGGCGGCGTCGAACAGCGCCAGGCCGCCTTCGTCGGTGAGCGCGGCGAATCCGGTGCGCTTCATGCGCGCGAGGTCCGTCTGGCTCAGCTGCCCGGTCATGCCGCTGGTCGCCTGCCACAGTCCCCAGGCGATCGAGAGGCCCGCGAGGCCCTGGGCGCGCCGGTGCTGGATGAGGGCGTCGCAGTAGGCGTTCGCGGCCGCGTAGTTGGCCTGGCCGGGACTGCCGAGCGAGGCGGCCGCCGAGGAGAACACCACGAACAGGTCGAGGGGCGTCTCCCGGGTCGCCTCGTGCAGCAGCCGTGCCGATGTCGCCTTCGCGGCCCATACCCGGGCGAGGCTCTCGGGGGTCTGCGCAGTGACGACGGCGTCGTCCAGGACACCGGCGGCGTGGATCACGCCGGTCAGCGGATGCGCCGGGTCGACCGATCCGATCAGTTCGGCGACCGACTCCACGTCACTGACGTCGGCGGTCGCGAGAGTCACGGATGCACCCAACTCGCGTAGTGCAGCCGCTAGTTCCGTGCTGCCGGGGGCGGTGTCGCCGCGGCGGCTCGCCAGCAGCAGGTGTCGTACGCCCCACTCCTTCACGAGGTGGTCGGCCACCAGTCGGCCCAGTACGCCGGTGCCTCCCGTGATGAGGACCGTGCCGTTCGGGTCGATGCTGTTCGGGACGATGCTGTTCGGGACGGTGGCCTGGGGGGCGGTGGCTTCGGGTGCGGCACGGACGAGCCGGGGCACACGTGTCTCGCCTCCGTGCACGGCCAGTTGCGGTTCGTCCAGGTGGGCCGCCGTCATGGCCGCGGCGAGCGTGTCGTCCGGGCCGAGGTCGACCAGCGTGAAGCGGCCGGGGTTCTCCGACTGGGCGCTTCGGACGAGGCCCCATACGGCGGCGGCCGCCACGTCCAGATCCGCGTGTGCATCTACGTGTGCGCCCCGCGTCACCAGCACGAGGCGTGCGTCGGTCAGAGGTGAGGCGAGCCATGTCTGGACGAGGTCGAGCACCTGGGTGGCGAGTGCCAGACCGTCGTCGCCCGGGGCGGGTGCGACGGGTGCGGCCACCAACGTCGGCGCCGGGGTGCCCGCCTCGACGGACGCCAGCAGGTCGGGAAGGCTCGCGATGTCCTCGCCGAGCGTCACCCACTCATGCGCGTCCTGTAGAGATGCGGAGGTGCTGTCGGGTGCGGTCCACTCCAGGTCGAACAGGCCGTGCCGGTCGTGGGCGGCGGCCGCGGCGAGGCGGCCGGTGTCGGTCGGGCGCGAGCGCAGGTCGCCCACGGTGAGCACCGGGGCGCCCACCGCGTCGGCCACCGTGATCCGCAGGCCTTGGTCGATCCGCTCGCCGAGGAGGGTGAGCCGGACCCGGATCGTGGTGGCCCGTACGGCGTGCAGCGCCACGTCGTTCCAGGCGAACGGCAGCCAGATCTGACCGGTGTCGGTCGTATTAGTGGACGGCAGCAGCAGGGCCGCAGGCTGCAGGACGGCGTCGAAGAGGGCCGGGTGGATGCCGAAGCCGTCCGGGTCGCCGGCCTCCTTGGGCAACGCGACCTCGGCGAGGACGTCCTTGCCGTGCCGCCACAGGGCCCGCACCCCGCGGAACGCGGGGCCGTAGCCGTATCCGGCCCGGTCGGCCCGTGCGTAGAGATCCTCGGGGTCGGCCGGTTCGGCACCGACCGGGGGCCATGCGCCGTCCAGGGCCTCGGCTCCGCCGTCCGCCGGTTCGGGGCCGAGCACGCCGGTTGCGTGGCAGGTCCAGGGCCGGGACAGCGCGAAGGCGTCGTCGCCATCGGGCCGGGAGAACACGTGGACGTCGCGTCGGCCACGTGTGTCGGCCGCGTCCACGACGACCTGGATCTGCAGGCTGCCGGAGTCGGGCAGGACGAGCGGCGTCTGCAGGGTCAGTTCCTCCAGGGCGGGGCAGCCCGCCGCGTCGGCCGCCCGCAGCACCCACTCCACCTGCGCGGCGCCGGGAACCAGTGCCTGGCCCGCCACGACGTGGTCGTCCAGCCAGGATGCCGACTGCCGCGACAACCGCCCGCTGAGCAGGTGTACGTCGCCGGCGGCGAGGCCCACGGAGGCGCCGAGGAGCGGGTGTCCGGACGCGGCGAGGCCGAGCCCGGCAGGGTCACCGGCCTTTCCGTTGGCGGGAGCGAGCCAGAACTCCTGGCGCTGGAAGGCGTAGGTGGGCAGCTCGACGGTACGAGGGGTGGGGTCGGCCGGGAACCAGCGGCGCCAGTCGACGTCGGCTCCGGCGGTGAAGGCGTGGGCGGCGGCGCGGGCGAGCTGGGTGGCGTCGCCGTGGTCACGGCGCAGGGTCGTCACGACGGTGGCGGGCGCTTCGGCCCGTTCGATGAGTCCTTCGGTCGCCAGGTTGAGGACGGGGTGGGGGCTGACCTCGATGAAGAGCCGGTAGCCGTCCGCCAGCAGCGCGTCGACGGTGTCGGCGAAACGTACCGTTCGACGGACGTTCGTCACCCAGTACGCGGTGTCGAGGCCGGTGGTGTCGGGCAGGTGGCCGCCGGTGACGGTGGAGTAGAAGGCGACGTCGGTGGCGGCAGGGTTGATCCCGGCGAGGCCCTCGGCGAGCTGATCCAGGATCGCGTCCAGCTGCGGTCCGTGGCCGGCGACGTCGGAGGCGACGGCGCGGGCGCGCAGGCCGCGTTCCTTGGCGTCGGCGACTACGGCGGCGATGCCCTCGGGCGGGCCCGAGATGACCGTGGACGAGGGCCCGTTGACGGCGGCGACGACGACACCGGCATGGCCGTCGATCAGGTCGGCGGCCTGCTCCTGACTCATTCCGAGGGACGCCATGCCGCCGCGGCCGGACAGTTGCCGCAGCAGGACACTGCGTACGGCGACGATGCGGGCGCCCTCCTCCAGCGTGATCGCGCCCACGACACATGCGGCGGCTATCTCGCCCTGCGAGTGTCCGACGACGGCGGCGGGCTCGACGCCCTGGTCGGCCCAGACAGCGGCGAGCGCGACCATCACCGCCCACAGCACCGGCTGGACGACGTCGATCCGTGACAGTTCCGACCCGTCGCCGCGCAGGAGCTCCGTCAGGGACCAGTCGACGTGCGCGGAGAGCGCCTGCTCGCACTCGGCGATCCGGGCCGCGAACACCGGGGACTCGTCGAGGAGTCGGGCGCCCATGCCCACCCACTGTCCTCCCTGCCCCGGGAACACCAGGACCGGACCCGGGCCTGTGGCGCCGACGGCTCCGGACACCACGTCCGGCGACGCCTCTCCCGCAGCGAGCGACCGCAGTCCGGCCAGGAGTTCCGGGCGGTCCTTGCCGATGACCACGGCCCGGTTCTCGAACACCGATCGTGTGGTGGTGAGCGACCAGCCCACCTCCCCGGTAGAAGGAGATGCAGCGGGCAGCGGCTCGGCGCTCACCTGCTCGGCGCTCACCTGCTCGGCGAGCCGCGCGGCCTGGGCCCGCAGCGCCTCCTCGCCCCGCGCCGAGATCACCCACGGCACCACGGCGCCCGGCGACCACGGCTCGGCCGCGTCCTGCCGAGGGGCCACGTCCTCCGGCGCCTCCTCCAGGATCACGTGGGCGTTCGTCCCCGACATGCCGAAGGCGGACACGCCTGCCCGGCGCGGGCGTTCGCCGCGCGACCACGGGACCGGTTCGGTCAGCAGCCTGACGGATCCCGCGGCCCAGTCGACGTGCGGGGTGGGCTCATCGACGTACAAGGTGGCGGGCAGCAGTTCGCGCCGCAGCGCCATCACCATCTTGATGACGCCCGCGACACCGGCGGCGCCCTGCGGGTGGCCGATGTTCGACTTGACCGAGCCGAGCCACAGCGGCCGGTCCTCGTCCCGGTCGCGGCCGTACGTGGCGAGCAGCGCCCCGGCCTCGATGGGGTCGCCGAGCCTGGTGCCGGTGCCGTGCGCCTCGACCGCGTCGACCTCGGCGGCGCCCAGACCGGCGTTGGCGAGGGCGGCGCGGATGACGCGTTCCTGCGAGGGACCGTTGGGGGCGGTCAGACCGTTGCTCGCGCCGTCCTGGTTGACGGCCGAGCCACGGATCACGGCGAGGACCTGGTGGCCGTTGCGGCGGGCGTCGGAGAGACGCTCCAAGAGGATCAGACCGGCGCCCTCGGAGAAACCCGTACCGTCGGCCGAGGCGGCGAACGCCTTGGAGCGGCCGTCGGGAGACAGCGCGCCCTGGCGCGAGAACTCGGTGAACGCGCCGGGTGTCGACATCACCGTCACACCGCCTGCCAGGGCCAGGTCACACTCGCCCACCCGCAGCGCCTGCGCCGCCAGATGCATCGCGACCAGCGACGACGAGCACGCCGTGTCGACGCTCACCGACGGGCCTTCCAGGCCGAGGGTGAAGGAGACGCGGCCCGAGAGGACGCTCAGCGCGTTGCCCGTCAGAAGGTGGCCCTCCACCGTCCTGTCGGGCTGCGCGCCGCCGAAGCCGAGCACCCCGGCCCCGACGTAGACGCCGGTGGGGGTGAGCTTCAGCGCCGCGGGATCGATACCGGCCCGCTCCAGGAGCTGCCAGGCCGTCTCCATCAGCACCCGCTGCTGCGGGTCCATGGCCAGCGCCTCGCGCGGGCTGATCCCGAAGAACGACGCGTCGAAGGCCGGGGCGTCATGCAGGAAGCCGCCGCGGCGCACGTAGCTGGTGCCGGGGTGGTCGGGGTCCGGGTGGTAGAGGCTCTCCAGGTCCCAGCCCCGGTTGACGGGGAAGTCCCCGATGGCGTCGCCGCCCTCGGAGACGAGCTCCCACAGGGCCTCGGGCGTGCGGGTGTCGCCGGGGAAGCGGCACGCCATGGAGACGATGGCGATCGGTTCCTGGGAACGCTCCTCCACCTCGCGCAGCCGCTGGCGGGCCTGGCCGAGGTCCACTGTGACCCGCTTCAGATACTGACGGAGCTTGTCTTCGTTACTCGCCATCTAGCGTCACTTCTCCATCAATGAAGGGCTCACAGTTCTCGGTCGATGAACTCGAACATCTCGTCGTCGGAGACGTCGTCGAGCGCATCCAGGTCGGCGGCGCCCGACGCGCCCGACGCCGCACCACCGGCGGCTCCATTCAGCTTGGACAGCAGGGTGTTGAGGCGCCTGGCGACCCGGCCCCGCGCGTCGTCGTCGAGGGCGAGTGACTCCAAGGAGGTCTCGATTCTGCCGAGTTCGTTGAGCACCGGGTCCGCCGCGTCCTTGCGGGGCGGCGGGGCGCCGTCGGGCGACAGGCGCTCCAGGAGGTGTTCGACGAGCGCGGTGGACTCCGGGTAGTCGAAGACGAGCGCCGCGGGCAGTTTGAGGCCGGTGGCGGCCGCCAGCCGGTTGCGCAGTTCCACGGCGGTCAGGGAGTCGAAGCCGAGCTCCTTGAACGACGTGTCCGGACGGATGGTGTCGAGGACGTCGGGACCGGTGTGCCCGAGCACCCCGGCGACGTTGCTGCGGACGAGTTCGAGGAGGAGTCGGCGCCGCTCGGGCGCCGGAAGTCCGGCGAGCCGGGTGGCGAGGCCGTCCGCCGAGGCGGCCGGTCCCGTGGCCGCGGCCCGGCGGGCGCTGCGGCCTCCCGGTGCCGCGGTGGCGAGGGCGCGCAGGAGGGTGGGCCGGGTGGCGGCGGGCTGCGCGGCGACGGCTCGCGCGTCGAGATCCACCGCGATGACGTGCGGCCGGCCGTGGGTGCGGGCGGCGTCGAGGAGCGTCAGGCCGTGCTCGGTGGTCAGCGGGGTGAAGCCGGTGCGTTTCATGCGGGCCAGATCGGTCTCGCTCAGGTGTCCGGTCATGCCGCTCGCCGTCCGCCACAGTCCCCAGCCGATCGACAGGCCCGCGAGGCCCTGGGCGCGACGGTGCTGGACGAGGGCGTCGCAGTAGGCGTTCGCGGCCGCGTAGTTGGCTTGGCCTGGGCTGCCGAGCGTCGCCGCCCCCGAGGAGAACACCACGAACAAGCCGAGCCCCATCTCGCGAGTCGCTTCGTGCAGCAGCCGTGCCGCGGTCGCCTTCGCCGCCCACACCCTGGCCAGGCTCTCGGGCGTCTGCGCGGTGACGACGGCGTCGTCCAGGACACCGGCGGCGTGGATCACACCGGTCAGCGGATGGGCCGGGTCCGGCTTGCCGACGAGCTCGGCCACGGCTTCCGGGTCGCTGACGTCGGCTGCGACGACGGTCACGTCGGCGCCCAACTCGACGAGCCTGGCCGCGAGTTCACTGCTTCCCGGTGCTTCCGGCCCGCGCCTTCCGGCCAGCAGCAGGTGTCGTACGCCCCACTCCTTGACCAGGCGCTCGGCCACCGCGGCGGCGAGGACGCCGGTGCCGCCGGTGATGAGTACGGTGCCGTCCGGGTCGAGGCCGGGCGGGATCTCCAGGACCAGCTTGCCGGTGTGCTTCGCCTGACTCATGAACCGGAACGCGTCCCGCGCCCGCGCCAGCGGCCAGGAAGCGACCGGCAGCGGGCGCAGAACACCGGAGGCGAACAACTCCCCCAGCTCCGCGAGCATTTCGCCGATCCGGTCGGGTCCCGCGTGCGGCACCAGGTCGAAGGCCCGGTACCAGGCGCCCGCGTGGTCGGCGCCGACCCGGTCGGGATCGCGCTTATCGGTCTTTCCCATGTCGACCATGCGCCCGCCCTCGGCGAGCAGCCGCAGGGAGGCATCGGTGAACTCCCCGGCCAGGCTGTTGAGTACGACGTCCATGCCCCGCCCGCCCGTCGCCTCCCGCAGCGCCTCCTCGAAGACGAGGTCGCGGGACGACGCGCGGTGGGCCGCGTCGATTCCCATGCCATCGAGAACACCATGCTTGGCGGGGCTCGCGGTGGCGTACACCTCGGCGCCCAGGTGGCGGGCGATCTGGGTGGCGGCCATGCCCACGCCGCCGGTTCCGGCATGGATGAGCAGCGTTTCACCCGCCCGGAGGCGACCGAGGTCCACCAGCCCGTACCAGGCCGTCAGGAACACCACGGGCACCGCCGCGGCCTCCCGGAGGCTCCAGCCCTCCGGCACCGGAACGACCATCCGGGCGTCCGCGACCGCGAGCGGGGCGAACGCACCCTCGAACAGGCCCAGCACGCGGTCACCGACCGACAGATGTGTGACGCCGGGCCCGACCTCCGTCACATGACCGGCACCCTCACTCCCCGCGAACGTCCCCTTGTCGGGATACATCCCCAACGCGATCAGCACGTCACGGAAGTTCATGCCCGCCGCCTGCACGGAGATCCGCACCTGCCCGGCCTCCAACGGCGCGAGCGCCTCCGGGGCGTCGATCACGGACAGGTTCTCCAGGGTGGCGGTGCCCGAGGTGCCGAGGCGCCAGACGGGCGCACCGGTCGGCGGCAGCAGCTCTTCGGGGGCGCCTGCGGGTACCAGCCGAGGTACGAGCAAGGTGGTTTCACGCAGGGCGAGTTGAGGTTCGTCGAGGCCCTCGATGGCGTCACGCAGTATGGCCTGCGGCAGGCCTCCGCCCCCTGTGCGGTTGTCACCCACCTCGACTTCTGCTTCTACTTCTGCTGCTGCTTCTACTTCTGCTGCTGCTTCAAACTCGACATCGAGCAGGGCGAACCGGCCCGGGTTCTCCGCCTGCGCGCTGCGCATCAGACCCCAGACAGCCGCCGCCGAGGCATCCACGTCAGCGCCACTGTCCGTAACCACCCCTCCCCGCGTCACCACGAGAAGACGGGACTCGGCCAGCTCAGGTGCCGCCAAGAACTCCTGCGCCAATGCCAACACGCGCTCCACCACCGGCAAGCCACCGTCGTCCGAGTCGTCCCCGTCGTCCCCGACAGAAGCCTCGACCGGGGCGACCACCGCCCATGGCGCGTCCGCACCCACCGGCACCACATCAGCCGGACCAACACCACCCGACAACCAGAGCCAACCGTCACCGTCGACCGCCCCGCCGGTGTCCATGACCGGGAGAGGCGTCCAGTCCACGGTGTAGAGCCCGTCGGCACCACCGTCAGCCGTGGCCGCCAACTGCGCTGGATCCGCCGCCCGGAGTGTCAGCGCGTCCACCCCCAAGACGGGCGCGCCGGTACTGTCGGCGATCTCGACCCGCAGACCCCGCTCGGCCGAGTCCTCCTCCGGGGTGAGCCGTACGCGGATATGGGTCGCTCCATCCGCACGCAGCGACACACCGTGCCACGCGAACGGCAGCCACATCTTCCCGTCGTCGGGCCGGTCGAGGAGCATCAGCGGGTGCAGGGCGGCATCCAGCAAGGCGGGGTGAATGCCGAAGCCGTCCTGAGCTCCCGCCTGTTCGGGCAACGTCACCTCGGCGAGCAGTTCGGGTCCGTGCCGCCACAGCGCCTTCACCCCCTGGAACGAAGGCGCGTACGCGTACCCGGCCTCCGCGGCCCGCGCGTAGAAGTCCGCGACGTCCACCGCCTCGGCGCCGGGCGGGGGCCATTGCTGGCTCAATGCCCCTTCTACTGCTACGACTTCGACGCTCAGCACACCCACCGCATGGCACAGCCACGGGGCGCCGTCCGTATGCTCCGGGCGCGAGTACACGTGTACGTCACGTCGGCCCTGCTCGTCCGCCGCGCCCACGACCACTTGAACCTGCACACCCCCGGAGTCGGGGAGCACCAGGGGCGCCTGAAGCAGCAACTCCTCAACGGTGACGCAACCCGCCTCGTCGGCGGCCCGCAACGCCCACTCGACCATCGCCGCGCCGGGCACCAGCACTGACCCGGCCACCACGTGTTCGGCCAGCCATGAGGGGGCCTTGCGAGAGAGCCGCCCGGTGAGCAGGTACGAGTCCGACTCGGCGAGTTCCACGCAGGCACCCAGCAGCGGATGTCCGGCGGAAGACATGCCGAGGTCGGCGGCGTCCCCGGTGAGTCCGGCAGGCTCCTCCAACCAGTAGCGCTCGTGCTGGAAGGCGTAGGTGGGGAGGTCGACGGTACGGGGGGTGGGGTCGGCCGGGAACCAGCGGCGCCAGTCGATGTCGGCTCCGGCGGTGAAGGCGTGGGCGGCGGCGCGGGCGAGCTGGGTGGCGTCGCCGTGATCGCGCCGCAGGGTGGGCACGACGGTGGCGGGCAGGTCGGCCCGCTCGATGGTCTCTTCCATGCCGAGGTTGAGGACGGGGTGCGGGCTGGCCTCGATGAACAGGCGGTAGCCGTCGGCCAGCAGTGCCTCGATCGTGTCGGCGAAGCGGACGGGCTGGCGGAGGTTGGTGACCCAGTAGCCGGTGTCGAGCTGCGCCGTGTCGTCGAGGCGCTCGGCGCTCACCGTGGAGTAGAAGGCCACGTCCGTGCGGGATGGCTGGATGTCGGCAAGGCGGTCGGTGAGCAGGTCATGGAGTGCGTCGATCTGCGGACCGTGGGAGGCATAGCCGACGTCGATGACCCGGGCCCGCAGACCACGCGCCTCCGCCTCCGCCACCACAGCCGCCACCTGCTCAGGCGGACCCGAAATCACCGTGGAGGAGGGCCCGTTGACGGCGGCGACGCACACCCCGGGCCGGTCACCGATGAGGTCGGCGGCCTGCTCGGCACTGGTACTCAGCGACGCCATGTCCCCGTACCCCTGCAACTGCCGCAACGCGTCACTGCGTACGGCCACGATCCGCGCGGCATCCTCCAGCGACAGCGCACCGGCGACACACGCGGCAGCCATCTCACCCTGCGAATGCCCCACCACAGCGGCCGGAGTGACCCCACAGTCCGCCCACACCGCGGCCAGTGACACCATCACCGCCCACAGCACCGGCTGCACGACCTCGACCCGCGACAGCTCACTCCCATCCCCGCGCAATACATCGACCAGAGACCAGTCCACATACACCGACAGGGCCTGCTCACACTCCGCGATCCGCGCCGCGAACACCGGCGACTCATCCAGCAGCTGAGCCCCCATCCCCACCCACTGCGACCCCTGCCCCGGAAACACCAACACCGGCCCCGCACCCACACCACCCGCAACCCCGGACACCACACCCCCGGAGGCCTCACCCGCCGCCAGCGCCCCAAGACCGGCCGTCAGCGCATCCCGGTCCCGGCCCACCACCACAGCCCGGTGCTCGAACACCGACCGGCTCGTAGCCAGCGACCACCCCACCTCAACAGGCCGCACCCCCGCGTCACCCGCAACGAACTCACCCAGACGCCGCGCCTGCCCCCGCAACGCCTCCCCACCACGCCCCGACACCACCCACGGCACCACCACCCCCACCGACGCACCCGCATCGACGGACGCCCCCATATCCCGCGAGGCATCCCCCGGCGCCTCCTCCAAAATCAGATGCGCGTTCGTCCCCGAGATCCCGAAGGAAGAGATCCCGGCGCGGCGTGCGCGGTCGCCGCGTGTCCACGGCACCGGCTCGGTCAGCAGTCGCACTCCGCCGCCGTCCCACTCCACGTGCGGGGTCGGCTCGTCGGCGTGGAGGGTGGCGGGGAGTTGCTCGTGGCGCAGCGCCATCACCATCTTGATGACGCCTGCCGCACCGGCGGCGGCCTGCGTGTGACCGATGTTCGACTTCACCGAGCCGAGCCACAACGGCCGCTCCTCGGACCGGCCTTGACCGTACGTGGCCAGCAGCGCCTGCGCCTCGATCGGGTCGCCCAGCGTGGTGCCCGTACCGTGCGCCTCCACCACGTCGATGTCCTCGGGGCCCCGGCCCGCGCCGGCCAGGGCGGTGCGGATGACGCGCTCCTGGGAGGGCCCGTTGGGGGCGGTCATGCCGTTGCTCGCGCCGTCCTGGTTCACGGCCGAACCGCGCAGCAGGGCGAGGACTTTGTGGCCGTTGCGGCGGGCGTCCGAGAGGCGCTCCAGGACGACGAGCCCGGCGCCCTCGCCCCAGCCGGTGCCGTCGGCGGCGGCCGCGAAGGGCTTGCAGCGGCCGTCGGCGGCGAGGCCGCGTTGGCGGGAGAACTCCACGAAGGTGTTAGGCGTCGCCATCACGGTCACGCCGCCCGCGAGTGCCAGGTCGCACTCGCCCTGGCGCAGCGCCTGGGACGCCAGGTGCATGGCCACCAGCGAGGAGGAGCAGGCGGTGTCCACCGTGATGGCGGGGCCCTCCAGGCCGAAGGTGTAGGCCACACGGCCGGAGGCCACGCTCGGTGTGCTGCCGGTCATGATGCGGCCCTCGAAGCCGTCCGGCTTGCGGGCGAGGAAGCGGGAGCCGTAGTCGTCGTACATGATCCCTGTGATGACGCCGCAGGAGGTGCCGCGCAGGGTGGCCGGGTCGATGCCCGCGTGCTCGAAGGCCTGCCAGGCGGTTTCGAGGAGCAGCCGCTGCTGCGGGTCGGTGGCGGCGGCCTCACGCGGGCTGATGCCGAAGAAGCCCGCGTCGAACCGGGCGGCGTCGTAGAGGAAGCCGCCTTCGCGGGTGTAGCTGTGGCCGACCCGGTCGGGGTCGGGGTCGAACAGGTCGGCCGTGTCCCAGCCGCGGTCCTCGGGGAACGGGCCGATGGCGTCGGTGCCGGTGGCCACGAGTTGCCACAGTTGCTCCGGCGAGGACACGCCGCCGGGGTAGTGGCAGGCCATGCCGACGATGGCGATGGGGTCGTCGTCGGTGGCCGTGGTGCGCGCCGTCGACCCGGAGGTGGCCGGGGAGGTGTGCGGATCGGCGTCGGGGAGGCGGCCGCGCAGGTGGCGGGCGAGGGCGCTCGGGCTGGGGTGGTCGAAGATGAGGGTGGCAGGCAGCCGGATGCCGGTGGCGGTGGAGAGGCGGTTGCGCAGTTCCAGGGCGGTGAGCGAGTCGAAGCCCAACTCCTGGAAGGCGCGGCTCAGTTCGATCGACTCGGGTGAGGGGTGTGCCAGGACGGTCGCGATCTGCTCGCGGATGAGTTCGGTGAGGGCGCGGTCCCGGTCGGCGGCGGACAGCCGGGCCAGACGGGCACCCCACGAGGAGGGCGTGGCCTCTTCGGTGGTGGCCGCGGCGGGTCGGGGCGTGCGCACCAGGTTGCGCAGGGCGGGTTGCAGGGTGCGGTCGGCCGCCTGGCCGCGCAGTACGGCGCGGTCGAATCGGGTCGCGAGGACCGTGGCGTACGGGGCGGTGAGGGCCGCGTCGAACAGGGCGAGGGCCTGGTCGTCTTCGAGGCCTGCCACGCCGGTGCGGTGGATGCGGGCGCGGTCGGTCTCGGCGAGCCGGGCGGCCATGCCTCCGGACGCGGACTCCCACAGGCCCCAGGCCAGGGAGGTGGCGGTCAGGCCGTGGGCGCGGCGGTGCTCGGCGAGGGCGTTGAGGAAGGCGTTGGCGGCGGCGTAGTTGGCCTGGCCGCCGTTGCCGAGGACGGAGGCGCCGGAGGAGAAGAGGACGAAGGCCGAGAGGTTCGCGTCGCGGGTGAGTTCGTGCAGGTGCCAGGCCGCGTCGGCCTTCGGCGCCAGGACCGCGTCGAGCCGGTCGGGGGTCATCGCCGTGACGAGGCTGTCGTCGATGATGCCCGCGGTGTGCACGACGGCGGTGAGCGGGTGGGCTGCGGGGATGTCGGACAGGAGTCCGGCCAGCGCGTCGGGGTCGGTGATGTCGCAGGCCGCGACGCGGATGTCGACGCCGTCGGGGGCGAGGTCGGCGCGCAGTTCGGCGAGGCCCTCTGCGGTCTCGCCCCGGCGGCTGGCGAGGAGCAGGTGGCGGGCACCGTGGGCGGTGGCCAGGTGGCGGGCTACGGCGCGGCCGAGACCCCCGGTGCCGCCGGTGATCAGGACGGTGCCCTCGGGGGCGAGGGGCGGCGCGACGGCCTCGGTCTGGGGCCGGGTCTTGGGATGGGGCTGCGGCTGTGGTTGCGGCTGCGGCGGGGTGACGGCGAGGCGCGGTACGAGCGCGGTGCCTGCGCGCAGGGTGATCTCGGACTCGGCGTGGGCGGTCGCGGCGACCAGGGCGGCGGGCAGGGCATGGCGTGAGGCGGCGTCCTGGTCGATGTCCACGAGGAGGACGCGGTCGGGCTGTTCGGCCTGGGCGGCTCGGACCAGTCCCCAGAGGGGGGCGGTGGTCAGGTCGGCGGGCTTGTCGCCGGTACGGGCGGTGACGGCGCCGGTGGTGAGGACGACGAGCCGGGCGGAGCCGAGGGTGTCCGCGGCGAACCAGTCGCGCAGCAGCTGCAGGGCGTGCCGGGCGTGGGTCCGTACCTGCGCGGGGACACCCTCCCCTGTGTCATCCGAGGCGGGGAAGGGTGCGAGGACGATGTCCGGTACGGGCTCGCCGTTCGCCACGGCGGCGGTCAGGGCGGCCAGGTCAGGGTGGGGTGCGGCGGGGCCGATGCCCGCGTCGTCGGGGCCGAGCACGGCCCATGTGCCGGTGGCCGACTGCCGCACGGGCAGCGGGAGTTCCTGCCAGTCCAGGTTGTGCAGAGGGGCTGTGGTGGCGGGGCGGGCGGCGCGCCAGCGGTCGGCGGGGATGAGTCGCAGTTGGAGGGTGTCGACAGTCGCGACCGGGGTGCCTTCGGGGTCGGTCAGGGTCAGCCGCAGCTGGTCGTCGCCGCGAGGGCTGAGGCGGGCCCGCAGTCGGGTGGCGCCGGTGGCGTACCGGCGAATGTCGCTGAAGGAGAACGGCAGCCGCACCGGTGCGTCCGCGTCACCCTCGCCGCCCTGGCTGCCCTCGCTGCCCTCGTTGCCCTCACGGTCGCGGTAGAGCTCGTCGACGGCGTGCAGGGCGGCGTCGAGCAGGGCGGGGTGCAAGGTGAACGCCGCGGCTTCGGCGCGTTGTTCGTCGGCGAGGCGGATGTCGGCGTACAGGTCGTCTCCGTGCCGCCAGGCCGCGTGGACGGCACGGAAGGCGGGCCCGTAGCAGTACCCCTGCGCGTCGAGGCGGTCGTACAGCGCGTCGACGTCGAGGGCGGTGGCGCCGGTGGGCGGCCAGGGCGTGGCGTCGGGCAGAGCCGGTTGGGTGGCCGGGCCCGGGCCTGGACCCGGACCCGGACCCGGACCCGGACCCGGACCCGGACCCGGGGCGAGGATGCCGGTGGCGTGGCGGCGCCAACCGTGGGTTCCCGTGTCGCCACCACCGTCACCGTCGTCGCCCTCGTCGTTGGCGGTGGGGTCATCGACGGCGGGGCGGGTGTGAATGGTGAGGGTGCGACGACCCGCCTCGTCCGGGGCGGCGAGAGCGAGCTGCACATGGGCGCCGCCGGTGCCCGCTCCACCACTAGGCCCTGCAAGCCCACCTGGCCCGCCAGGCCCGCCAGGCCCGCCGGACTCAGCAGACCCGCCAGGCCCAGCTCCGCTGCCGTCGAGCAGCAACGGGCTTTCGAGTGTGAGGTCGTCGACCATGTCGCAGTCGACGTACCGCCCGGCGAGCAGCGCGAGGTCGACGAAGGCGGTGGCGGGCAGCGGGACGCCGCCCGCGATGGCGTGGTCGGCGAGCCACGGATGCGTACGCAGGGACAGGCGTCCCGCGAGCAGGAGGCCGCCGTCGGCCTGCCGGATGGCGGCGGGCAGCAGCGGGTGGCCGGTGTCCTGAAGGTCGGCGGCGCGGGCCGGGGCCGCGATGTCGGGAGCGGCGCGCCAGTACCGGCGACGCTGGAACCGGTAGGTGGGGAGCGGCAGTTGAGCCGTGTCGCCGGGGATCAGGGAGGTGAGGTCGGCGGGGTGTCCGTCGGTGTGCAGTGCGGCGACGGCGCCGAGGAGCGTGCGGGTCTCGTCGTGTCCGGCGCGCAGGGTGGGGACGACGACCGGGGCCGCCGCTTCCGTGTCGTCCGAGTCGTCCGAGTCATCCGAGTCGTCCGACGCGGTGGCGGGGAGGCAGTCCTGGACCATGGTGGCGAGGACGGGGTCGGGGCCGAGCTCCACGTAACGCACGACGTTCCGGTCGCCGAGGGTGCGCAGGCCGTCCAAGAAGCGGACAGGTCGGCGGACGTGCCGCACCCAGTACTCGGGGTCGGTCAGGAGGCTCCTGTCGGCGAGCCCGCCGGTGAGGTTGGAGACGACGGGCACCGTCGGGGGGTGGAAGGCCAACGTGCGGACCACGCGCCGGAAGTCGTCGAGCATCGGCTCGATGAGCGGCGAGTGGAAGGCATGGCTTACATTGAGGCGCTTCGTCTTGAACCCGCGCCCGCGCAGGGCCTGTTCGGCGTCCACGACGGCGGACACCTCGCCGGAGACGACGACGGCGGTGGGGCCGTTGACGGCGGCGAGGGAGAGGCGCCCCTCCAGACCTTCGAGCAGCGGCAGTACGTCATCCTCGGCTGCCTGGACGGCGAGCATGGCGCCGCCGGAGGGCAGGGCCTGCATCAGGCGCCCGCGGGCCGCGACCAGCTTGCACGCGTCCGGCAGGGAGAGCACCCCGGCCACGTGCGCGGCGGCGATCTCGCCGACGGAGTGTCCGGTCAGGTGGCTGGGGGCGATCCCGAAGGAGGTGACCAGGCGGTACAGGGCGACTTCGAGGGCGAAGAGAGCGGCCTGCGTGACGCCCGTCCCGTGCAGGGTCGCAGCCTGTGCGGTGTCCGCGTGGGCGAACAGGACGGCGCGCAGGGGCTGTTCGAGGAGCGGGTCGAGGTGGACGCATATCTCGTCCAGGGCCTCGGCGAAGACATCGAAGTCCGCGTACAACTGGGCGCCCATGCCGGGCCGTTGGCTGCCCTGCCCGGTGAAGAGGAAGGCTGTGCCACCGCTCCTGGCCGGTCCCGCGGCGCGGGTGAGGGCGGGGTGGCTGCGCCCGCTCGCGAGCGCGGCCAGCGCGGCGGCCCGTTCGCCGTGATCGGCTCCGAGCACCACGGCACGGTGCTCGAACAGGGTGCGGCGCAGCAGGGTACCGGCGACGTCGGTCGCGAGGGCTCCGCTGCCAACGGCGGCCGCCGAGGCCTCGGAACGGGCGACACCGTCAGCGACATACCCCGCCAGCGCGTCCGCCTGGGCGCGCAGCGCGTCGGGGGTGCGCGCGGACAGCAGCCACGGCACCGGC
>NZ_JBEYZK010000054.1:0-16744 GCF_040646035.1 Streptomyces sp. NPDC046465
GCCCGCGCGGCCCCCGGCCCCCCCCCCCCGCCCCCCGCCCCCCCCCACCCCCCCGCCGCCCCCGGGGCGCCCGCCGCCCCCGGCACGCCGCCGGCCGCCGCCGGCCATCCCCCCCGGGTGCGGGGGGACGGCCGGCGGCGGCCGGAGCACGGCGAAGGGCGCACCGCTGAGGCCAGGCGCGCGCGGAGCCGGTCAGGGACGCGCGCCGGGCGCGGCGGCCGGCTGGCGCCGCAGCGCGATCTCGGTGAGCTCTTCTATGTCGAACTGGGAGCGTCCCGGGGAGCCGTAGCGGGTTATCTTGCCCCGGCTCACCCACTTGCGGATGGTCGCTTCGGAGACACCCGTGGCCAGCGCGGCCACATTCGTGGGCACAAGCCTGTGGCGCGGCGGTCTGTTCATGCGGCGTCCTTCCGTTGCCGGTCCATGAGGTGCCGGATGGTGAGCAATTCGCGCATTTCCCATGAATGTCCTGACGTACAGCTGACGCTGCCCCGGACCGCGCTCCCGGCGCCCGGCGGCGACGCGTTGATCGTCCCGGGGCAGTCGTCCACCACGCACCCGATGACGGGCGCATGCTGATCGTCGGGTTCCGGGTCGATCGCCCGCAGCGATTCCACCTGGAGGCTTTCGACTTCATCGGCGAATTCAACGGCAGGGGGCTGGGCGGTGAGCCACTCCAGATGGCGGATCAAAAAGCACGCGAGGTGCGGTACGGAGCGGCCGGGGACGCTTGCCCCGGACTTCTCCACGACATACCCGGCCCATGACTCCAGGATGGCGAGAATATTGTTCCTGGCATCGAGTGCGGAAATATTCAGGTGATCCCGCTTACGGCTGCCCGACACCTTTGTCGGGTTCCTGCGCCGGGACGTCGACAGAATGTGGTGCAGCCCCTCCTGGTGCAGACCGGGGAGGGTGTGCAGCGTGCGTTCGAGCTGCTCGACGCAGGGGGCGCAGAGGACGGAGCCGGCGGCGGCACGGATTTCCTGGGCATGGTTCCTGGGGCATGAGTGAAACTCCATTGAATCTCCTTCATGAGCTGACGCGCCCCGCGGCCGGCCGGACGGAAAGAACACCGGACCGGTCGCTGCAGTGAATGCTGGATCGATGGCCCGTCGCGATGACAGGACGTTCCGGTTCAGGAGATTCCGGCAGGAGAAAGGAATACGGCCCGGCCAGTACGGGCCCTGATGTGCTCGCCTAATACGGCGGTCATACGCTTCCGTCCCCCCGGTTGTCGCCCAGATCCCCACCGCTGCCCAGCCGCAGCCATGGGCGCACATCGGAGAGTTCCACGAGCGGTCGGGGGGTGTCAACGTGCATCCCAGCGGGAAGAGAGCGGTATTCCAGCGGCGTTAAATTATTCTTTTCGTAATCGATCCGCCCTAAAGGGGAACTCTAGATTCCTCTTTCCTGCAGGGGAACTCCAGGTTTCTTCAGGTCCGGCCGTGTCCGCCGGACGCGGCGACAACGCTGTCGCACGGCCCCGGCCCCCGGCCCCGCCCCGCTTGCCCCGGACCGCCCCGCCCGTCCCGCACCCGCCCGCCAGAGGTCCCGCCCCGGCCCCCGCGCCCCCCCCGCCCCCCCGCCGGGCACGCCCGCCACCAGCACGTTCCCTCCCCCCTGCGCCGGGCCGGGGCCTTCGCGCCGCCCCGCGCGGCCGGCCCCGGCCCGCCGCCGCCGCGCCCCCCGCGCCCGGCGGCGCCCTCCCCACCCCCTGCCGCCCAAGCGGCCGGCCCCTGCCGAAACGGCGGCACCCCCCTGCCGCCCCCCGGTGACCCGCCGCCGCACAGTTCACCCCCAACACAAGGAAAAGGCTGTGGCCATGGAAATGACCTGTCTCGATACGGACCAGGAATTAGCAGAAACCGCGCGCCGCACCAGCGGGGAGCTGCTGCAGCAAATGGAACAGCATCTGCGCACATTCCTTTCGGCCGAACACGAATTATGGACCGCGGTGGACAAGCGGGCGGTCGGCGCCGTCGACGCGCTGAGCGAACTGGTCGCGGCGGGCGGCAAACGCATCCGGCCCGCCTTCTGCATCGCCGGCTATCTGGCCGCCGACGGCGACCCCGCCGAGCCCGGCGTCGTGACGGCCGCCGCCGCCCTGGAGATGCTGCACGCCTCGGCCCTCATCCACGACGACATCATCGACGCCTCCAGCCACCGGCGCGGGCTGCCCACCGTCCACGCCCACCACTCCGCCCTGCACGCCCGCCACGCCTGGCAGGGCGAGGCCCGCCGGTTCGGCGAGGGCGTGGCCCTCCTCGTCGGCGACCTGGCCCTGGTCTACTCCGAGCAGCTGATGGCCCACGCGCCCGCGGCGGTCGTCCCGGTCTGGAACCGGCTGCGCTCGGAGCTGATGATTGGCCAGTACATGGACATGAGCGCGGCCGCCGAGTTCTCCGTCGACCCCCAGCTCTCCCGCTGGATCGCGCTGGCCAAGTCCGGCCACTACACCATCCACCGGCCGCTGGCCGTCGGGGCCGCCGCGGCCGGACGGCCCGACCTGGCCCCCGCCTTCGAGAAGTACGGCGAGGCGGTGGGCGAGGCCTTCCAGCTCCGCGACGACCTGCTGGACGCCTTCGGCGACTCCGCGGCCACCGGCAAGCCCGCCGGCCTGGACTTCAGCCAGCACAAGATGACCCTGCTCCTGGGCTGGGCGATGCAGCGCGACGCACACATCCACAGCCTGATCACCACCCCCGGCCACACCCCGGGGGAGGTCCGCCGCCGCCTGGTGGACACCGGGGTCCCCGACGACATCGAGAAACACATCACCGGCCTCGTCGAGCAGGGCTGCGCGGCCCTGGCCGACACCCCCATCGACCCGGTGTGGCGCGCCGAACTGACCGCCATGGCCCACCGGGTCGCCTACCGCACGGCCTGACCGGCCCCCGCCCCCGCCCCCGCCCCGGCGCCCCGCCCGGAGCGGGGGGCGGGGGAGCGGGCCGGGGCGGTACTGCGTGCCTTCGTGCACGCGGCGGCTGCGGCGGCTGCGGCGGCTGACGGGGGCTCAGGGCGGCCCGGCGCCCCCGGCCGGGTCCGGGTCAGGTGCCCGGGTCCGGGGCAGGCGTCCGGGGCCGGGTCAGGTGTCCTCGACGCCGAGGGCCTGGCGTACCGCCTGCTGGGCCGCGTAGAAGTCGGCGTCGGAGACGGCCGGATCGTCCTCGACGCCCTCCAGCCACTGGGCGACCTCCTCGGCCGTCCACAGGTCGAAACCCCTGGGGATGTCCAGGGTCGTGGTGTCCGCACGCAACTGCTCGGCCGCCGCTGCTTCCTTGACGCTGCGCGTGTTCACTTCGATCACCGCGGCTCTCCCTTCGCCATGGGGGGGGAACGGACGGGCGACCCTGCCAGAGGCCCGGCGGGGATGTCCAGCCGGTCGCCCGCGCGTGCGCTTCCCGCCGCCCTGCCCGAGCCCCCCTTCCCGGCTGCCGCCCGCCGGCGCCGGGGGGCTCAGGGGAGGGTGCGGGCCACGCCGTCGCTCAGGGCCTGTGTCCTATCCCCGGCCGGGCGGGCGGTGTCTGGCACGCACGCTCGCCGCGTTGCCGAAAAGCCCTAGTAGCTCCGCCCCCAGGCCTTTAGGGCCCGGGGGGGGGACCCCCATCGAGGACTTCCCGGCGCCTTGCGATCGCACGCGCCAGACGCCGCCCGCTGATCCGACCGGGGATAGGACACAGGCTCTCAGGGCCCGCCCCAGCGGGAGGCCGATCCGGTGCTCGGCCCAGCGGTCGCCGCGGGTGGGGCCCTGGTTGACGAGCAGTACCGGGGTGCGGGCCCGGGCGGCCCGGCGCACGAAGCGCAGGCCGGACAGGACGGTCAGGGACGAGCCGAGCACGAGCAGCGCGGACGAGCAGCGCGGCGGCCTCCTCGACGCGGCGCCGGCCGGCCGCCACCCGCTCGGGGGGCACGTTCTCGCCGAAGAAGACCACGTCCGGCTTGAGGACCCCGGTGGTGCAGGCCGCGCACGCCACCACCGCGAACGCCTCGGTGGCCGCCGGGGGCAGCCCGATGCCGCCGTCGGGGTTGCGGCGGGCCGCGCGGTGGCGGGCGGCGCGGGCCTCGACGTGCGGGTTGGCCCGGCGCAGCCGCTCATCGGGCTCGGCGCGCCCGCCTCTGTGCCCGCAGTCCAGGCAGACGGTCCGGCTCAGGCTGCCGTGGAGTTCGATGACCTCCCGGGCGCCCGCGGCCTGCTGCAGCCCGTCGGCGTTCTGGGTGATCACGCCGGTGACCAGGCCCGCCGCGGCCGGCGCGGCGACCGCCCGGTGGCCGGTGTGGGGCCGGGCGCCCGCCATCGCCCGCCGGCCCAGCCGGCTGCGCGCCCAGTACCGCCGGCGGGCCTGCGCGTCCGCGGTGAACTCCTGGAGCGTCCTGGGCACGTGGTGACGGCGCAGGGAGCCCCGGGCCCCGCGGTAGTCGGGGATGCCGGACTCCGCGGACAGGCCCGCCCCGCTGAGCACGACGACGCCGCCCGCGCGCACCGCGGCGACGAGGGCCGTCACCTCGCCGCAGGCCGGCAGCACGGCGTCCCGGCCGTCCCCGGGCTCCCAGGTCGGCGTGGGCCGCATCCGCATCCGCATCCGCATCCGCATGCCCGCCGGCTTAGGCACCCCGGCCCCCGCCTGCACCGGCCGGCCGCACCGCCCGCCCGCACCGCCCGCCCGCACCGGCCGGCCGCCGGTGCGGGCCGGGGCGGGCGGGGGCGGGGCCTCAGGCGGTGCTGAGCGGGTGGGCGGCGGTGGCCGAGCGCGGCGGCCAGGCGCGGGGGGCCAGGATGCCCAGGACGTAGGCGCGGGCGACGAGGGCGGGGCGGCTCGCGGCGCCCAGCAGCTGGCGCAGGCGGGCCAGGTGGTAGTCGAGCGTCTGGCGCGAGAGCTTCAGTGAGGCGGCGATGTCGCTGTTGCTGCTGCCCTGCGCCAGCAGGCACAGGATGCGGATCTGCGCGGCGGTCAGCGGGGGATGGGCCTCGTGGGCCAGCCCCTGGTGGGTGACGACGGCCCACACGCGCCGGGCCCTGCCCGCGGCGGAGCCGACCGTGCTCAGGTGCAGGCGGGCGCGGCGCTGGCGGCCCTGGGCGTCCAGGAGCACCGCGGAGGTCTCCACCCGTCGGGTGCGGCGGGCTATCAGCCCCCGCCACCGGCCAGCCAGCCCCTCCAGGCCGCAGGCGGGCGCCAGCAGGCTGTGCGCGCGGCGCCCCACCAGGTCGGGCAGGCCCAGGCCGACCAGCTCGGCGGCCGCCGCGCTCGCCTCCAGCACCCGGCCGCCGACCGAGAGCAGCGCGCAGGGCAGCCCGCTGTGATCGCGCAGCGCCCGCAGGCTCTCCTCGGCCTCCTGGCGCTGGACCAGGGCCCGCAGGTGGTCGGTGATGTCCACATAGATCCCCGCGACACAGGTCTGGGCGTTCTCGCGCACCGCGAAGCGGTGGCCGACCGCCCGCCCGGCGCTGCCGTCGGGGCGCCGGTAGCCCAGGGTGTGGCGCACCGGCGTGCCCCGGCGCAGGATCTCCTGGTCCAGCGCGCGGAACCGGGCGGCCTCGGCCGGGGCGTCGAAGTCCTCGATCCGCTTGCCCGTCAGGTCCTGCGCGGTGGTGTTGTACAGGTGCGCGTAGGCGTGGTTGGCCCACAGGTAGCGGCCCTGCCCGTCGCGGATGAAGGCGGCGGCCGGCGCCAGGTCGGCGAGGTCGGCGAAGGCGGCGTAGCGGCGCGGCCCGTGGGGGCGGGAGGCGACCTCCACCGCCAGGCCGTGCGTGCGGCGCGGGGCGCGGCCGGCGCCCTGGGGCCAGCTCACATCGAAGGTGCGGCCGTCGAAACGGGCCTGCCAGCGGCCGGCCCGGGGCGCGGGCCCCGCCCCCGTGAACTCCTGGTGCAGGCGCTCCAGGAAGCGCTGCGCGGTGCCGGTGTCGGCGAAGGCGCCGCCGCCGCGCTCACGCACCTGCCAGGGCTGGTCCACCTCCCACCAGAACACCGGCAGGTCCTCGAGCAGTTCCTTGAGACTGGAATCGTCCACAGCGCTCTCTCCGTCCGTATACGGCCAGTTGACGCAACGTCACCACGCGATGCGTATCCCGTCCCGCTCCCGCGCATGCCCGCCTCCGCGCCGAAGTGCCGCCCCGCCCCGCCCCCTTGGCGCCCCGCGCGGGCCTCCCGCACGCCCCCGGAGACGTCCCCGGCGGGGACGTGTCCGGCGTGCGACTCAGGCATTTGCCTGACCGGCAGGGCGGCCCGCCGGTCCGGCAGGCGCCTGCCGCCTGGTCCCCTTGAGTGTGCGGGTGACCACGCCCCGCAACCGACCTCCGGTGATCCGCGCGCCCGGCGCGCGGCCGGCCGGCCCGTACGGGGGCGCAGTCCGATGCGGACGAATGGAGACGAACTTCAGTGAGCACAGTGCTGTTGGTGCATGCCAAGGGTGGCCCGCCGCTCGGTCACGTCCTGTCCCGGGCGGCCGCGAAGGCGCAGGTGCACCTGCTGGCGCTCAGCGCGCTCCCGCCCGCCACGACCGGCACCGCGCGGCGCCTGTGCGCCTCGGTGCTCACCCCCACCGCCGCCCAGCGCCGCGACCTGGTCTCCCTGATCACCGCACACGCCCGGGCGGTGGGCGCGGACGCGGTGCTCACCTTCTCCGAGTACGCGGTGGTGGCCGTCGCCGAGGCGTGCGGGGAACTGGGCCTGCCCGGCGCGGGCCGCGCCGCCGCGCTGGCCCGCGACAAGCGCCTGATGCGCCGCACCTGGCAGGAGCACGGCCTGCCCCAGCCCGCGTTCCGCCCCCTGGCCACCGAGGCCGACCTGCACGCGGCCGCCGCCGAACTGTCCTTCCCGCTGCTGCTCAAGGCGGCCTGGAGCGCGGGCTCCACCGCCCACCAGATCATCGGCACCCCCCGCGAGGTGTCCGCCGCCTGGCACCGTTCGGTGCGGGTGATGGCCGAATCCGCCCGGCTGGGCTTCGCCGAGCTGCATGTCGCCCGGGCCCAGGCGGACTTCGTCGTCGAGGAGATCGTCACCGGCACCGCCGCGCCCTGGTTCACCCAGGAGGGCTGGGGCGACTACGTCAGCGTCGAGGGCGTCGTCGCCGACGGCACCTTCCACCCCGTCTGCCTCAGCGGCCGGATGCCCACCGTCGCCCCCTTCACCGAACGCGCCAGCATCACCCCCGCCCAGCTGCCGCCCGCCGCCCAGGACCGGATCGTGGCCCTGGCCCGGCGCTCCGTCAACGCCCTGGGCCTGCGCGACTGCGGCACCCACACCGAGATCAAACTCGGTGCGGACGGCCGGATGTGGCTGATCGAGACCGCCGCCCGGTTCGGCGGCGCGATGACCGTGCCGCAGGTCCAGGAGGTCTTCGGCCTCGACCTCGTGGGCATGCTCATCGACCACCTCCTGGGCCGCCCCGTCGCCTGGCCCGCCCACGCCCTGGGCCCCGCCCAGGCCCGCGGCGCGGCCGGCTCCCTGGTCGTCCTGGCCGTCGACGCCGCCGGCCGGGCCTGGCCCGACCGCCGGACCTGGGACTTTTCCGCCGCCGCCCGCATCCCGCTGGGCCCGCACAGCACGCTCAGCGCGGTCGCCGAGAGCTCCCTGCCCGACGGCAGCCTGGTGCCCGTCTACGACCCGGCCGCCGGCGCCAACACCATGGCCGCCCTGTGCCTGCTGTCCGCCCCCGACCCCCACAGCGTGCTGCGCGACTTCGACACCCTGATCACCGCCCTGCCCGCGGCCCTGCCCGCCGCCCGCCCCCAGGAGGCCCGCCGATGAGTGCCCCCCCGCTCACCGGCGCCCCCCAGCCGGCCACCGACCGCACCGTGCGGGGCGAGAACCTCTCCCTGCCGCTCTTTCGCACCCTCTCCGGCGTCCTGGCCGGCCACCCCTACCTCAAGGTCGTCGTCGACCGCACCGCCCACACCTGGCACCTCCTGGACACCGCCGCCCACCCCTTCCACGTCAACTACATCGCCACCCGCATCCTGGGCATGGACCTCGCCGCCCTCGACGCCGGCCTGGACGCCTTCAACGCCTCCGTCTACACGGACCCCCAGCGCCGCTTCCTGCTCGGCGTGCTCTCCCTGCACACCGACCAGGACGGCGAGGGCCGCGAACGCACCTTCCTCGTCCTGGAGACCACCGAAGCCGACACCATGCACGGCGAGCTCCTCGCCTTCTTCTACGCGTTCGTCCGCGACCGCGTCGACGGCCGCCTGCCGCTGCTCCTCAAGCCCGCCAACCACGGCCAGGAGGAGGAACTGGCGGCCATCAGCGAACAGCGCGTGCCGCGCATCTCGGGCCACGAACTGTTCGGCACCCGCGCCCGCACCCCGCTCAACCCCGGCGAGGCCACCGGCCGGCTGCGCCACTTCGCCACCCCCGAGGAGTACGCCGCCGCCGAGCACACCCTGGGCTGGGCGGACATCGTGGCCATGCCGTGCCTGCCCGACGACGTGCCCCGGGTGGCCGGATTCCTCAACACCGCGCCCATCACCCCGCTCTCCCACACCAACGTCCTGGCCTCGGGCTGGGGCATCCCCAACGCCATCGTGCGCGACCTGGAGGACCTCCTGGCCCAGGACCGCGCCCTGAACGGCGCCTGGGTGCGCTACCGGGTGCGCGAGGACGACATCGTCCTGGAACGCCTGGCACAGGCACCCGACCTGCGCGCCCCCGCCTGGCACCAGCAGCGCATCCGCCTGGAGCCGCCGCTGCTCCAGGACGCCCCCGTGCTCGCCCTGGACCGGCTGCGCAGCGCCGACCGCGACCGCTACGGCACCAAGGCTGCCAACCTCGGCGAACTGCACCACGTCCTGGACAGCCGCACCGCCGACCTGACCGCCTTCTACGGCCGGCCCCGCCCCCCGCGCGCGGACCTGCGCACCCACCTGGCCGCCCGGCTGGGCCTGCCCGCACCCACCCGGGGCGAACTGAGCGCGGAAGCCGCCCGCTTCGTGGCCGCCACGGTCGGCGCCCCGCACGGCGTCGCCCTGCCCTTCGCCCTCCAGCAGCACTTCTTGGCCTCCTCCCCGCCCCTGCAGCAGGGCATCGGCAAACTCAAGATGGCCCTGGAACTCGACGCCGGCGACGTCCTGGACGCGCTCTGCCTGCAACTGCAGCACCTGATCCGGCACACCCCCCTGCCCGGCGCCGTCACCCGCCAGATCAGCCAGGCCTTCCCCGCCGCCGGCGGCCGCCTGGTGGTGCGCTCCTCCTCCAACGCCGAGGACCTGCCCGGCTTCTCCGCCGCGGGCGTCTACGACTCCGTCACCGCCGTGAACTCCCCCGGCGAACTCCTGGACGCCGTGCGCCAGGTGTGGGCCTCCCTGCTCTCCCCGCGCAGCGTGCGCCTGCGCCACCAGGTCGGCATCTCCCTGGACGACACCTACATGGGCGTGATCATCCAGGAGTACGTGCCCGCCGTCCTCGGCGGCGTCCTGGTGACCTGCGACCCCACCCGCCGCGAGGACTTCCGCAACGTCTACCTCAACTGCTCGCCCGGCTCGCCCGAACAGGTCGTCGACGGCTCGGTGCTGCCCCAGCAGTACCTGTACAACACCGTCGAGGGCGGCGGGCGCACCCTCGCGCTGGGCTCCTTCGGCCGGCCGCTGCCCGCCGCCACCCGCACCCGCCTGGCCGACCTGTCCTTGACCGGACGGCTGCTGCAGTCCCACTTCAGCGGCTCGCACTTCGGCGGCGCCGACGTCGACAAGCCGCTGGACATCGAGTGGCTGCTGACCGAGCAGGGCGACTTCCGGCTGGTCCAGATCCGCCCCTACGCCCTGTGAACCCGCGATACAAGCGCCCGCACCCCGCCCGGCCCCCGGGCGCGGGCCCCACCGCCACCGCCGTGCGCATCATCCGCCTCAACTACGGCTTCCAGCTGCTGTTCAACCTGCTGTGGTGGATGCCGGTCTTCTACGCCTACCAGAAGAGCGCCGGACTGAGCGACGCCCAGATCTTCGGCATCCAGAGCATCTACTACGTGGCGTTCTGCCTGTTCGAGATCCCCACCGGGCTCATCGCCGACCGGATCGGCACCCGCAACTGCCTGCGGGCCGGCGCGGTGGTGATGACCGCGGCCAACCTCGCCCCCGTCCTCAGCGCCTCCTACACCGGCTTCCTGGTGCACTTCCTGGCCATCGCCGCGGGCCGCTCGCTGACCTCCGGCGCGGCCAGCGCCTACCTCTACGACGGGCTGCGCGCCGAAGGCAGCGGCGAGCACTACCTCAAGGCGGAGGGCACCGCACGGGCCCTGGGGCTGGCCGCGAAGGTCCTGTGCTGGCCCCTGGTCGGCCCCCTGATGGCCCTCGCCCACCCCGCCCCCTACCTGCTCAGCGCGCTGAGCGCGGCCGCCTCCCTGGCCTGCGCCCTCGCCCTGCCCCGCCTGGCCGGCCCGCAGCACACCCCCACAGCCCCCACCGGCGCGGCGGGCGCGGCGGGCGCGGCGGCGGGGGAGCGGGCAGGCGGGGGCGCCGGGCGGGCGGGCGCCTCCCGCCGGGGCGGCGCCTTCCTGCGGGACGCGGGCACCGCGCTGCGCTGCGTGGCCTCCTCACGGTGGCTGGCCCTGGTGATGGTGCAGGGCGTGGCCCTGTTCACGCTCGCCCGCATCTGCCAGGTCAACCTCTTCCAGCCGATCCTGCTCGCGCACGGCATCGCGCAGTCCTCGCACGGCGGCGTGCTTGCCGCGATGACGGTGGCCGAGGCCGTCGCCTCGGCCCGCCCCCAGTGGCTCAGCCGCCGCCTGCCCCCGGTCGCCTGGGTCTCCCTGCTCAGCCTCGCCCTGGCCGCCACCCTGGCGGCCATCACCCTGGGCGGGCCGGTGGCCGTCATCGCGCTGCTGTGCCTGTTCGCCGCCGCCACCGGCTTCGCCTATCCCGTCCAGCGCAAACTCATCAACGACGCGGTGCCCGCCCACGCCCCGCGCGCCACCCTGCTCTCCATCGAGAGCATCGTGGACCGCGCGGTGTGCGCCCTGGCCGCCGTCGCCGCGGGCGCCTACCTCTCCGCCGGCCGCCTGGACGCCCTGCTGTGGCACAGCGCGCTCGCCACCGCCCTGCTGCTGGGCGCCTTCCAGCTCCTGCTGCGCGCCGGCGCGGTGCGCCAGGACCGCCCCGGCAAGGCCCCCGCCGGCCGGCCGGACGTCAGCAACCGGCAGAGCGCGGGCGGCCGCTGACACCCCAAGCGCGCACGAAGGCCTCAGCGGACGCGGTGGCCTCAGCGGGCGCGCCGGCCCAGGCGCTCGACCAGCGCGACGGGCAGGTAGGCGGGCCGGTGCGGGCGGGCCACCTGGTAGGGCACATAGCCCAGCGAGGCGGCGACCTCGACCTCCTGGGCCGTCTCCGCCTGGTAGACCAGCCGGCAGCCGCCCGAGCCGGCCCGCGCGCGCTGCCACAGCGCGGGGGCCGGCTTGCGCTCCGCCTCGGTGCGCGGCGTCAGGACCCGCCGGCCGAAGTCCGCCCAGGCGAACGGCGCGGCGCCCCGCCAGGTGGCATCGACCTCGCTGCGCAGCCGGGCGGCCCGCTCGGCGTCCGTCGCGCCCCACGACGAGGGCACATTGGTGATCAGACCGATCCGGATGTGCCGCGCCCGCAGCGCCCGCAGATAGGCGGCCGCGCCCGGCCGGTAGCCGGTGCTGCCGTCCTCGGCGGTGTGCACCAGCGTCTCGCCCAGATCGAAGTACACGACGGGACAGCCGCCCGCACCGCCCGCATCAGCCGCCCGCGCGGCGGAGCGGGCCGCGGCGCCGCCGGTATCGCCCGGGGCGGCCGCGCTCGCCGTGGCGCCCAGCACGGCCGACGCCAGCGCCACGCCGCCCGCCAGAGCGGCGCGCGCCGAGCCCCTGAAGGAGGATCTGTTCACGGCGTCGCCGCCCTTCTCCCGGCGCACCCCGAGGATGCGCGGACCATACCTCGGTCAACTGTCAGGTCCATGCCTGCCTGGCCGCCGCAAGGTACCCCATGCGCCGCCCGCACCGCCCGCCCTTATCCCCTCCGGGCCCGGCCCCGCAGCGCCGCGCGGCAGGCACCCCCGCCCCCCGGCGGGGCGGCGGCGCGAACATCCCCGTACGGCCGGGGAGTTGCCCGCCGCGCCGCACCGGCCCCGCGGGGGAGGGGGCGGGGGCGCCCCGCCGGGGCCGCCCCCGCTCTTATCCGGCCACCGCGCACCGCCAACTCCCGCCCACCGGCGTACTGTTCGCCCCGGCACGGCCGTGTGCCGCAGCCCCGGCCGCGGACAACCGCGCCCGCACGCCGCGCCGTTCGCGCCCCGCCGCCCGCTCGACGTCCGCCGGAGCCCGCGTCGCGAACGCCTCGAGGGCCGCTCGACCCCGCCCCGCCGCCCGGCCCGCCCGGCGGCGCCGCACCACCCCGCGGGACCGGCCCGCGGACCCGCCCCCACCAGGCACATCGGGGCCCGGAACCGGGGCCGGGGGCGGGCGTGGGAGGCCGGCGGGGCGGGCGCGGGGGCGGGACGGGCAGTTGGCCAAAGGCCGCCGCGCAGGGCGGTGCACGCCGCATGATGCAACCACAGAGGCACCGGAAGGGGCGGCCCAGATGAGTCCGCACGCACGCGGCGTCGGCACGCACGCAGGCGCCGGCCGCGGCCACGCCGTGGTGATCGGCTCGAGCCTGGCCGGGCTCACCGCCGCACGGGCCCTGGCCAACTCCATGGACCAGGTCACCGTCATCGAACGCGACCGCCTGCCGCCCGGCCCCGGACGGCGCCGCGGCGTGCCCCAGGCCCGGCACACCCACAGCCTGACCGCCACCGCCCAGCAGGGCCTGGAACAGCTCTTCCCCGGCATCACCGAGGACCTGCGGCGGGCCGGGGCGGTGCGCCTGCGCCTGCCCCAGGACCTGCTGCTGCTGGGCCCGCACGGCTGGCTGCCCCGCTTCGACTCCGGCCTGACGATGCTCAGCGCCGGCCGCGACCTGATCGACGCGGTGATCCGCGACCGGCTGCGCGCCGACCCCCGGGTGCGCTTCCTGCCCGCCCACGAGGTCGTCGCCCTGCAGCCCGACCGCAACGACACCGTCACCGGCGTCTGGGCCCGCGCCCGCGACCGGGGCACCCCCCAGGGCTGGGGCCCGCGCCGGCTGATCCCCGCCGACTTCGTGGTGGACGCCTCCGGGGCCGCCTCGCGCGCCCCGCACTGGCTGGCCGAACTGGGCTACGCACCGCCCCGCGAGAGCGTCACGGCGGCCCGCACCACCTACGTCTCCACCGTGTTCGCCCCGCCCGTGGGCCATGTCGCCGACTGGCAGGCGCTGCTCCTGATGGCCTCGCCCGACAACCCCCGCCAGGGCCTGCTCCACCCCATCGAGGGCGGCCGCTGGTCGGTGACGCTGGCCACCGGCGCCGGCGAGCCCCCGCCCGCCGACCACGCCGCCCTGCTGCGCGCCGCCGGCGCCCTGCGCCACCCGCTGCTGCGCGACGTCATCGAGGCCGCCACCCCGCTGGGCCCCCTCTACGCCTGCGCCCGCACCGAGAACCGCTGGCGCCACTACGAGAAACTGCGCCGCTGGCCCGACCAGTTCCTGGTCATCGGCGACGCGCTGGCCACCCTGGACCCCGCCCACGGCCCGGGCATGACCCTGGCCGTGCAGGGCGCCCTGGTCCTGGACCACGTCCTGGCCGGCCACGGCACCACCGTCGGCCTGGGCTACCGGCTGCGCCGCGCGCTGGCCCACCGCCTGGCCCCCGCCTGGCAGTCCAGCACCCGCCACCTGCGCACCACCCTGGACCAGGACCCGCCCACCGGCCTCCGCGCCCGCCTGGGAAGGCGCTACACGGCCCGGATCGCGGCCGCCGCCCCCACCGACCCGCACGCGGCCACCCAGCTGCTCGCCCGCCTCCAGGCGGCCGGCCCGCTGGCCGCCGTCCCGCGCCCGCGCCCCCCGCACCCCCAGCCCGCCGCCCCCGCCGCGCCGCCCAGCCGCACCCACGGCCCCTCCGCGCGCCGCCGCACCCCGGCCCCGGCCCCGGCCGCGCCCGCCATCGGGGTCGCCACCGGCTCCGCCCGGCTGCGGCCCGCCGGCTCCTCGGCCCAGTGGCCGGCCGTGCCGGCGGCCCGGGAGCGCCCCCGGCGGTGACCCCCGGGCGGTGGCCCCCCGCCAGGCGGGAGGCGCCCGCGAGCGGCGAACGGCGTGGACATAGGGTTCGGGCATGACAAGAGCGCAGCAACTGCCTGCTGTAGAGGCCGACTTGAGCGACCCGTGGCGGGCGCGCAACGGCAACACCCCCGTGGTTTCAGCCCAGTTGGGCGCCCCGCGTCCAGCCGTGCTCGCGACGGGCTCGAACTCCGCTCGAGAACCAGTGGAGTTGGGGCCGGGCTCCGGCTCGAGCGTGGTTGTCCGCCCCTCCGGGCAGTCGATAGCGTTCCTCCCGCTCCAGGGCACGGGCCCGTTTGCGCCGCTGCAGGCCGCCCCCACCGCCGACCGCGCACCGGCCGGCCGGGGTGTGCCTGTGACGACTGAGCGGCGAGGGGAGGGCGCGCGGGCATGAGCATCACCGAAGATGCACCGCAGCGGGAGCGGACCAAGGCGCCGCAGGGCGAACGCATCGCCGACTGGGCGGACGGACGGCTCGGGATCTACCAGTGGCGCACGCTGATGCGCAAGGTCTTCCCCGAACACTGGTCGTTCATGTTCGGCGAGATCGCGCTCTACAGCTTCATCATCCTGATCCTCACCGGGCTCTACCTCACCATGTTCTTCAACCCGAGCATGGGCGAGACGGTCTACCAGGGCCCGCACGTCCCGCTGCAGGGCGTGCAGATGTCGGAGGCCTACGCCTCCACCCTGCGCATCAGCTTCGAGGTGCGCGGCGGCCTGTTCATCCGCCAGCTGCACCACTGGGCGGCGCTCACCATGATCGCCGCGACCATGGCGCACACCCTGCGGCACTTCCTCACCGGCTCCTTCCGCAAGCCGCGCGAGCTGAACTGGCTGATCGGCGTGGTCCTGCTCGTGCTGGTCACCCTGGAGGGCTTCTTGGGCTACTCGCTGCCCGACGACCTCCTCTCGGGCACCGGCCTGCGCATCGCCGAGGGCGTCACCCTCGCCATCCCGCTGGTGGGCACCTACCTGACGATGTTCCTGTTCGGCGGCGAGTTCCCCAGCACCGACGTCATCCCGCGCTTCTACAGCTTCCACATCCTGCTGCTGCCCGGCATCATGCTGGCGCTGGTCACCGTCCACCTGATCCTGGTCATCTACCAGAAGCACACCCAGTTCCGCGGGCCCGGCCGCAACCAGCAGAACGTGGTCGGCCAGCCCCTGATGCCGCACTACGCGGCCAAGGCCGGCGGCTTCTTCTTCCTGGTCTCCGGCGTCCTGTCGCTGATGGCGGGCATCGCCCAGATCAACGCCGTCTGGGTCTACGGCCCCTACCGGCCCGACCAGATCTCCCAGGGCTCCCAGCCCGACTGGTACATGGGCTTTTTGGAAGGAGCCCTGCGCGCCTTCCCCGCCTGGGAGTTCGCCGTCGCCGGCTACACCGTCAACATGGGCGTCCTCATCCCGGCCGTCGTGCTGCCCACCCTGCTGATCGGCATCGCCTGCCTGTGGCCGTTCATCGAGGCCTGGATCACCGGCGACCAGCGGGAGCACCACCTGCTGGACCGCCCGCGCGAACAGCCCACCCGCACCGCGTTCGTCTGCTCCCTGGCCGCGTTCTACCTGGTGCTGTTCTTCGGCGGCGCCAACGACATCCTCGCCGAACGCTTCCACCTGTCGATGAACGCCATCACCTGGGGCGTGCGCGTCGGCGTCTTCGTCATCCCGGCCCTGACCTACGTCATCACCAAGCGGATCTGCCTGGGCCTGCAGCTGCGCGACCGCGACAAGCTCCTGCACGGCCGCGAGACCGGCCGCATCAAGCGGCTGCCGCACGGCGAGTTCGTCGAGGTCCACGAGCGCCTGGAGCGCGAGCAGGAGTACATGCTGCTCTCCCGCGAGATCCACCAGCCGCTGCCCGCCCCGCTGCGCGAGGACGACCAGGGCGTGCCCAACCCCAGGTCCCGCACGCAGATGCTGCGCCACCGCCTCAGCCGCTGGCTCTCCGGCGGGCAGATCCCCCACCCCAGCCCGCAGGAGATGCGCCAGGCCCTGGAGCACCTGGACCCCGCCTCCGGCGGCCACGCCCCGGCCGCCCTGCCCGCCGCCGAGGGCCGCGAGCCGGACCAGCTGCCGCACTGACCCCGGCGCCCGGCCACGCACCGGCCGGGCCACCGACCGCGGCGCGGGTGACCAGGGGACGGGTCACCCGCGCCGCCTTCGTGCGCCCCGCCCCGGCCGCCCGCCAACGCCCGTGCCACGCCGGGCGCGTTGGCGGGCCCGCGCGCCCCGGCGCCCCGGGCCGCCGGGGTGGCCCGGGCCACTTCCGCATCCCCGCCCCGCCGCGCCCGGCCCGCCCCGGCCCACCGGCGCCGGGGCCCCCGGCGCGGGCCGGGGGAGGGCGCCGCCCGCCCTTCCGCTTGGAGTGACCCACGTCACTTTGAAGGGCTCTTGGTGTGGAGCCCGGCCCGTGTCACTATTTCTGCAGACCTCCCCTGCCCAAAAGCCGTGCCCCCTCCTTGCCGAGCGTGGGGCCCGTGGCCGCACGGGAGTTGCGTCAGGGCCCCGGTGTCCCGCCGGCCGGCCTGACGGCCCCCCCCCCCCCCCCCCCCCCCCCCCCCACCCCCCCCCCCCCCCCCCCCCCCCCGCGCCCCCCCCCCCCCCCCCCCCCACCCCCCCCCCCGCCCCCCCCCCCCCCGCCGCCCCGACCCC
>NZ_JBEYZK010000055.1:0-16426 GCF_040646035.1 Streptomyces sp. NPDC046465
TCAGAGCCGCTGGTTCTGTGTAGGGCTTGATTCGTGCCGTCCCTTCACTGCCCATTAGGGCTTGATTCGTGCCGTCCCTTCACTGCCCATTAGGTTCTGTGGTGAGAAGTGACCGCACACCGGAGGTTGTTGACGTGACCGACATCGCCATGCTGCCCGCGTCCTGGCGCGGAGTCCTCGGCGAGGAGCTGCAGAAGCCCTACTTCAAGGAGCTCACCGAGTTCGTCGAGGAGGAGCGGGCGAAGGGGCCTGTCTATCCGCCGCGCGACGAGGTCTTCGCCGCCCTGGACGCCACGCCGTACGACGGGGTGAAGGTCCTGGTCCTCGGCCAGGACCCGTACCACGGAGAGGGGCAGGGGCACGGTCTCTGCTTCTCCGTGCGCCCCGGCGTGAAGACCCCTCCCTCGCTGCGGAACATCTACAAGGAGATGAAGGAGGAGCTCGGCCACCCCGTGCCCGACAACGGCTATCTGATGCCGTGGGCCCAGCAGGGCGTCCTCCTCCTCAACGCGGTGCTCACGGTCCGCGCGGGCGAGGCCAACTCCCACAAGGGCAAGGGCTGGGAGAAGTTCACGGACGCGGTGATCAGGGCGGTGGCCGACCGCCCCGACCCGGCCGTCTTCGTCCTGTGGGGGAACTACGCCCAGAAGAAGCTCCCCCTCATCGACGAGGAGCGGCACGTCGTGGTGAAGGGCGCGCACCCCTCGCCGCTCTCCGCGAAGAAGTTCTTCGGCTCCCATCCCTTCACGCAGATCGACACCGCGGTCGCGGCGCAGGGACACGCGCCGATCGACTGGCGGATCCCGGACATCGCCTGACGCCATCGCCTGACGCCATCGGCTGACGACTCCGGGGCGGGGCGGCCGGGCGCGTCACCGGCCTGGCCCAGCGCCACGGGCGTGCGCCCCGCGTCCGAACGTGCCTGACCGCGATTGTCGGTGGTGGCCGCTAGCGTCGTGAGGGATGGGGGCGACGGCCGTACGACCACGGAGGACCCGGTGACGGAGCAGCAGGAGCAGACGGCGGAGGACGCGATGATGACCCGCATCGGGCAGGCGGTCATGCTGCACCACGGCGGCGACCGCGAGGAGGCGCAGGGCCGCTTCCTCGGCCTGTGGGGGGAGATCGGTGAGAACGGCGACCCGCTGCACCGCTGCACACTCGCGCACTACATGGCGGACACACAGGTCGATCCCTCGGACGAACTGTCCTGGGACCTGCGGGCGTTGTCGGCGGCCGACGAGCTCACGGACGAGCGCCTGAACGAACACCACCGGTCGCCGGCCGTACGCGGCTTCTACCCCTCCCTGCACCTCAACCTCGCCGCGGACTACGCGAAGCTCGGCCGCCCGGCAGCGGCCCGCAGCCACCTGCGCCGGGCCCGCGGCGCGGAGGGCGCCCTGGGGGACGACGGCTATGGCAAGGGCATCAAAGAGGCCATCGCGAGGCTGACGGCCGAGGTGGGGGAGGGGAGCGAGGAGGAGTAGGGCTGAGGGTCACCGAGCCGCTCAACGGCCGTACGTCCTGCGGCAGATGACGGCTTCGGGACTGCCCGGCCGCCATCTCCCGTACGCCTCGCCGAGTGCGCACACATCCGCGCCGGAGGCGGCGGGCGTCGCCCTCGGGGCGGGGCGGGTGGCTCCCGCGTCGGGGCGTGGTGCGGGGGGCCTGCGGGCCGGGGCCGCGGGTGGGGGCGCCGGGTGCGCGGGGCCGGGCGGTGGCGTCGGCGGCCCGATATCGGGGCCGGTATCGAGGCCGGAGGCGGGGTTGGGGTCGGGGTCGGGGTCGGACTCAGGGTCGGCCCGCCGGGAGGCCGTATGCCGGGGCGGGTCCATGCGCTCCAGTGCCTCACGGGCCGGGGCCTGCACCGCCCGCGGCCGGTTCGGCCCGGCGGTGCGGGGCGCGGGCGGTGTCGCGGTGGCCGCGACGGGCCCGGCCCCCGCGGGCCGCTCGACGCTCACGCAGCCGGAGACAGCGGCCGAGGCGGCGGCCGAGACGACCACGGAGATGAGGAGCGCGGCGGTGGCGGACGATCGTTGCACCCGCACAACTCTGCTGCCCACGCCGCCCATTGGCGCGGCAAGTCCGCGTGCGTGCCCCGCACGGGTGACGGAAGGGGCCGGGGCGGCCGGGAGCTGCGGGGGGCGTGCGCGGCGTGGCACCCGCTGCTTCTCTCCGGCGCCGGAGACTCCCCGTCAGTCGCCCAGCATCCCCCGCAGCAGCTCCCCCGCGCCCCTCTGCAGCTCTTCCAGGGCAGGCGCCGTGGCGTGGTACGAACCCGCCACGCACGAGAACATCAGGCCGTCGCACCACGCCACCAGGGAGAGCGTGTGGAGCTCGGGGGCGGGGGAGCCCGCGGCGCGGAGCAGGGCCTCCAGGGGTTCTCTGAACTGGGCGCCGGCCGCGTCGTAGTAGGCGCGCAGCTCCGGCCTGCGGGTCGCCTCCAGGGCCAACTCGTAGCGTGATACGAGGAGTTGGCGGTTGTCGCCGGTCAGGTAGCGGTGCAGGGCGAGGGCAAGGCCTGCGGCCAGCCGGTCGCGGCCGGCTGCCGGGTCCGGCAGCTCGGCGGGGTTGAGTACATCGGCCTCGCGTTCGGCCTGGCGCCGTACCGCCGCCTCCAGGAGGGCGAGCCGGGTGCGCGCGTAGTTGGACGTGGAGCCCTGGGGCAGCCCTGCCGCCTCGTCGACGGCCCGGTGGGTGAGGCCGCGCATGCCGCGCTCCGCGAGCAGGGCGAGAGCGGCGTCGGCGATGACTTCGGTGCGGGGAGTCCCCGTGCTGCGTACGGACATGGCGAAAACCTTACCTGCCGAACTACACATGTAGTACGGTCTTCCCGTCGCCCACTACACCCGTAGTGAAGGGGTGAGCGGCGCGCACGCGGCGGCCGCGTGCGGCGTCCCGGAGGAGGAGCCATGAACCAGCAGCCTCACGCAGTCGTCATCGGCGGTGGCATCGGCGGACTCGCCGCCGCCATCGGGCTGCACGAGTCCGGATGGCGCGTCACGGTCCTCGAACGCGCCGCCTCCCTGGAGCCCGTGGGCGCAGGCATCGGCCTCGCCCCCAACAGCCAACGCGCCCTCGACGTCCTCGGCCTCGGCGACCGGGTGCGCGCCCTGGCGGCCTGGCAGGGCGACGGCGGCGTACGGGCCCGGAACGGCCGCTGGCTGGTGCGTACGAGCGCAGCCGAGACGCAGTCGGCGTACGGCGGGACCCTGGTGATGCTGCACCGCGCGACCCTCGTCGGCCTGCTGGTCGCCGCGCTGCCCGAGGGGGCGCTGCACACCGGCACCCGGGCCCGTCTCACGGACGCGGGCACCGCGGGCCGCCGCGCCGTCGTCACCACCGACGAGGGTGACATCGAGGCGGATCTCGTCGTGGGCGCCGACGGCATCAACTCAGCCGTGCGCACGGCCCTCTTCCCGGCCCACCCCGGCCCCGTGTACGCGGGCTTCACCGCCTGGCGGCTCGTCGTCCCGGCCCCCGAAAGGACCTTCGCGCCGCACGAGACCTGGGGCCGCGGCGGCGTATGGGGATCGCAGCCACTGAAGGACGGCAGGGTCTACGCCTACGCCACCGCCCGTGTCCCACAAGGCGGCAAGGCGCCCGACAGCGAGAAGGCGGAACTGGAGCGCCGGTTCCGCGACTGGCACGACCCGATCCCGCGGCTGATCGCCGCCGCCGACGCCGAGAGCATCCTGCGCAACGACGTCGGCCACCTGGCCACGCCCCTCACGCAACACCACCGGGGCCGCGTCGCACTCATCGGCGACGCCGCGCACGCCATGACGCCGAGCCTCGGGCAAGGCGGCAACCAGGCGATCGAGGACGCCGTCGTCCTGGCCCACCACGCGACGCCGGGCGTCGACCTCACCGCGCGCCTGGCCGCCTACAGCGCGGCGCGCGTCCCACGGACCACGGAGATCGTCCGCAGGGCGGCGCGGGTCTCCCGTCTCACGCACCTGACCGCCGCCCCGGCCGTCGCCGCCCGCGACGCCCTCGTCTCGACGGTGACGAGGCTCGCCCCGGACGCCGTCCTGCGCAGCTTGTCCGCCGTCACCGACTGGCGTCCGCCACAGATCCCGTCGCCGGAACCGCGAGGCGTCCGGGAACCGGAGGGCAGCGCCGCCGCCCCTGGGGGCAAGCGGGTCTGCCCGGTGGTCTCCTGACGGACTGTGCGGGATCTCCTAGCGTCATGGCGTGAGCCTTTGGACCTCCTTGGAACCCGCCTCCGCGACCGTCGACCCCGGCAGCAGCACCACGGTGCGGCTGAGAGTGCGCAACACCGGTGACATCGTCGACGAGTACCGCTTCGAACCGGTCGGCGATCTCGCCCCCTGGGCCACGGCGGAGCCGGCGGTGCTGCGGCTCTATCCGGGGACGACCGGCACGGTGGAGCTGACGTTCGCGCCGCCCCGTACGCCCGACGCGCTCGCGGGACCGCACCCGTACGCGGTGCGCATCACGCCCGCGGAGCACCGGGGCGCCGTCGTCGTCGCCGAGGGACACCTCACCGTCACCCCCTTCACCGAGGTGCGCGCCGAGCTGGTGCCGCCGACGGTGAAGGGCTGGTTCCGCGGACGGCCGCAGGTCGCGGTGGACAACATCGGCAACACCAAGGTCACCGCGTCGCTCGGCGGCGCCGACACCGGTGATCAGCTGTCGTACGACCTGCAGCCCGGCAACGTCCAGATCGAGCCGGGCCGGGCCGCGTTCGTGAAGGCGACGCTGCGGCCCCGGCAGGTCACCTGGTTCGGGTCGAAGAAGGAGCAGCCCTACGCGCTGGCCGTACGGCGCTCCGGCAGCGAGCCCGTGAACGTGGACGGCGTCTTCGTGCAGCGCGGGGTCTTCCCGGGCTGGCTGACCGCGGTGCTCGGCGTGGTCATCGCACTGACCATCGCGTTCGTGACGATCTGGATGTCGAACCGGCCGGAGATGCGGACCCAGGCCCGGGACAAGCTGGAGCAGGGCGGCCCACTCAAGCCGGACAGCCCGCCCCCGCCCTCGAAGAGCGCGCCGCCCGAGCCCGAGAAGTCCGAGGAGGCGCCCAAGGAGTCCGGCGGGGACGAGAAGAAGGACGAGGAGGGCGGAGGCGGCGGTGGCAGCGGCGGCGGCGGAGGCGAGGAAGAGCCCGAGGAGAAGACGGCGGCCGACGCGGTGCGCGAGCTCGCCGAGAGCAGCGAAGGCCGCCACATCTGCTACCGCGCGTTCGTCGAGGGCGACGGCTGGCAGGACCCCGTGTGCGACGGCGCTGAGGCGGGCGCGGCCGGCCAGGGCACGCCCATCAAGTCGCTCGACATCGCGGTGACCGGCACCCAGGGCGTCACCGGCACCGGCGCCTTCGTGAGCGAGGGATGGCGCAAGGGGATCCCGTGGTCGGCCGAGGACGACGGCAAGGACATGTACTTCGGCAGCACCGAGGAGACCGACCCCGCCCTGCAGGGTTTCACGTACAAGGTCAACGACGGCTCCGTCTGCAGCGACGCCTTCGTGACGGAAAGGGAGTGGATGGGTGAGGTGTGCACGGACCCCGGCCAGTGGAAGTACCACGGGAGCCCCATGGAGCTGAACCTCCCGCTCCAGGCGGTCCGCTTCACCGTGTGACGGCTTTACGGGAGGGTTCGGTACGGGTGGGTCCGGTACGGGTGGGTCCGGTGGGCGCGCTCCTCGATCCGGGGCGTGCCGCTGTCGACATCGCCCACCCGGACCGTCGCGCCCTCGGTGACCGGGGGCCCCGCGTCGTAGTCGGGGTAGGCAGGGAACGGCACGGTCACCGTGACGTCCAGGGAGGGCTTGAGCTCGCCGCCGAGCGCGGACCAGATGTCGGCGAGGGAACGGGCCTCCGACGGGTTGCCCGCGACCGTCATCAGCACCGAGAACCCGAGCCTTCGCAGTGAGCTCGGAAGCTCCTGGGCGGCGAGGAGTTCGTGCGGCAGCAGCGTCGCGAGTACGGCGGACAGCAGCCGGTGTTCGTCCTGCGGAGTCTTCGTCCAGGCCGTCACCAGATAGGAGAGCCGGAACCAGCGCGGGGGACGGCGACGGCGCACGACGATGTCGCGCTCGTCGCGCACTGCGGAGTGGCCGCGCTGCCGCAGGGAGACGTCCTCCCGGATGTCGTACAAGTAGGCGTTGACCACGGGCGCGTTGCGCCGGGCCGCCCAGTCCCGGGTGGGCACGTCGAAGGAGACGTCGATGCCGGACCCGGTCAGCGCACCGCCGCCGATGAGGCCCTTGAGAACGTCGTCCACCTCATGGATCACCCTCGTGCTCCCGCCTGCCGAGTGTCTCTGTGCGGCTTGTGTGTCCTATGTGTCCTGTGTGTCTCGATGTATCTCTGTGCCGACTGGTCGCGGCCCTGTCGCCGATCGTGCTCCTCCGGGGCCAGGACCGATCAGTTGATCAGATGTAACCCTCACGCAGGGCGTACGCCACCACGTGGGCCCGGTTGCGCAGGTGCAGACGCGTGGTGAGGCCGTGCATCACGTTCTTGACGGTGCGTTCGGAGTACGACAGCTTCATGGCGATCTCCGAGGTGTCGAACCCCTCGGCCACCAGCCGCACCACGTCCACCTCACGCTTGGTGAAGCTCAGGAAGTACCCCGGCTGGTCGTCGCCGCCCCGGTGCAGGCGCCGCACCTGGCCGATGAGCTGGCCCAGCAGGTCGGCGGGGAGATCACCGTCGCCCTTGGCCGCGGTCAGCACCGCGTGCACCAAGCGCTGGGCGGTCGCTTCGCGGCGCCAGACGATGGCGCCGACCCCGCACTCTATGACGTCGAGGAGCTCGTGCTCCCGGACCGTACCCGCGACGAGCACCGCACGAGCGCCCTCACTGCGTACGGTCCGCCGCAGCCGGGTGAGTGCGGCCTCGTCGAGGTTGTCCTCGACGATCAGGGCGACCGTGGCGGGTCCTGAGTCTCCGGACAGGTCGATCTCGGGGTGCCTACGGAGCTGGCTGAGGACGCCTTCGCGGCTGATGGGGTCCGGGGCGGTCACGGAGACCCGGACCCGGTTCGTCTTCGGCAGGGCGGGCGCGGGGCGGGTGGGGACGACCGGCGCCGGGGTGGTGGCGAGGGCCACGAGGGCCGGGGGCGAGCTGGACACGCGAACTTCCTCTGGTCTCTGACGGGGAATCGTGCGGGGGGATCGTGCTCTGGCGGTTCAGCCCCGGGGCTCCAGCCCCTGGGCCGGGCGCCGTCGGTCCGGTGGACCCGTGGGCCGACGGCACCCGGTGGGGGTCAGGTCAGGAGCAGGACTTGAAGAAGTGCTTCCAACCGCCGCTGGGCATGGCCGGCGGCTCGGCAGGGGTGCCGCTCGCGCCGTACTTCTGCTCGTCGTCGGCGTTGTAGGCGCCGGGTCCTGTGCTCGCCTTCGTCAGGCGCACGCTGCGCTCCCACACCCCGTCGCCGCCGTTGACCAGGGTCGAGAGGTCCGGGTAGGCGTCGCCGCCGTAGTCGGCGATCCGCAGCTGCTTGACCTCGCGGGCCTCGCCGATGTCCAGGTGGCGGGCGCGGGCCGAGCTGAGGTTCGCGCGCTTGAGCGGACCGGGACGGTACTCGGCGACGCGCGAGTCGGCGGGGTCGTCCCCACCGGACGGCGTGACGAGGTTGACGACCATGTCCAGCTTGCCGTCCTTCTGGAAGTCGGCGACCGCGGCGGTCGCGACCTCGCCCGGCTTGGCGCCGAGCAGCTTGCCGACGGAGTGCTTGGTGCCGTACGAACCGCTCGCGGTGCCCCACTGAACGGTCATCTTGGTGCCGGTGTGCCCGGGATTCATGATCTTGTCCGGGCGGCCGTCGCCGTCGAGGTCGCCGAGCAGCGTCGTGGCGCCGGACAGGCACGGGCCCGCCGCACGAGCGGAGCGTCCCGCGCTGTCGGAGTCCGCCGACCCGGCGGCGCTGGCCTGGTAACCGGCGACCGTGAGGGTCAGGGCGACAGCCGCGATGGGTGCGGCGATCAGACGTGAGCGCTTGCGAAGCATGTAACGAACTCCCCATGTGGTTTCTGCTGAGCTGTGCTGAAGTACCGGAATGCCCCCCCCGCACCCCGGTACGGGGGTCGTCTTGCAAACGAGGTGCGGGGGATGCCCGGATGAGCACGACTTGAGCTTGTGGGGTGCCCTGCCCCAACGGCCAGGAATACCGGTCGATTGGGGACACTGGAATGCCGGAATGGCCTCTGACCAGGGGGAACGCGAGCCGCCTGGAACGCGGAACTGGGACGCGGCGGGCCTTGGGACGGCCGGTGTCATGGGAGAGTTTCGCCAGAAGACTCTGCTCACCCCACGTATCACCCACGAATCACCCACGTATCACCCACGAATCACTCACGATTCACCCACGAATTACTCCACGAATGACGAGGTCAAAGCGGTGGATACCAGCGCACACCGGGACTTGAAGATCGGCTGTATCGGACTCGGCGACATCGCGCAGAAGGCGTATCTGCCGGTGCTCACCACCCTGCCCGGGGTCGAGCTGCACCTGCAGACGCGCACCCCGGCGACCCTCGCCCGGGTCGCCGCCACCCACCACATCCCGGACTCCCGCTGCCATACCGACCTGGACGCCCTGCTCGCCCAGGACCTCGACGCCGCCTTCGTGCACGCGCCGACCGCCGTGCACCCCGAGATCGTCACCCGGCTCGTCGAAGCGGGCGTGCCGACCTATGTCGACAAGCCGATCGCGTACGAACTCGCCGAATCCGAGCGTCTCGTGCAGCTCGCGGAGGACCGCGGCGTCAGCCTCGCCGTCGGTTTCAACCGCCGCCACGCGCCCGGCTACGCCCAGTGCGCCGAGCACCCGCGCGAGCTGATCCTCCTGCAGAAGAACCGCGTCGGGATGCCCGAGGACCCGCGCACGCTGGTCCTCGACGACTTCATCCACGTCGTCGACACGATGCGCTTCCTGGCACCGGGACCGATCGACCACGTCGGCGTGCGGGCCCGCGTCGTCGACGGCCTCATGGAGCACGTCGTGCTGCAGCTCGCCGGTGACGGGTTCACCGCGATCGGCATGATGAACCGGCTCAGCGGTTCGGCCGAGGAGATCCTCGAGGTCTCCGGCCAGGACGCCAAGCGGCAGGTGATCAACCTGGCCGAGATCGTCGACCACAAGGGCCAGCCCAGCGTGCGGCGGCGCGGTGACTGGGTGCCGGTGGCACGCCAGCGCGGCATCGAGCAGGTGGTGCTCGCCTTCGTCGACGCCGTGCGCGTCGGCAAGGTGCTCAGCGCCCGGGACGCACTGGCGACCCATGAGCTGTGCGAGCGCGTGGTCCGGGCCGCTCGGGAGCAGGCCGCCTGAGGGCCCGTGCCCCCTCGGCCGCGCACATGACCACGAGTACGGCGATCGCGGCGTGCACGGTCCAGTCGCCCCACCGTACGTACGCCGTGACCCCCGAGCCCCGCGGTACGTCGTACACCGCGGCCGCGCTCGCCGAGGTGCCCAGCGGCGAGCCGACCCGCGAACCGTCCGGGGCGTAGACCGCCGAGACGCCGGTCAGCGTGGCATGCACCATGGGGCGCCCCGTCTCGGCGGCCCGCATCGCCGCGAGCGAGGCGTGCTGACGGGGCGCCCAGCTGGACTGGAACGACGAGGTGGCCGACTGCGCGAGGAGTACCTGGGCGCCGTCACGGGTGAGCCGGCGGCTCATGTCGGGGAACGCCGACTCGAAACAGACCAGCGGCCCGATCCGCAGGTCGTGCCCGACGTCCATCACCACCTGCCGGTCACCGCGCCTGCGGTCCTCGCCCGCCGCCTTGCCGACCGACGTCGCCCAGCCGAGCAGGGAGCGGGCCGGGACGTACTCCCCGAAGGGCACCAGCCGCATCTTGTCGTAGCGGTCGCCGGTCGGTCCTTCCGGGCCCACCAGGACGGAGCTCTTGAAGATGCCGGGCCGGTCGGAGCGGCGCGCGTCGACGTTCACGAGGATGTCCGCGCCGACCTCGCGGGACAGCGCGGCTATCCGGCGCGCGACGTCCGGCCGGTCGGCCAGGTCGAAGCCGACGCTGCTCTCGCCCCAGACGACAAGGTCCGGGGCCCGCCCCTTCAGCGTGCGGGTCAGCTCCTCCTCCCGGGCGAGGCGTCGGTCGGCGCTCGCGGCGCCGCCGATGACACCGGGCTGGACGACGGCGATCCGGACGCGTCCGGCGGGTTCGGGGCGCGGGGCCCAGGCCCACGCGGCCGTGGTGGCGGCGGCCACGGCGAGGATGCCCGCGACGGCGGGAGCGACGGGGGAGAGGGGCCGGGGCGCGAGGAATCCGGCGAAGGGTCCGCCCGTGGCCCGGGGCGCGCTCCAGGTGGACGAGCGCGGGCCCGTGATCCAGGGCGTCGTCCGCACGGATATTCGCGACGTCGTCGTACGCAGGGAGGTCCGCGAAGCCGTGGTGCGCACGGCCACGACCAGCAGCGCGACACCCGTGTTCACGACCACGACCAGCGCGCTGACCAGCCACACCCCGCCCACCGAGGCGAGCCGGAGCGCGGGCGCCACCTGCCACTGGCTGGAGCCGAGCAGACCCCACGGCCCGCCCAACCCTTCCCAGGACCTGACGAGCTCGACCATCAGCCAGCCCGACGGCAGCACCACGAGCGCGGCCGTGGCACGTCCGGGTGCCGGTGTGCCGCCCAGGAACCGGCGCACAAGACGGCCCCAGGGTGCCCACAGCAGGCCGAGCAGAGCGGCGATGACGACCGTGAAGACGTGCAGACTCGGCAGCAGCCAGTGGTGCACGGCCACCATGAAACCGAGGCCGCCCAGCCAGCCGTCGAGCATGGCCCGCCGACCGGTGGGGGCCGACGCGGCGAGCAGCATCCACGGTACGAGGGCGACGTACGCGAACCACCACAGCGAGGGTGCGGGGAACGCCAGGGCGGGCAGTGCCCCGGCCGCCACGGCGAGGGCGCCGCGCCACCGGGGTGACGCGAGCAGCCGTGCGGCGCGCCGCCGGTGCGGCTCCCACCGGTCGTCGCCGAACAGATCCATGCAGCGCCTCCCTCGGCCCCGACGCCCGGTCGTGCCACCAGTGTGCGCGCCACGGACGATCTAGGACAGTGGGCGGAACCCGCTCTGTCACCCGCTCGGTCACCTGCCCGGTCACCTGCCCGGTCACCCGCTCGGTCACCTGCTCTGTCACATACCGGAGGCCGGCTCCCGCTGCTGCCGCTCACCGGCCAGCTGACGCCACTTCTCCGTGACGACCACCCGGCGCAGCCGCCAGCCGCCGTGCGTACGCACAAGAGCGAAGGAGTAGCGGCCGCCGCAGACGAAGTCCGGCGCCGTCGAAGGCTCCGACACGGCACCGGGACGGTCGGCGAACCGCATGGGGTTCACGTAGTCGGCCTGCACGTGCGCGGTGTCGCCGGTGTCCTGGTCGAGCGTGCCGAACTCCAGCCTGCGGTTGGTGACCAGATGCTGGCGCATGGGGAAGAGCCGCATCGTCTCCGCCAGCCAGGCGGCGATCGCGTCGGCTTCTCCTTCGATCCCGCCCGCGGAGCGGTAGTCGGCGCCCCCTCCCGGGGCGAACAGCTGTCGGTAGGCATCCCAGTCGCCGTCGTCGACGGCCACCGCGTACTCGGTGATGAGGGCATCGATGGCCAACCGGTCCATCACGGCGGCGAGTTCCACGCGCTGCGTCATCGGCTCAGTGTTGGGCATGGAGGGTGCCGAGCCAAGGGGCGCGCCCAGGGCCATTCCTCTGGATCAGGCCTCAGGGCCTGTCGTTCGGATCAGGCCCTAAGCCGCTTTCACCATCTCCTCGCGGACCGCGGCAGCCCACTCGGTCACCAGCTGCGCATACTCCCTGCGCTGGTCGGTGCTGAGTCTGCTGCCGGTGCGCAGCCACAGGTCGCGGATCCGCTCGTTCAGTTCGGAGGAAGACCGCACGGCGCCATGAGGCGGAGGGGTTAAGGGCATGACGTCAACCCTAGGGGATGGCTACGACATTCGGAACTGTCAGCTACCGCACACCTGCTCCATGTGATCGCCACGCCCGGGTCGCCATCCGCAGACCCGTATGGAACGGTGGAAAACAGCGAAAATGCCTGTTTCTCCATGGAAAGGGGTGGCGAGATGTCCTCGAAGCGACGCCGCAAGAAGAAGGCCCGCCGCAAGCACGCGGCCAACCACGGAAGCCGTCCCCAGTCCTGACATCTGCGCGGACGCGCCTGTGGCGGCGTCTCAGCCCGCCGATTCCCCCGCGTGCGGGCTGAGGGCGCCGGTGGCCACGAGGGCGATCAGGACGATGCCGAGCAGGATCCGGTAGTAGACGAACGGCATGAAGCTTTTCGTGGTGATGAACTTCATGAACCAGGCGATGACCGCGTAGCCGACGATGAAGGCGATGATCGTGGCGAAGATCGTCGGGCCCCAGGAGACGTGCCCCTCACTGGCGTCTTTCAGCTCGAACGCGCCGGACGCGAGGACGGCGGGGATCGCGAGCAGGAACGAGTAGCGGGCCGCGGACTCACGGGTGTAGCCCATGAGGAGGCCGCCGCTGATGGTGGCGCCCGAGCGTGAGACGCCGGGGATGAGGGCCATCGCCTGGCAGATGCCGTAGATCAGGCCGTCCCTGACGCCGAGTTCCCGCAGGTCCTTGCGGCGTCGTACGGCGCGGTGCTTGCCGCCCGTCTCGTCGCGGGCCGCCAGGCGGTCGGCGATGCCGAGGACGATGCCCATCACGATGAGCGTGGTGGCGATCAGCCGGAGGTCGCGGAAGGGGCCCTCGATCTGGTCCTTGAACGTGACGCCGAGTACGCCGATGGGGATCGAGCCCACGATGACGAGCCAGCCCATCTGCGCGTCGTGGTCCGAGCGCGGCACCTTGCCGAAGAGCGAGCCGAACCACGCCGACAGGATCCGCGCGATGTCCTTGCGGAAGTAGATCAGGACCGCCGCCTCGGTGCCGATCTGAGTGATCGCCGTGAACGCGGCCCCTGGATCGTGCCAGCCGGCGAACGCCGCGGTCAGCCGCAGGTGCGCGCTGGAAGAGATCGGGAGGAACTCGGTCAGTCCCTGGACGAGTCCGAGGATGAAGGATTCAAGCCAAGACATGAGAACTGCGCCGTCCAAGTACTGATCATCAGACCGCGGATGCGGTCGTAGCGGTCATAGGGGGGCGTGACTGAGGCGTGGCCGAAAGGCGATTGCGGGGCGACTGCGGGGGCGTGCGGGTCGGAACGCCGGTGCGCGAGGGATGATCACGTCCCCCGTTCTGGGGCAGCGTAGCGGTCCTGGGTTACGAGACGGTGGGAGGGCCGATCGTGGGCTGTGCCGCAGGGCCCGCCGCAGGGTCCGTCGTAGACCACCCGGGCGCCCGCGACCGCGCTTCAGCGGCTGTCGTCCCGCTCGGAAGGCCGGGCGGACGCGGCCTCGCGGTCGCGGAAATGGTGCCGCTTGAACCAGGCCACCACCGCCCCGCCCAGGCCCGTCACCGCGATGAACCCCATCGCGACCAGGAAGACGGGCGAGGTCGGCGTGGAGGCGCGGGCGCCCGCGATGACGTACGCGGCCGTGTTCGGGATCGACCCCAGGCCCGTGGCGATCAGGAAGGGCAGCCAGCCCATGCGGGAGACCGCCGCGCAGTAGTTGGCCGCGGCGAACGGCACGCCGGGGAAGAGCCGCACCGCCAGCATCGACCGGAAACCGTGCCGGCTGAGCTGACCGTCCACGGCCTTCAGCCAGCGCCCCCGCAGGAGCGGCCGCAACGCGTCCTGGCCGAGCATCCGGCCGAGTCCGAAGGCGATCCCGGCGCCGAAGACCGTGCCGGCGATCGCCGCGACGAGACCCGCCTGGGAGCCGAAGAGGGCGCCCGCCGCCAGGTTGAGCAGCGGACGCGGCACGAACGCGGCGGTGCACACCCCGTACGCCACGGCGAACAGGGCTACCGCCGTGGCTCCGCCCAGCTGGGCGGGCCAGCCGTCGGAGAGGAGCCGCTGCGGCTCGAAGAGCAGGACGGATGTGGCCGCCGCGGCCAGTAGCACCACGAGCAGGGACAGCCGCGACCACGGCGAGAGCAGTGCTCTCGCGCAGCGCACGGCGAAGCCCTGCGGACGGGTGGCAGCGGTCTCGAACATCCGGGAAGAGTATCCGGAACATGTGTCTGATCGCCGTATGGTGCGTCTCATGAGCGTCACAGTCCCGCGACGAACGCCGAGCAGTGAGCTGGCGGACGAGATCCTCCAACGGCTCGTCACCAGCTACTCGCAGGCGGCCGATCCGGGACGGGCCGCGCAGATGAGGGCGTATATGAGGGACATCGCTCCCTTCCTCGGCCTGACCTCTCCGGTGCGCCGCGAACTGTCCCGCACCGTCCTGGCCGGCACTCCGCGGCCCGACGAGAGGGACTGCACGGCGATCGCGCTGCGCTGCTGGGAGCTGCCCGAGCGCGAATACGCCTACTTCGCCGTCGACTACCTACGCCGCCATGTGCGGCGGTGCTCGTCCGGCTTCCTGCCCGTCGCCCGCCGCCTCGTCACCACGCGCTCCTGGTGGGACACGGTCGACGCGCTCGCCGCGCACGTCGTCGGCGGACTGGTCGCGGCGGAGCCGGAGCTGCGGACCGCCATGGACGAGTGGATCGAGGACGACGACCTGTGGGTGGCCCGCACGGCCCTCCTCCACCAGTTGCGCCACAAGTCGGCGACCGACGTCGAGCGCCTCTTCGCCTACTGCGTGCGCCAGTCGGGCCACCCCGACTTCTTCATCCGCAAGGCGATCGGCTGGTGCCTGCGGGAGTACGCCAAGACCGACCCGGAGGCCGTACGTGACTTCGTGGAGCGGGAGCGCGGCAGGCTGTCGCCGCTGTCCGTGCGGGAGGCACTGAAGAACGTCTGACTCTCCGCAACTCCGCTCCCCGGGCGCACGGTTCGCGCGGTTCGCGAAAATGATTCGACGTGGGCTTTTCCTTCGGTGAGGATCAGTCCATGTTCCGGTACGCCTTCCTCGCAGCCACGCCCGCAGTCGCGGGCGCTGCGAAGGCTGCCGCCCTCGCAGCCGCCGCCTTCGACGGCATCCGAAGCTGACCCTCCCCGGACACTCCGGCGGACCCCGCAGGGGGAGGGTCGGTCGGGCCCCGGGGTCCCCGTCCCGACCGCGCGCACGCACGCCGCGGGACCGGGAGAACAGCTTCGAGTTCCGGAGAAGGAACCACCATGTCCAAGACGGCTTACGTCCGCACGAAACCGCACCTGAACATCGGCACCATGGGCCACGTCGACCACGGCAAGACCACCCTGACCGCCGCCATCACCAAGGTCCTCAGCGAGCGCGGCGCCGGAGGCGGTACGCAGTACGTGTCCTTCGACCGGATCGACCGGGCGCCCGAGGAGGCGCAGCGCGGCATCACCATCAACATCGCGCACGTCGAGTACGAGACGGACACCCGGCACTACGCGCACGTGGACATGCCGGGCCACGCGGACTACGTGAAGAACATGGTCACCGGCGCGGCGCAACTGGACGGGGCGATCCTCGTCGTCTCGGCGCTCGACGGGATCATGCCGCAGACCGCCGAGCACGTGCTGCTCGCCCGGCAGGTCGGCGTCGACCACATCGTCGTGGCCCTCAACAAGGCCGACGCGGTCGGCGACGGCGAGGACGCCGAACTCGCCGACCTCGTCGAGCTGGAGGTCCGCGACCTGCTCTCCGCGCACGGGTACGGAGGGGACTCGGTCCCTGTCGTACGCGTCTCCGGGCTCAAGGCCCTGGAGGGCGAGCCACGCTGGACGTCGGCGATCGAGGCGCTGCTCGACGCGGTGGACACGTACGTGCCGATGCCCGAGCGCTATCTCGACGCGCCGTTCCTGCTGCCCGTCGAGAACGTGCTCACCATCACCGGCCGCGGCACCGTCGTCACCGGCGCCGTCGAGCGCGGCACCGTCCGCCTCGGGGACCGCGTGGAGGTCCTCGGCGCGCACACGGAGACCGTGGTCACCGGCCTGGAGACCTTCGGCAAGCCGATGGAGGAGGCGCAGGCGGGGGACAACGTGGCACTGCTGCTGCGCGGCCTGCCCCGCGACGCCGTACGACGCGGCCATGTCGTCGCGGCGCCCGGCAGCGTCACGCCCCGTCGGCGCTTCACGGCGCAGGTCTACGTCCTGTCGGCGCGGGAGGGCGGCCGCAGGACGCCGATCGCCACCGGGTACCGGCCGCAGTTCTACATCCGCACCGCGGACGTGGTCGGCGACGTCGACCTCGGCGATGCGGCCGTGGCCCGGCCCGGCGACACGGTCACGATGACGGTCGAACTCGGCCGCGACGTACCGCTGGAGACCGGCCTCGGCTTCGCGATCCGCGAGGGCGGCCGCACCCTCGGCGCGGGCACCGTGACCGGGGTCGCCTGACGGAGCAGTCGGCCCGACCGCCTGGCACGGGCGGCCGGGGCGGCCCGGGCCCCCCGGCCCCCCGGCGGCCACTCACGCCACATCGGGAGAGC
>NZ_JBEYZK010000056.1:0-12431 GCF_040646035.1 Streptomyces sp. NPDC046465
ATGTCCGTGCCCGCGCCGAGCCGGTGCAGGAGCACGCTCAAGGCGGCCTGAAGCACCATGAACACGGTCGTCTGCCGCGACCGCGCGAGAGCGGCCAGGGCCTGGTGCAGTTCGGCATCGATGCGCACCGGGACGACGCCGCCCTCGGTGCCTGCCTGTTCCGGGTACGGGTGGTCGGTGGGCAGCTCGATGCGGTCGGGGAGCCCGGACAATGCGTGCTTCCAGTGCGCGAGTTGGGCGTACAGCAGGCTGTCGGGGTCATCCGTGCCGCCGAGGAGTTCGTGCTGCCAGAGGGTGTAGTCGGCGTACTGGACGGGCAGCGGCTCCCATGCCGGGAGGTCTCCGGTGCGGCGGGCGGCGTAGGCGGTGCTGAGGTCGCGGGTCAGCGGTCCCATGGACCAGCCGTCTCCGGCGATGTGGTGGATGACCAGGACGAGTACGTGCTCGTCGACAGCGTCGGTGACAGTCAACAGGGCGGCGCGGAGGGGGAGTTCGGTCGCCAGGTCGAAGGGGTGGCGGACGGCGAGGTCGATGGCGCCGGTCAGTTCCGCCTCGGTGACCGACTCGACATCCACGACTGGCTGCGCCTCGGTGGCCGGGCGGATGTCCTGGTACGGCTGGCCGTCGTTGTCGGGGAAGACGGTACGCAGGGCTTCGTGACGTGCGACCACATCACCCAGCGCGGCACACAGGGCATCGACGTCCAGGGCGCCGGACAAGCGCAGGACCACGGGCACGTTGTAGGTCGGGCTGGGTCCTTCGTACCGGTGCAGGAACCACAACCGGCGCTGCGCGAACGACAGTGGTGTCTGTTCCGGACGGATGGCGGGTGTCAGTGCCGGGCGGGCGGCCGGGCTCGTCGTTGCTGCCAGTGTGCGCGCCAGGGTGGCGATGGTAGGTGCGGCGAACAGGTCGCGGATGGCTACGTCTACGCCCATGACCGCTCGTACGCGGCCGATGAGGCGCATGGCGAGGAGGGAGTGTCCGCCGAGGTCGAAGAAGCTGTCGTCGACGCCGATGCGGTTGAGGCCGAGGACGTCGGTGAAGAGTCCGGCCAGGATTTCCTCGCGTGCGTCGCGCGGGGCCCGGGAGTGAGCGGCCGTGCCGCTGTAGTCGGGTGCGGGCAGGGCCTTGCGGTCCAGCTTGCCGTTCGGTATCAGCGGCAGGGCGTCCAGGACCATGATGGTGGGCGGGACCATGTAGTCGGGGAGTTGGTCGGCCACCTGGGCACGCACGGTGGACGGTTCGGCGTCGGTTCCGGTCTCGCTCACGATGTAGCCGACGAGGCGTCGGTCGCCGGGCCGGTCCTCCCGGATGAGGGCGGCGGCGCTTGTGATCCCCGGGCAGGCGGTCAACGCGGCTTCGATTTCGCCGAGTTCGATGCGGTAGCCGCGGAGTTTGACCTGGTCGTCGGTGCGGCCGAGGTAGCGCAGGGTGCCGTCGTCGTTCCAGGACGCGAGGTCGCCGGTGCGGTACATACGGGACCCGGGCGGCCCGTACGGGTCGGCGACGAATCGCTCCGCCGTCAGTCCCGGCCGGTTCAGATAGCCACGGGCGACACCGGCGCCCGCCACGTACAACTCGCCCGGCAGCCCCGCCGGGACGGGGGAGAGCCCTTGGTCCAGCACGTATATGCGCGTATTGCCGATGGGGCGGCCGATGGGTGGTGTCTCGGCGCCTGTCAGGGGGTCGCTGAGGGTTGCGCAGACGGTGGCTTCCGTGGGCCCGTAGGCGTTGACCATTCGTCGGCCCTGGGACCAGCGTTCGGCTACATCGGGTCCGCAGGCTTCGCCGCCCACGACGACTGTCATGGTCTGCGGGACGTGGGTCACCTCCAGTACGCCCAGGGCGGAGGGCGGCACCATGCAGTACGTCACTGTGGCGTCGGTGAGGACACGGGCGAGTGCGGGGCCGGGGGCGAGGTCGTGTGCGTCGGCCACTACCAGCGCGGCGCCGGTGAGCAGGGCCAGGCTCCAGTCCCAGGTCGCCGCGTCGAAGCTGGGTGAGGCGAACTGCAGGATGCGGCTGCCCGGTCCCACGCCGAGGTGCGGCCCGGAGGATGCCACGAGGCTGACCAGACCGGCGTGGGTGACCACCACGCCCTTGGGTACGCCCGTCGATCCGGAGGTGTAGATGACGTAGGCGGGATGCGCGGGCCGGGGCCCGGACGCGACCGGCTCGGCCGTCTCGCAGGCCGCCAACTCCGCCTGCACCGCCGCGTCGTCGAGCTGTACGACCGGCGTGCTGTCGGTCCAAAGATGGGTGGTCGTCGTATCGGTCACGGTCAGCGTGGGCCGGGCGTCCTGGACCATGAAGCGGATCCGGTCGACCGGGTACGCGGTGTCGATGGGCAGATACGCGGCCCCCGCCTTCCACACCGCAAGGACCGCCACCACCAGCTCGGGTGATCGTGGCAGTGCCAGTGCTACCACCTGCTCGGAGCCGACGCCCCGTGCTACCAGCAGGCGCGCGAGCCGGTCTGCCCGCGTGTTCAACTCGCCGTACGAGTAGACGGTGCTGCCGTCAGCGGCCACCAGCGCGACCGCGTCCGGGTCCTGAGCGACTCGCGCCTCGAACGCGGCCGGTGCCGTCTCCTCCGGCACCTCGACCGCCGGACCGGTGCCCCACTCACCCAGCACACGCTCACGCTCACCGGCGGTCAGCAACTCCACCGCACCGACCCGCTGCCCCGCGTCCTCGGCCACAGAACTCAGCAGACGAACCAGACGGTCGAGGAGCGCGTCCGCGTCCGGGCCGGTGTAGCTGTCGGTGCGGTAGTCGAGGCGGAGCCGCAGCTCGGGTCCCGGGACGACGACGAGGTTCAGCGGGTAGTGGGCGCCGTCGTAGCCCGTGGCTCCGGTGACCCGCAGGCCTTCGGCGGCTGTGGTCTCGTCGGCGGGGTTGGCGGTACGGGGGGCCAGGTAGTTCTCGAAGGCGACGACGGTGTCGAACAGACCGCCCGTACCGGCGGCCCGTTGGATCTCCGTGAGGGACAGGTGCTGGTGCGGCAGCAGCGCACCCTGCTCGTCCTGCACACGTACGGCCAGATCGGCCCACGTGTCCTCGGGCTCCAAGCACACCCGGACCGGAACCGTGTTGATGAACAGGCCGATCATGCTCTCGATACCCGGGATCTCGGGCGACCGCCCCGACACCACGGCACCGAAAACCACGTCGTCCTGACCGGTCGTCCGGCCGAGGAGCACACCCCACGCGCACTGCACCAGGGTGTTGAGGGTGACACCGGCGCGGCGGGCCTGGGCGTCGAGTGCCGTCGTGGTGGCCGCGTCCAGGTGGGACACCAGCCGCTCGGGCAGGGACGCGGGGCCCGGGTCGGCTGAGGACGCGGACGAGGACGAGGACGAGGACGACGACAGGGGTGAGGGTGTGGCCGCCGCCGCATACGTTGGCTCGGCCCCCGCCATCGCTCGGGTCCAGGCGTCCTGCGCCGCTGTCCGGTCGCGCTCCACGAGCCACGTCAGGTAGTCGCGGTAGGGCGTCGTCCTTGGCAGGGCGGAGTCGTCACCACCGGATGCGTACAGCCGGTACAGGGCGAGGAGCTCATTGATGTGGAGGGTCGAGGACCAGCCGTCGGTGAGGATGTGGTGCTGGGTGATGGCCAGGCAGTGACGGTCGTCGCCCAGGCGCACCAGGGCGAACCGCATGAGCGGCGCCTGTGCCAGGTCGAAGCGTCGGGCCCGCTCCTCGCTCAGGAATGCGCTCAGAGCCGCTTCGACATCGGTACCGACATCGGTACCGACATCGGTACCGGCATCAGAACCGGCATCGGCGCCAGCGTCCACGCCGCTGGACAAGTCGACGTCAATCCAGGGCAGTTGCACCCCGTTTTCGATGATCTGCACCGGCCGGTCCAGACCCTCGTGGTGGAACGCAGCCCGCAGGTTGGGGTGCCGTTCCAGCATGCGCTGTGCCGCAGCCCGCAGGGCCTGGCCGTCCACGGAACCGTCGAGGCGCAGCGCCATCTGGACGGTGTAGACGTCGAGGGCGCCGGGGTCCGCGCTGTCGGCGATGGCGTGGAAGAGCATTCCCTCCTGGAGCGGGGACAGCGGCCAGACGTCGGTCAGCTCCGGGTGCTGCTGTTCGAGTCGGGTGATCTGCTCCTGTGGGAGGTCGACGAGGTCGAGGTCGCTGGGGGTCCGGCCCGCGGTCGCCGGGCCTTCGGCGTGGGCGCCGAGTGCGGCCAGGGCGGCCAGCCAGGCGTCGGCGAGCTCCTGGACACGGTGGCGGGCGAAGCGGGCCTCGGGCCACTTGAAGGTCGCGCTGAGTGCGGAGCCGTCGGCGGAGTCCACGGTGACGGCATTGATCATCAACGGGTTCGGGGCCTGCATGCGCGGGTCCAGGCCACCGGGTGACGGGTTGCCGGGGACCTGCTGCCAGTCCGCGGCCGTGGTGTCGGCGCCGGGGGCGGGCACCGTGAATCGGCCGAGGTAGTTGAAGGAGACCTGAGGGGAGGGGAGTTGGGCGAGGCCGGGGGCCGTCTCCGGGTTGAGGTGCCGCAGCAGACCGTAGGCGAATCCGTTGTCGGGGACGGCGCGCAGCTGCTCCTTGACCTGCTGTAGCGCACGGCCGACCGCAGGCCCGCCGGAGCGCAGCTCGGCGGCCGGTACGGCGCCCGGGTCGAGCCGGACCGGCGCCAGGCTGGTGAACCAGCCGACGACGCGGGCGGTGTCGGCCCCGGCGAGGTCGTCCTGGCGGCCGTGTCCCTCCAGGTCGATGAGGGTGGCGGTGTGCCGGGGGTCGTCGCGCCAGCCGGCGAGGGCGACCGCGAGTCCGGTCAGGAGCACTTCGTTGATGGTGGAGTGCAGCGAGGTGGGCACGCGGGTGAGGAGCGCTTCGGTGAGCCGGGCCGGTACGCGGACGCGCAGCGAGGCCAGTGTGTCGGCGGTGCCGGACGCGGAACGGGCGTCCGCGCCCTGCACACCCCCCGAGACACCCCCTGAGTCCCCTGAACCCCCTACGCCCCCTGCGCCGTGTCCCAGAAGCGGTTCCGGCTCGGACAGCATCTCGGTCCACTGCGGCAGCGTCGCGGTGGTCCGGGACTCACCGGCCAGCTCCGTGAGCTTGCGGGCCCACTGCCGGAACGACGTGCCGACTGGCGCCAGCTCGGGGGCACGCCCGGCGAGTACGGCCGCTCCCGCGACGGCGAGATCGGGCAGCAGGATCCGCCAGGAGACGCCGTCCACCACCAAGTGGTGGATCGCCAGGAGCAGGCGGCCCGGCTCCTCGGGCCCGTTGTCGAACCAGACGGCCTGGAGCATGACCCCGTCGTGCGGGGCGAGCTTTCCGCAGGCCTGCTCCGCGTGGTGCACGAGGAGCTCGCGCCGTCGCTCGTCGTCGAGACCGGCGGTGACGACCTGGGTGAGGTACGGCTCGACGGACACCGCACCGACCGGCGGGACGTCGAGTATCCAGTCGGAACCGGAACCGGAACCGGTGTCGGTGTCGGCACCAGTCTCGGCTTCGGCGCCGTCCCGCCCGTCCCGCCGCACGAGGCGGGCCCGCAGCATGTCGTGGTGGTCGACCAGTGCCTGCAACACGTCGCCGAGCTGTGCGCGGTCGATGCCGCCGGGCACCTGTACGAAGGCGGACTGGTGGAAGGCGTCGAAGGGGTGGCCGGGTTCGAGGAGCCAGTGCATGACGGGCGTCAGCGGCACCTCGCCCACTCCCGCGCGGTCGACGGCGGTGTCGCCTCCGCCGTTCCCTCCACCGCTCTCGCCGCCGACCGGTCGCGCCCTGCGGGCCAGTGCCTCGGGCGTCTGGTCCTTGAAGACGTCACGGGGCGTGAGATCGAGGCCGTGTTCGCGGGCGCGCGTGACAAGCACGATGGAGCTGATGCTGTCGCCGCCGAGGGCGAAGAAGCCGTCGTCGACGCCGACGCGGTCGGCGTCGAGGCCGAGGACGTCGGCGAAGAGCCCGGCGATGATCCGCTCGTGCGGGGTGCCGGGGGTACGGGTGGGTGTGGAGGTGGAGGCGCGGGTGTAGTCGGGCACGGGCAGCGCCCTGAGGTCCAGCTTTCCGTGGGCGCTCAGGGGCAGCGTGTCCAGGAGCACCACGGCCGTGGGCACCATGTACTCCGGCAGCCGCGCGCCGACGGCCTTCTTCACCTGCTCGACATCGACCGCACTGTCCTCCACGCCATCCACGCCATCCACGCCGTCATCGGCCACGACATAGCCGACCAAGCGCCGGTCACCGGGCCGGTCCTCCCGGATGAGGGCAGCGGCACTCGCCACACCGGGGCAGGCGGTCAACGCGGCCTCGACCTCGCCGAGTTCGATCCGGAACCCGCGCAGCTTCACCTGGTCGTCGGCGCGGCCGAGGAACTGCAACGTGCCGTCCCCGTTCCACCGCACCAAGTCCCCGGTGCGGTACATACGGGACCCGGCAGGCCCGTACGGATCGGCGACGAACCGTTCGGCGGTCAGCCCCGGCCGGTTCAGATAGCCGCGGGCCACACCCGCCCCCGCCACGTACAACTCACCCGGCACACCGGGCGGAACCGGTGACAGACCCTCGTCCAGGACGTACGTGCGTACGTTGGCGATCGGACGGCCGATCGGCGGCACCGTCGCCCCCGACAGCGCCTCGCTCAAGGTCGCGCACACCGTGATCTCCGTCGGCCCGTACGCGTTGAACATCTTCCGGCCCGCGGACCAGCGTTCCACGATCTCGGGACCGCAGGCCTCCCCGCCGACGATCAGCGTCAGCGTGCCCGGCAGCGTTTTCTCGGACAGCACTCGCAGCACCGACGGCACCAGCGTGCAGTGCGTGATCTCCTCGGCGCGGAGCAGTTCGAGGAGGTCGGGCCCGGGCGTGAGCCGGTCCGCGTCGGCGAGCACCAGCGTGCCGCCCGTCAGCAGGGCCGTGAAGAACTCCGACGCGGCGGCGTCGAAGCTGGGCGACAGGAACTGCAGCACCCGGGAGCCGACGCCGATGCCCCACTGCTCGCTCTGCGCGAGCGCGAAGTTGGCGAGGCCCCGGTGCGGGACGGTGACGCCCTTGGGGGTGCCGGTGGAGCCCGAGGTGTAGATGACGTAGGCCGGGTGGGCGGGGTCCAGGGCGCCGAGCCGGTCGGCGTCGGTGAGGTCGGACGCGGCCAGGCCCGCGAGGTGCCCCTGGACCGCGGGGTCGTCGAGGACGACGACGCCCGTGCCGTCCTGCTCCGAGAGCAGCTCCCCGGCGCTGGAGTGGGCAAGGACGAGGCTCGGGCGGGCGTCCCGCAGCATGAAGCGGATGCGGTCGACCGGGTAGGTCGTGTCCAGCGGCAGATAGGCGGCGCCCGCCTTGAGCACGGCGAGCAGTGCGGTGATCAGGTCGGGGGAGCGGGGGATGGCCAGGGCCACGATGTGCTCGGGGCCGATGCCGCGCTCGACCAGGAGCCGGGCCAAACGGTTGGCGCGGGCGTTGAGGTCCGCGTACGAGACGTGGGCGCCGTCGGCGCTGAGCGCGCTCGCACCGGGCACGGCCACCGCGCGCTCCTGGAACAACTCGGCGGCGGCCCCGGCGAGTTCCGGCGTAGCCGTGTCGTTCCACTCTTCGAGGACTCGGCGCCGCTCGTCTCCCGACAGTACGTCGAACGACCCCACGTGCCGCTCCGGGGCGGTGACACCGCTCTCGACGACACGGATGAATCGTTCGGCCAGGGCGGTGACCGTGCCGTGATCGAACAGGTCGGTGCGGTACGAGATCACCCCGCTGATCCCGTCGGGGGAACCGTCCTCGCCGTGCTGTTCGGCCAGGCTGACGGACAGGTCCATCCGGGCGGACTGGAGGCGGACGGCCTGGGGAGCGGCCTTGAGCCCGCCGAACTCCAGGGCCGCCCGCGGGGTGTTGTTGAGGGCGAGCATGACCTGGAAGAGCGGGTGGTGGGCGAGGGACCGCGTCGGGTTGAGGGCTTCCACCAGGCTTTCGAAGGGGACGTCCTGGTGGGAGTAGGCGTTGAGGTCGCTCTCGCGCACGCGGTCGAGGAGTTCGTTGAAGGTGGGGTCGCCGGAGAGGTCGGTGCGCAGTACCAGCGTATTGACGAAGAAACCGACCAGGTCGGCCAGTTCTTCCTCGCCACGGCCTGCGACCGGTGTGCCGATCGGAATGTCCGTGCCCGCGCCGAGGCGGTGCAGGAGTACGCTCAAGGCGGCCTGAAGCACCATGAACACGGTCGTCTGCCGCGACCGCGCGAGAGCGGCCAGGGCCTGGTGCAGTTCGGCATCGATGCGCACCGGGACGACGCCGCCCTCCGACCCGGCCTGCTCGGGATACGGGTGGTCCGTGGGCAGCTCGATGCGCTCCGGCAGCCCGGCCAGCGCGTCCTTCCAGTGGGCGAGCTGGGTGGAGAGCAGGCTGTCGGGGTCGTCCGCCTCGCCGAGGAGTTCGTGCTGCCAGAGGGTGTAGTCGGCGTACTGGACGGGCAGCGGCTCCCATGCCGGGAGGTCTCCCGTGCGGCGGGCGGCGTAGGCGGTGCTGAGATCACGGGTCAGCGGTCCCATGGACCAGCCGTCTCCGGCGATGTGGTGGATGACGAGGACGAGTACGTGCTCGTCGACAGCGTCGGAGATGGTCAACAGGGCGGCGCGGAGCGGCAGTTCGGTCGCGAGGTCGAAGGGGTGGCGGACGGCGCAATCCACGGCGCCGGTCAGTTCTGCCTCGGTGACCGACTCGACGTCCACGACTGGCTGCGCCTCGGCGACCGGGCGGATGTCCTGGTACGGCTGCCCGTCCGTTTCCGGAAAGACCGTACGCAGGGCCTCGTGACGCGCCACCACATCACCCAGCGCGGCACACAGCGCATCGACGTCCAATGCACCGGACAGGCGCAGCACGACCGGCACGTTGTAAGTCGCGCTGGGGCCCTCGAACCGGTACAGGAACCACAACCGACGCTGCGCAAACGACAACGGCACCATGTCTTCTTGCGTTCCCCTCGTGTCTCAGCAGCAGCTCTAGCGCCGGTCTGTCCCGCGCGATGTAAGTCCGGGTGTGGAGGTGGCTCCGGGTGTGGACGTGGGTCCGGGTGTGGAGGTGGCTCCGGGTGTGGACGTGGGTCCGGAGGGCTCAGGTCACCCGGACATGGCCACCAGGACGCGGCGCGGCCCGGTGTACGGGCGGCGGCCGTGCGCCACGGCCACGTTGTCGATCAGCAGCAGATCGCCGTCGTGCCAGTCCACGTCCACGGCCGCGTTCAGGCCGTTGTCCCGTACGTGCGCCACGTACGCGTCGGGAATGGGCGTGCCGTCGGCGAACGTCACCGACTGCGGCAGCTCGTCCTCCGGCATCAGCTCGGAGAGCATCATCGCGGTGTCGGCGTCGAGACCGGCGAGATGCCACTGGTCGAACTGGTTGAACCAGACCTCGTCGCCGGTGACCGGGTGCCGCACCGTGGCCGGGCGCAGCTGCGTGATGCGCAGGCCGCCGTCCGCCTTCCACTCCCAAGTGACGTCGGCGTCCGCGAGGTGCGCCTCGACCTCGTCCTTGTCGGAGGTCTCGAACGTGTCCTGCCAGCTCTTGCCGAAGCCGGCCCCGCTCTGCAGGTTCTGCGTGTAACGGATGCCCTTGCTGAACGCGGCCCTGACCTCCTCGTCGAGGGAACTCAGCCACACCGTGCCGTCGACCACCGGCGTCGCGCCCCCGGTGGCGGGCTCACGCTCGCAGTAGAAGGCGAGCCGGGACGGCCAACGGCGGGCGTACGACAGCTCGTTGTGCATGGAGATGGTGAACTCGGACGGGTACTCGGTCGAGGTGTACACGTTGCTGCCGACCTTGGTGCGGGGCGAGTTGCCGTGCACGTAGGCCAGGCGGTTCGGCAGGAGCAGGTCGAGCGCCGAGTCGACCTGCTCCTGGGACGTGCCGAAGCCACGGAAGACCAGGGCCTTGTGCGCGAGGAGCAACTCGGCCGTCTTCGCTGTGTCACTGACCGCCGCCAGCAAGCCCTCGTGGCTCGCCGCCACCCCCGCCGTGTCCGGCGACACCACATGGGGCGTCCAGTCGCTCTGCTCGCTCACGCTCACGCTCACGCCGCTTCTCCTCTGTTCCCTGTTCTCTGTGACTTGTTACCTGTGACTGTTGGCGTCACGGATGTCCTGCCGCATCGTGCTCAGGTCGCCCCGTGCTCAGGTCGTCCCGCGCGACCGAGGCCGCAGCTTGGGCCGTGGCTTGGACTTGGGCCTGGGCCCGTCCGGGGCGTCGAGACTTTCGGCCAGCTCCGCCACCGTCGGCTTGGTGAAGACCGTCCGCAGGTCGACCTCCGCGCCGACGACGGTGCGGATGCGGCCGATGAGGCGTGTGGCGAGCAGGGAGTGCCCGCCTAGGTCGAAGAAGTTGTCGTCGACGCCGACCGACTCCAGGCCGAGGACTTCGGCGAAGAGCACGGCGAGCGCTTCTTCGCGGCTGTTGCGCGGAGCCCGGGAATGAGCTCCCGTACCGCTGTAGTCGGGTGCGGGCAGCGCCTTCCGGTTCAGCTTTCCGTTCGGCGTGAGGGGGAGGGCATCGAGGGTGACGACGGCTGCGGGGACCATGTGGTCGGGCAGCCGCGCGGCGACGGCCTTCCTCACCTGGCCGACGTCGACACCGACACCGGCACCCGCACCGACGCCGCCATCGGCCACGATGTAGCCGACCAGACGCCGGTCACCGGGGCGGTCCTCACGAACGAGAGCAGCGGCACCCGCCACACCGGGACAGTCCGCCAACGCCGCCTCGACCTCGCCGAGTTCGATGCGGAAGCCGCGTAGCTTGACCTGGTCGTCCGCGCGGCCGAGGTAGCGCAAAGCCCCGTCGTCGTTCCAGGCCACCACGTCACCCGTGCGGTACATACGCGACCCGGCGGACCCGTACGGATCGGCGACGAACCGCTCCGCCGTCAGCCCCGGCCGGTTCAGATAGCCACGGGCGAGCCCCGCCCCCGCGAGATACAGCTCCCCGGCGACACCCGGCGCGACCGGACGCAGCGCGGCGTCCAGCACGTACACCCGCGTGTTGGCGATCGGACGGCCGATCGGCGGAGCGACCCGAGGGTCACTGTCCGGAACGCACGAGTGGTAGGTGACGTCGACCGTCGCCTCCGTCGGCCCGTACAGGTTGTGGAGCTGTGCGGCGGGCAGTACGGAGTGGCAGCGCGCCACCAGGTGGGCGGGCAGCGCCTCACCACTGCTGAACAGCCGCCGCAGGGACACACAACGCCCGGCCGACGGCTCGTTCAGGAACGCGTCGAGCATCGACGGCACGAAGTGCGCGGTGGTGACGCTTTCGCTCTCCACGAGTCCGGCCAGGTAGCGGGCATCGTTGTGCCCGTCGGGCTTCGCCAGGACCAGGGTCGCGCCCTGTAGCAGCGGCCAGAAGAACTCCCATACGGACACGTCGAATCCGGCCGGTGTCTTCTGCAGCACTCGGTCGTCGGCCCCGAGCCCGTACTCGTCCTGCATCCACCACAGCCGGTTCACCACCCCGGAGTGCGGGATGGTGACGCCCTTGGGGGTGCCGGTGGAGCCTGAGGTGTAGATGACGTAGGCGGGGTGTGCGGGGTCGGGTGTGGTGTGCGGGTTGGTGGTGTCCAGTGCCGCGGTGTGTGCCCGGACGGTGGGGTCGTCGAGGCAGAGGGTGGGGGTGTTCTGGGGCCAGAGGGCTGGTGGGTTGGTGGTGTGGGTGAGGACGAGAGTGGGCCGGGCGTCTTGGACCGTGTGGTGGATGCGTTCGGCCGGGTAGGTCGTGTCGATGGGGAGGTAGGCCGCCCCCGCTTTGAGTACGGCGAGGAGTGCGGTGATGAGTTCTGGTGAGCGGGGCAGGGCGAGGGCGACGATGTGCTCGGGGCCGACGCCGTGTTCGGTCAGGAGTCGGGCGAGGCGGTTGGCGCGGGTGTTGAGTTCGTCGTACGTGATGGGGGTGTCGTCGGCGATGAGGGCGATGGCGTCGGGTGTGGCGTTGGCCTGTGCCTGGAACAGTTCGGGGACCGTTGTCGGAGGCAGGGGAGCGGTCGTGGCGTTCCACTCTTCGAGGACCTGGTGCCGCTCGCCCTCGGACAGCACGTCGACCGTGCCCACGCGCTGACCGGGGTCGTCCGTCACGGTGCGCAGCACCCGCACCAGCCGCTCCACCAGCGCGTTCACCGTGGCCTGCGCGAAGAGATCCGTACGGTACGCGACCGACCCGACGATCCCGTCCGGCGAACCGCCCCCGCCCTGCCGCTCGGCGAGGTGCACCGTCAGGTCCATCCGCGCGGCCCGGATGCGCGCGTCCTGCGGGGTCGCCTTCACCCCGGCGAAAGCCAGCTCGCCACGCGGATTGTTGTTGAGGGCGAGCATGACCTGGAAGAGGGGGTGGTGAGCGAGGGAGCGCGTCGGGTTGAGTGCCTCGACCAGGCCTTCGAAGGGGACGTCCTGGTGGGAGTAGGCGTTGAGGTCGGTCTCGCGGACGCGGTCGAG
>NZ_JBEYZK010000057.1:0-11835 GCF_040646035.1 Streptomyces sp. NPDC046465
GTGTGGCCGGAGGTGGGTGGGCGGCCGCGTCGTGCGGGGGTGTCGTCGTTTGGTGCTTCGGGGACGAATGCGCATCTGATTTTGGAGCATGTCCCGCAGCCGGTGGCTGAGTTGGTGGGCGGGCCGGTGGGTGTGGAGTCCCCGGTTGACGGCGGGGAGGGTGACGGTGGTGTGGTGGTTCCGTGGCTGCTGTCGGCGCGGAGTCCGCAGGCCCTGCGCGACCAGGCACGCCGCCTGAGTGCTTTTGCTGACGACGCGTCGCGAGCATCGCTGACCGACGTGGGCTGGTCGCTGCTGACGACGCGGGCACTGCATGAGCACCGAGCTGTTGTTGTGGGTGCGCAACGGGAGGAACTCAGTGCGGGGTTGGCGGCATTGGCGGCGGGTGAGTCGCATTCGGCGTTGGTCGGGCCGCCTTCCTCGTCTGTGCGTGCTGGTGGTGATGTGGTCTGGCTGTTCAGTGGTCAGGGCAGTCAGTTGGTGGGTATGGGTGCGGGGTTGTATGAGCGTTTCCCGGTGTTTGCGGAGGCGTTTGATGAGGTGTGTGGGTTGTTGGAGGGGTCGTTGGGGGTTGCGCCTGGTGAGCTGCGGGAGGCGGTGTTCCGTGGTCCGAAGGGGCGGTTGGATCAGACGATGTGGGCGCAGGCGGGGTTGTTTGCGTTGCAGGTGGGTTTGGTCGGGTTGTGGGAGTCGGTGGGGGTGCGGCCGGATGTGGTGGTGGGGCATTCGGTGGGGGAGATTGCGGCGGCGTATGTGGCGGGGGTGTTCTCGCTTGAGGATGCGTGTCGGGTGGTGGGGGCGCGTGCCCGGTTGATGGGTGGGTTGCCTGTGGGTGGTGGGATGTGTGCGGTGCAGGCCACGCCGGAGGAGGTGGCGGTGGGGCTGGTGGGTTCCGCGGTGAGTGTGGCAGCGGTCAATACGCCGGATTCGACGGTGATTTCGGGTCCGTTGGTTGAGGTGGAGCGGATTGCTGCGGGGTGGCGGGAGCGGGGTCGTAGGACGAAGGCGTTGGCGGTGAGTCATGGGTTTCATTCGGTGTTGATGGAGCCGATGCTGGCGGAGTTCGCTGAGGTGTTGGGTGGGGTGGAGTTCCGGCGGCCGTCGGTTGCGTTGATCAGTAACGTCTCGGGTGAGCGGGCCGGTGAGGAGATTGCGTGCCCGGAGTACTGGGTGCGGCATGTGCGCCAGCCGGTCCTGTTCCAGCCTGCCATCGCCCAGGTGGCGTCGGACGCTGGGGTGTTCGTGGAGATCGGCCCCGGGCCTGTGCTGACCACGGCTGCTCAGCACACCCTCGACGAGGCTGACCGTTCCGATGCGGTGCTGGTGTCTTCGCTTGCTGGTGGGCGGGGGGAGGAGTTGGCGTTTGTGGAGGCGTTGGGGCGTCTGCATGTGGCTGGTGTGGGTGTGGATTGGTCGGTGGTGTTCTCGGGTGGGGTGGTGCCGGGGGTGGTGGATCTGCCGACGTATGCGTTTCAGCGGGAGCGGTTCTGGTTGTCGGGTCGGGCTGGTGGTGGGGATGTGGCGGGGCTGGGGTTGGTGGCTTCGGGGCATCCGTTGTTGGGTGTGGCGGTGGAGTTCGCGGGTCGGGGTGGGTGTCTGCTGACGGGGCGTTTGTCGCGGTCGGGTGTTCCGTGGTTGGTGGATCACGTGGTGGCTGGTGTGGTGTTGGTGCCGGGGGCTGCGTTGGTGGAGTGGGTGTTGCGGGCGGGTGATGAGGTCGGTTGTGGGGTGGTGGAGGAGTTGATGTTGCGGGCGCCGGTGGTGGTGTCTGAGGCGTCGGGTCTGCGGGTGCAGGTGGTGGTGGATGAGGCGGGCGATGACGGGCGTCGTGGGGTGGAGGTTTACACCCGCCTGGATGCCGATATCGATGCTGCGGCCGGGGATGACGTGTGGGTGTGCCACGCCACCGGCGTCCTCGCCCCCGACATCCCTCTGGAGAATGCCGAGTTGGAGTTGGGCGGCACGTGGCCGCCGACCAGTGCCGAATCCGTGAACGTCGAGGGCTTCTACGCGCAGGCCGCGGAAGCCGGGTACGGGTACGGTCCGGCGTTCCAGGGACTGCGCGCGGTGTGGCGGGACGGAGAGGACCTGCTGGCCGAGGTGGTGCTGCCGGAGGCCGCAGGAGCCCACGACGGATACGGCATCCACCCCACCCTCCTGGACGCCGCCCTGCACCCCCTCCTCGTCGCCCGTTTCCAGGATGGCTCCGCAGACGGTCAGGTCCATGTGCCGTTCGGGTGGACCGGAGTGTCCCTGCGGGCGGTGGGGGCCACGACGGTCCGCGTACGTCTCCGCCCGGTCGGAGAGAGCATCAGCCAGGGGCTGAGTGTCACGATTGCCGACGCGACCGGTACCCCCGTGCTGAGCGTCGACAATCTGCAGACACGCCCCGTGAAGCCCGGTCAGCTTGCTGCGGCCCAGCAGCAGGATGTGCGCGGCCTGTTCACCGTGGACTGGACGCCGCTTCCGCTTCCGGCTCCGGTTGCTGAGGCCGGTGTGTCGACGGATGGCGATGCTTGGGTCGGGTTGTCGGGCGGTGTCGGTCTGGCTGATGTGGTGCCTGTGGGTGGGGTGGCGCCGTGGGCGGTGGTCGCTCCGGTCGAGACATCCGTCGGTGCGGGTGGCGGTGCGGGTGGTCTTCCGGTCGTTGATCGGGTACTGGCACTGGTGCAGGAGTTCTTGTCAGTGCCGGAGTGGGCCGAGTCGCGCCTCCTGGTGGTGACGCGGGGTGCGGTGGCCATGGACGGCAGCGGTGAGGTGGATGCTTCGGCGGCAGCGGTGTGGGGTCTGGTGCGCAGCGCGCAGTCGGAGAACCCGGGCCGGTTCGCCCTGCTCGACGTCGACGGCGGCAACGTTGTGGAGAACGGCTACCTCCCGCAGGCCGTACTGCGTGACGCCATCGAGGACCTCGACGAACCCCAACTCGCCCTGCGTGACGGGCGTCTACACATACCCCGCCTTACGCAGGCACGTCGTTCCGCCGGACTTGTCGCGCCGTCCGGTGAGGCGGCATGGCGCCTGCGGATGGTGGACGGCGGGTCGTTGGACGACCTGGCCGCGGTGGCTTGCCCGGAGGTCCTCGAACCCCTGGGGCCCGGACAGGTGCGTGTGTCGGTGCATGCCGCGGGCCTCAACTTCCGTGACGTGCTGGTCGCCTTGGGCATGGTCCCCGCGTACGGCGCCATGGGCGGTGAAGGTGCGGGTGTGGTCACCGAGGTCGGATCCGACGTCACACGTGTGTCGGTCGGCGACCATGTCATGGGTGTCTTCGAGGGAGCGTTCGGCCCCGTGGTGATCGCCGACGCTCGGATGGTGGCGCCGGTCCCGCAGGGTTGGGACATGCGTGCCGCGGCCGGTGTTCCGGCGGCGTTCCTGACGGCTTGGTACGGGTTGGTGGAGTTGGCCGGACTTCGGGCGGGTGAGCGGGTGCTGGTCCATGCAGGTACGGGTGGTGTGGGCATGGCGGCGGTGCGGATTGCCCGGAACCTCGGCGCTGAGGTGTTTGCCACGGCGAGTCCGGCCAAGCACTCCGTACTGGAAGAGATGGGGGTCGATGCCGCCCATCGGGCGTCTTCCCGTGACCTGGGTTTCGAGGACGTCATCCGGGAGGCCACCGGTGGGCGTGGCGTGGACGTCGTACTCAATAGTCTCGCCGGTGAGTTCATCGATGCTTCCTTGCGGTTGCTCGGCGAGGGTGGTCGGTTTTTGGAGATGGGCAAGACCGATCTCCGTACCCCCGAGGCCGTGGCCGCGGCGCATCCCGGCGTGACGTACACCTCGTACGACCTGGTCGGCGACGCCGGGCCGGACCGCGTCGGCCGGATGCTGGACCACCTCGGCGAGTTGTTCACCTCAGACCGGCTTAAGCCACTGCCGGTACGGTCCTGGCCGCTGGACAAGGCGCAGGAGGCGTTCCGGTTCATGAGTCAGGCGAGGCACACCGGCAAGCTGGTGCTGGAGATTTTGCCTGCCCTCGATCCTGAGGGCACGGTGTTGGTCACTGGTGGTACCGGTGTGCTGGGGCAGGTTGTGGCTGAGCATCTGGTGCGGGAGTGGGGTGTGCGCCATCTGCTGCTGGCCAGCCGAAGCGGTCCGAGTGCCCCGGCCAGCGAGGAACTCGTCGCGCGCTTGGCTGAGTTGGGCGCTGAAGCGACGGTGGTCGCCGCCGATGTCGGTGATGCGGCGGCGGTGGCGGAGTTGGTGGGCAAGACCGATCCCTCACATCCGTTGACCGGTGTCGTGCATGCCGCGGGTGTGCTGGAGGATGCGGTGGTGACCGCGCAGACGTCGGAGGGGCTGGAGCGGGTGTGGGCGGCCAAGGCTGGTGCCGCGGAGAACTTGCACGAGGTGACGCGTGGGATGCGGCTGGGGCTGTTCGTCGTGTTCTCCTCGGCCGCCGCGACGCTCGGCAGTCCGGGGCAGGCCAACTACGCTGCTGCGAACGCCTATTGCGATGCGCTGATGCAGCGTCGCCGGTCGGAAGGGCTGGCGGGTCTGTCCGTCGGCTGGGGGCTGTGGGAGGCCTCGCACGACCCGACAGGCGGTCCGGGGAGTGCCCCGGACGGTGGTCGCGGACAGGGCGGCATGTCCGGCGGACTCAGCAACACCGACCTCGCCCGGATGAGCCGCATCGGCGTCAAGGGAATGAGCAGCAAGCACGGCCTGGCACTGCTGGACGCCGCTCAGCGACACGGCCGCCCCCACCTCGTGGGCTTCAACCTCGACCTGCGCACCCTGGCCACGCACCCCGTCGACACCAGGCCCGCCCTCCTGCGCGGCCTGGCCGCCCCCACCGGCGGCGGAAAGGGCAGGCCGACCGCGGCAACGGGCGAGCGGCCCGCCGACCTCGCGGGCCGACTGGCCGCCCTGCCGCCCGCCGACCGGCACCACACGCTGGTGAGGCTCATCAGGGAGCAGGCCGCCACCGTCCTCGGGCACCGCACCGACAGCCTCGCGACAGGCAGCACCTTCAAGGAGCTCGGTTTCGACTCGCTCACGGCGGTCGAACTGCGCAACAGGCTGTCCGCCGCCACCGGCCTGCGTCTGCCCGCCGGTCTTGTCTTCGACCACCCGGACGCCGACATCCTGGCCGAACACCTCGGCGTGCAACTCGCCCCCGACGGCGGCACACCTGCCGGTGCGGAGGCGACCGACCCGGTCCTCAGGGACCTCGCGAAACTCGAGAGCGCCCTGTCCACCACCCTCGTCGAACACGTCGACGTCGACGCGGTCACGGCCCGGCTGGAGTCCCTCCTGGCGAAGTGGAAGGCGGCCGGCGCGTCGCCCGACTCCGGCAGTACGAAGGAGCAGCTCCAGGTCGCCACCACCGACCAGGTCCTCGACTTCATCGACAAAGAACTGGGTGTGTGAACCGACCGTGCACGGCGCGACAACCACGCTGAAGGCTGGGTGAACTCTCATGGCGAGTGAAGAGCAACTGGTCGACTACCTCAAGCGGGTCGCCGCCGAACTGCATGACACCCGGCAGCGACTGCGCGAGGTGGAGGACCGCAGGCAGGAGCCGGTGGCCGTCGTCGGCATGGCCTGCCGATTCCCCGGCGGCATCGAGACGCCCGAAGGCCTGTGGGAGCTGGTCGCCGCGAGCGACGACGCCATCGAGCCCTTCCCCACCGACCGAGGCTGGGACCTGGAAGGGATCTACCACCCCGACCCCGACCACCCCGGGACCTGCTACGTCCGTGAGGGCGGCTTCATCGGCGCCCCCGACCGGTTCGACTCCGGGTTCTTCGGCTTCAGCCCGCGCGAGGCCCTGGCCAGCAGCCCACAACTGCGGCTGCTTCTGGAAACATCCTGGGAGGCACTCGAACGTTCGGGCATCGACCCCGCCTCGCTCAAGGGCAGCCCGACCGGCGTCTACGTAGGCGCCGCGACCACCGGCAACCAGACCCAGGGCGACCCCGGCGGCAAGGCGACCGAGGGGTACGCGGGCACGGCGCCCAGCGTCCTTTCGGGCCGGGTCTCCTTCACGTTGGGCCTGGAGGGCCCGGCGGTGACGGTCGAGACCGCGTGCTCATCATCGCTGGTGGCGATGCACCTGGCGGCCACCGCCTTGCGGCAGGGGGAGTGCGACCTGGCCCTCGCAGGTGGCGTCACCGTCATGTCCACGCCCGAAGTTTTCACCGGCTTCTCGCGCCAGCGCGGCCTGGCCCCCGACGGCCGCTGCAAGCCGTTCGCCGCCGCGGCCGACGGCACGGGCTGGGGCGAGGGCGCCGGGCTCATCGTCCTGGAGCGGCTCTCCGAAGCGCGCCGCAACGGCCACAAGGTCCTCGCGGTGCTGCGCGGTTCGGCCATCAACCAGGATGGCGCCAGCAACGGATTCACCGCGCCGAACGGCCCCTCACAGCGTCGCGTCATCCGCCAGGCCCTGTCCAGCGCCCACCTCTCCACGTCGGAGATCGACGTCGTCGAAGCGCACGGCACCGGAACCAAGCTCGGTGACCCCATCGAGGCCGAGGCGCTCATCGCCACCTACGGCAAGGAGCGCGAGGATGACCGGCCGCTGTGGCTCGGCTCGGTGAAGTCAAACATCGGTCACACGCAGGCCGCCGCCGGTGTGGCGGGCGTCATCAAAATGGTGATGGCCCTGCAGAACGACCTACTGCCCGCCACCCTGAATGTCGATGAACCGACCCCACACGTCCAGTGGGACGGCGGCGGAGTGCGACTCCTGACCGAACCGGTCCCGTGGTTGCGCGGCGACCGCCCCCGCCGCGCCGGGATCTCCTCCTTCGGCATCTCCGGTACGAACGCACACGTGATCCTGGAGGAGGCACCCGCTCCCGCTCCTGCTCCCCTCGCTGCTGCCGCCGTGTCGTCGGAGGCGGCGGTGGTGCCGTGGGTGGTTTCCGGCCGGGGTGGGGACGCGCTCCGTGAACAGGCGCGGCGTCTGGGTGAGTTCGTTGCGGGTGATGCGGGGGTGCGGCCTGTTGAGGTGGGGTGGTCGCTGGCTACGAGCCGGTCGGTGTTCGAGCACCGGGCGGTGGTGGTGGGCCAGGACAGGGATGCGCTGACGGCCGGTCTTGGGGCGCTGGCGGCGGGTGAGGCCTCCGGGGATGTGGTGTCCGGGGTTGCGGGTGGTGTGGGTGCGGGGCCGGTGTTGGTGTTTCCGGGGCAGGGGTCGCAGTGGGTGGGGATGGGGGCTCAGCTCCTGGATGAGTCGCCGGTGTTCGCGGCGCGGATCGCGGAGTGTGAGCAGGCCCTGTCGGCATACGTGGACTGGTCGCTGCGTGATGTGTTGCGTGGGGACGGGAGTGAGCTGTCCCGGGTCGAGGTCGTGCAGCCGGTGCTGTGGGCCGTCATGGTGTCGCTCGCCGCCGTGTGGGCCGACAGCGGTGTCACACCCGCCGCTGTCGTCGGCCACTCCCAGGGTGAGATGGCTGCCGCGTGTGTCGCGGGGGCGTTGTCGCTGGAGGATGCGGCGCGGATTGTGGCTGTACGCAGTGATGCGTTGCGCCAGTTGCAGGGGTACGGCGACATGGCGTCGTTGGGGACGGGTCCGGAGCAGGTTGACGAGCTCATCGGTGACCGGCCGGGGGTGTGTGTTGCCGCCGTCAACGGGCCTTCTTCCACCGTGATTTCGGGCCCGTCCGAGCATGTGGCGGCTGTGGTGGCCGAGGCGGAGGTGCGTGGTCTGCGGGCCCGGGTCATCGATGTCGGCTATGCCTCCCACGGTCCGCAGATCGACGCACTCCACGACCTGCTCATTGACCGGCTCGCCGACATCCAGCCCACCGCCACCACCGACGTGGCCTTCTACTCCACGGTGACCGCTGAGCGCCTGGCCGACACGACGCAGCTCGACACCGACTACTGGGTCACCAACCTGCGCCAGCCCGTCCGTTTCGCCGACACGATCGAGGCGTTGCTGGCGGATGGGTACCGCCTGTTTATTGAGGCCAGTGCCCATCCGGTGCTGGGGCTGGGTATGGAAGAGACCATCGATCGGGCGGAGGTCGCCGCCACCGTCGTGCCCACCCTGCGCCGTGACCACGGCGACGCCACCCAACTCGCCCGCGCCGCCGCCCACGCCTTCACCGCCGGAGCCGACATCGACTGGCGCCGCTGGTTCCCGGCCGACCCCACCCCCCGTACCGTCGACCTCCCCACCTACGCCTTCCAACGCCGAAGCTACTGGCTTCCGGTGGACGGTGTAGGCGATGTGCGGTCCGCCGGGTTGCGGCGGCTGGAGCACAGGTTGCTGCCTGCCGTGCTCGGGCTGGCCGATGGCGCGTTGGTGCTCACCGGGCGACTCTCGGCGACCGGCGGAAGCGGAAGTGGAAGCGGTAGCGGTAGCGGCTGGATCGCCGACCACGCGGTGGCGGGTACGACGCTGGTCCCTGGCGCCGCGCTGGTCGAGTGGGCGTTGCAGGCGGCCGACGAGGCGAACTGCCCCACCCTCGAAGAGCTCACACTTGAAGCACCCCTTGTACTCCCACAGGCAGGCGGCCTGCAGGTGCAGGTGGTCGTCGGCGCGGCCGAGGAACAGGGCGGCCGACGTGACGTGCGGGTCTTCTCCCGCCCCGACTCCCGCATCGACGCCGACGAGGAGCTGGGCCAGGACGAGGGCTGGACGTGCCATGCGACCGGCACGCTGAGTCCCGAGCACGGCGATGCGCCCGAGGGGCTCGGAGGACAGTGGCCCCCGGCCGGGGCCGAGCCGGTGGAGGTCGGCGACCTCTACGAGCGGGCTGCTGCGGCAGGCTACGAGTATGGGCCGTCCTTCCGGGGACTGCGCGCTGTGTGGCGGCACGGACAGAACCTGCTGGCCGAGGTGGAGCTGCCCGAACAGGCAGGTTCGCACGACGGATTCGGCATCCACCCCGTACTGCTGGACGCCGCTTTGCACCCGGCGCTGCTGCTCGACACGAGCGCGTCCGCCGACGCGGGAGAGCTCCGTCTGCCGTTCGCGTGGAACGGGGTGACCCTGTGGGCCACCGGTGCCGCCACCGTACGGGTGCGTCTGGCCCCGTACGGGGAGGAGGGGGCGGAGGAGGACGGAGCGGGGCTGCACGTAACCGTGGCCGATGCCACAGGTGCGCCGGTCCTGAGCGCGGACTCCCTGGCCCTGCGGCCTGCCGACCCGGAACTGCTTCGTTCGGCCGGACGGGCGGGCAGCGGTCCCCACGGGCTGTTCGCCTTGGAGTGGGCCCCCGTGTTCCCGGCAGCCGGAGTGGAGAGCGGCGACGACTGGCTGGTGCTCGGCCCGGACGCGCCCGACTGGGCCGGGGACGACGTACCCCGATACCCGGACCTGACGACCCTTCAGGCCGCACTCGACACACTCGACACACTCGACGCACTCGACGAGGGAGCGCGGACCCCCGCGACCGTCCTTGTCGACACCGCGGCGGCCGGTGACGGAACCGTCGACTCCATCGATACCGTCGACGCTCGTGGTCGGGCTGCCGCCGAACGCACCCTGAACCTCGTACAGGACTGGCTCGCCGCACCACGTCTCGCCGAGGCCCGCCTCGTACTGATCACTCACCGAGCGGTCGCGGTACAGGGGAGCGATGACCGGGACGAGCCGACGGTCGACGACGTGTCTTCCGCCTCCGTGTGGGGTCTGATACGCAGTGCCCAGGCCGAACACCCGGGCCGTTTCGTCCTGTTGGACACCGATCGGGGTACGGACCGAGCGGCCGTCGAGCGAGCCCTCGCGACCGGCGAACCGCAGCTCGCCGTGCGAGCCGGAGAGCCGAGGGCCCCCCGCCTCGCCCGCGCCACCACCGCACTCACACCTCCGACCCACGGCGAGGCCCCAGCGCCTGAGCCCGGCGCGGCCCTCGATCCCGACGGCACCGTTCTCATCGCGGGCGGCACCGGCATGATGGGTGGTCTCGTCGCCGAACACCTGGTCCGCGCCTGGTCGGTACGGCATCTGCTGCTCGTCAGCCGCCAGGGGCCCGACGCGCCCGACGCCCGCGACCTGGCCGACCGGCTGACGGGCCTCGGCGCCGCGGTGCGGGTCGTCGCGGCCGACCTGACAGACGGGCGGGCCACCGCCGAGCTGGTCGGATCGGTTGACCCGGCGCATCCGCTGACCGGTGTGATCCACGCGGCCGGTGTCCTGGACGACGCCCTGGTCACCGCGCAGTCCTCTGACCAGCTCGCCAGGGTGTGGGCCGCCAAGGCCTCCGTCGCCGCCAACCTGGACGCGGCCACCTCGGAACTGCCGCTGGGCCTGTTCGTGATGTTCTCCTCTGCCGCCGGCGTCCTCGGCAACGCGGGCCAGGCCGGATACGCCGCCGCCAACGCGTTCGTGGACGCCCTGGTGACCCGCCGTCGCAGCGCCGGTCTGTCCGGCCTGTCGATCGCCTGGGGCCTCTGGGCGCGCGGCAGCGCCATGACCAGGCACCTCGACGACGCCGACCTGGCGCGGTTGCGCGCGGGCGGCGTCAAACCGTTGCTGGACGAGCAGGGCCTCGCTCTCCTCGACGCGGCACGAACCGCCGCCGCGCACACCCCCCTGGTCGTCGCGGCAGGGATTGATGTCCGTGGCCTGACCGGCGACGACGTGCCCGCGATGCTGCGGAACCTGACGGGCCGGACCCGGCGCAGGGCGGCGGCCGACTCCGCCGTCGACCGAGCCGCGCTGGAGACACGCCTCGCGGGCCTCGACGACGCCGGGCGCCGCGCGGTCGTCGGCGATGTCGTACGCGAGTGCGTCGCGGCGGTGCTCGGCCACCGTTCGGCGGCCGACGTCCGCACCGAGGCCAACTTCAAGGACCTCGGCTTCGATTCGCTCACGGCCGTACAACTGCGCAACCGCCTCTCCGCAGCCAGCGGACTCCGGCTGCCCGCCACGATGGCCTTCGACCACCCCACCCCGGAGGCCCTCGCCACCTATCTGTGCACCCGCCTGGGCGGCCGGACGGTGACACCCGCCGCCCCCGCGACCTCCGTGGCGCTGCCTACCGCCGACACGGACGACCCCGTCGCGATCGTCGCCATGGCCTGCAAGTACCCGGGCGGAGTGACCTCGCCGGAAGGGCTCTGGGATCTGGTCGCCGCGGGCGTGGACACGGTCGGTGAGTTCCCGACCGGCCGTGGCTGGGACCTGGAGCGGCTCTTCCATCCCGACCCGGACCACCCCGGCACCAGCTACGCGGACGAAGGAGCCTTCCTGCCGGATGCGGGTGATTTCGATGCGGCGTTCTTCGGGATCAATCCGCGTGAGGCGTTGGCGATGGATCCGCAGCAGCGGTTGTTGCTGGAGGCGTCGTGGGAGGTGTTCGAGCGTGCGGGTATCGACCCGACGACGCTCAAGGGCAGCCTGACCGGCACCTACGTCGGTGTCATGTACCACGACTACGCGGCTGGCCTGGCGCAGGACGCCCAGCTGGAGGGCTACTCCACGCTGGCCGGTTCCGGCAGCGTGGTCTCCGGCCGCGTCTCCTACACCCTGGGCCTCGAAGGTCCGGCGGTGACGGTGGACACGGCCTGTTCCTCGTCGTTGGTCTCCATCCACCTGGCGGCGCAGGCGCTGCGCCAGGGCGAATGCAGCCTCGCCCTCGCGGGAGGTGTGACCGTCATGGCCACGCCCGAGGTGTTCACCGGCTTCTCGCGCCAGCGCGGCCTGGCCCCCGACGGCCGCTGCAAGCCCTTCGCCGCCGCGGCGGACGGCACGGGTTGGGGTGAGGGCGTCGGCGTACTCCTCCTCGAACGCCTGTCGGACGCCCGCCGCAACGGCCACCAGGTCCTGGGTGTCCTGCGCGGCTCGGCCGTCAATCAGGACGGTGCGAGTAATGGTTTGACGGCTCCGAATGGTCCGTCGCAGGAGCGGGTGATTCGGCAGGCGTTGGCGAGTGGGCG
>NZ_JBEYZK010000058.1:0-11066 GCF_040646035.1 Streptomyces sp. NPDC046465
TCCAGCATCGCCTCGCGGAACTTCCTGGACCCGTTGGCGTTGGTGCGCTCACCGATCGCCAGATACGCGGTGTCCTGGCGGAAGGGCACCGTCTGGTAGAGGGAGGCGGCGCCGGGTTCGGGGTGCGGGGTGCGGGCGGGCGGGGTCAGGTGGTGGACGCGCTCGACGACCTGGCGCAGGTGCTCGGGGGTGGTGCCGCAGCAGCCGCCGATCAGGGACAGGCCGTAGTCGCGGACGAAGTGCTCCTGGGCGTCGGCCAGTCCCTCAGGCCCCAGGGGGAAGTGCGCGCCGTCCTTGGTCAGCACCGGCAGGCCCGCGTTGGGCATGCACAGCAGCGGGATGCGCGAGTGGCGGGCCAGGTAGCGCAGGTGCTCGGTCATCTCGGCGGGGCCCGTGGAGCAGTTCAGGCCGATCATGTCGATGCCGAGCGGCTCCAGGACGGTCAGCGCGGCGCCGATCTCGGAGCCCAGGAGCATGGTGCCGGTGGTCTCGAAGGCCAGGGAGCACACCAGCGGCAGGTCGGTGCCGGTGGCGGTCAGGGCGCGGCGGGCGCCGAGGATGGCGGCCTTGGTCTGCAGGAGGTCCTGGGTGGTCTCCACGATCAGCAGGTCGGCGCCGCCGGCGATCAGGCCTTCGGCGTTGGTCTGGAAGCCGTCGCGCAGGGTGGCGTAGTCGAGGTGGCCCAGGGTGGGCAGCTTGGTGCCCGGGCCCATCGAGCCCAGCACCCAGCGCTGGCGGCCGGTGGCGCGGGTGAACTCGTCGGCGACCTCGCGGGCGATGCGGGCACCGGCCTGGGACAGTTCGAAGTTCCGCTCGGGAATGTCGTACTCGTTCAGGGCCGCGAAGTTCGCGCCGAACGTATTGGTCTCCACGCAGTCGACACCGACCGCGAAGTACGCCTCGTGCACCGAGCGCACGATGTCGGGGCGGGTCACGTTCAGGACCTCGTTGCAGCCCTCGAGCTGCTGGAAGTCCTCCATCGTGGGCTCCTGCGCCTGGAGCATCGTGCCCATCGCGCCGTCGGCCACCACCACACGGGTGGCCAGGGCCTCGCGGAGGGCGTCGGCGCGCCGGCGCTGCTCGGTGCTCATGCGGTGCCCGCGATCGGGTCCCTCAGGGCGCGGGCCGCGGCCGGGCCGTAGGTCTGCTCCAGGCGGGTGAGCAGGTCGGCGGGCAGGAGCTTGTACTCCTGGGTGCCGACCGATTCCAGCACGGTGGTGGCCAGGGCGCAGCCCAGCTGGGCGGCGCGTTCCTGGGGCAGCTGCCAGGCGGTGCCGGCCAGGAAGCCCGCGCGGAAGGCGTCGCCCGCCCCGGTGGGGTCGGCGATCACGGCGGCGGGCACGGCGGGCACGCTCAGGCGGGGGCAGCCGGCGCGGGCCAGGGAGACGCCGCCCGCGCCCAGGGTGGTGATCCAGGTGCCCACCCGCTCCAGGAGCTGCGGCTCGCTCCAGCCGGTGCGTTCCAGCAGCAGGGCGGCCTCGTACTCGTTGGTGAACAGCCAGCGGGCGCCGTCGACCAGCCGGCGGGCCTGGGGGCCGTCCAGGCGGGCCAGCTGCTGGGAGGGGTCGGCGGCCACGGGAATGTTCAGGCGGTGCGCGGCGGCGGTGTGGCGCCCCATCGCGGCGGGGTCGTCGGCGCCGATCAGGACGAGGCCGGGGGCGGGGGCGCGGGCGGTGACCGCGGCCAGGTCGATGCGGGCGGCCTCGGCCATGGCGCCGGCGTAGAAGGTGGCGATCTGGTTCTGGTCCTGGTCGGTGGTGCACACGAAGCGTGCGGTGTGCAGGGTGTCGCTGACCTGGACCGCGCTGGTGTCCACGCCGTGCTCGTCCAGCCAGGCGCGGTAGTCGGCGAAGTCCCGGCCGGCCGCGCCGATCAGGAGCGGGCGCAGGCCCAGCAGGCCCAGGCCGAAGGCGATGTTGGCGCCGACGCCGCCCCGGCGCACCTCGAGCCGGTCGGCGAGGAAGGACAGGGAGACCCGCTCCAGTTGCTCCTTGATCAGCTGTTCGGCGAAGCGTCCGGGAAAGACCATCAGATGGTCGGTCGCTATCGAGCCGGTCACGGCGATACGCACGAGAAAAGCACTCCCTTGAAGCGTGGTGGGGCGGCGGGGGCGGCGGGCGGCCGGCCGGCGCGGCCGCAGGCCGCAGGCCGGGGGCCGGGGGGCGGGGGCCGGGGGGCGGGGGGCGGGGGGCGGGGGGCGCCGGTGCGGGCCGGCGCCACCCCGGGGCCGCGGGGGTCAGCCGGTGCCGGCGGCGGCGCGCAGGGCGTCGGCGCGGTCGGTGCGCTCCCAGGTGAGGTCGGCCAGGTCGCGGCCGAAGTGGCCGTAGGCGGCGGTCTGGGCGTAGATCGGGCGCAGCAGGTCCAGGTCGCGGATGATCGCGGCGGGGCGCAGGTCGAAGACCTGGCTGACGGCCTCTTCGATGGCGCTCTGGGGGACGGTGGCGGTCTGGAAGGTCTCGATGAACAGGCCGACCGGTTCGGCCTTGCCGATGGCGTAGGCGACCTGGACCTCGCAGCGGGCGGCCAGGCCGGCGGCGACGATGTTCTTGGCGACCCAGCGCATGGCGTAGGCGGCGGAGCGGTCGACCTTGGAGGGGTCCTTGCCGGAGAAGGCGCCGCCGCCGTGGCGGGCCATGCCGCCGTAGGTGTCGACGATGATTTTGCGGCCGGTCAGGCCGGCGTCGCCCATCGGGCCGCCGATCTCGAAGCGGCCGGTGGGGTTGACGAAGAGGCGGTAGTCGTCGGTGTCGAGCTTGATGCCGTCGTCGGCGAGCCGGGCCAGGACGTGCTCGACGACGTGGGTGCGCACGTCGGGGGTGAGCTGCTCGTCCAGGTCGATGTCGGCGGCGTGCTGGGAGGAGACCACGATGGTGTCCAGGCGCACGGGCCGGCTGCCCTCATATTCGATGGTGACCTGAGTCTTGCCGTCGGGGCGCAGGTAGGGGACGGTGCCGTCCTTGCGGACCGCGGTCAGCCGGCGGGAGAGGCGGTGGGCCAGCTCGATGGGCAGCGGCATCAGGGTGGGGGTCTCGTCGGTGGCGTAGCCGAACATCAGGCCCTGGTCGCCGGCGCCCTGCCGGTCCAGGGCGTCGCTCTCGCCCTCGACGCGGTTCTCATAGGCGGCGTCGACGCCCTGGGCGATGTCGGGCGACTGGGCGCCGATGGACACCGACACGCCGCAGGAGGCGCCGTCGAAGCCCTTGGCCGAGGAGTCGTAGCCGATCTCGAGGATCTTCTGGCGGACCAGGGTGGCGATGTCGGCGTAGGCGGTGGTGGTCACCTCGCCGGCGATGTGCACCTGGCCGGTGGTGATCAGGGTTTCGACGGCGACGCGGGAGGCGGGGTCCTGGCTGAGCAGGGCGTCCAGGACGGTGTCGCTGATCTGGTCGGCGATCTTGTCGGGGTGGCCCTCGGTCACGGACTCCGAGGTGAACAGGCGACGGGACATGACTCTCCAGGGCAGAAAGAGGTGACGGGTTGCAAGGAAAGGGCGGGGTGCGGGGCGGGGCGGGGGTCTGGCGGGCCGCCCCGGGGACGGGAGGGACGAGGGCGGGAGGGACGAGGGCGGGAGGGACGAGGGCGGCCGGGCAGCCGGGCCGGGCTGGTCGTGTGGCCGGGCGGTCGTGTGGCCGGGCGGTCGTGTGGTCGGGCTGGTCCGGGCCGGTGCAGGAGATTTCGGGTACGGGGGCGGGCGGCAGGGGCTGCGGCGTGCCGGGGGCGGCCGCCGGAGCGGGCCGCCCGTCTCGCGACTCCCCCGCGCGTGCGCGGTGTGGGCGCCGGGGCGCGGCGCGGGGCCGGCGTCCCGGTGCGCGGGGCGTCCCGGGTTCGGGCGGCAGGGGGCGCGGCGGCGGGCGGGCCGCGCCGGGCCGGGTTGGGCCGGGCCGGGTTGGGCAGCGGCGCGGTGCGCGATGCCTTGCGCCGCGAGGGCGCTGCACGCCGGGGCGCGGGGCACCGCGGGGCGCCCCGGGGCGCCCCGGTGCGGGCCGGGCGCCGGCCACGGGGCGGGGCCGGGACCGGGGCGGGGCAGTGCGTACGGCCCCGCCCCGTCCCGGCCTCGTCCCCCGTGCGGGGCCGCTCCCCCGGCGGTCAGGCCGGGTCGGTGAGGCGTTGGTGGAGGTGGTCGGCCAGGGCCAGGCGCTGGACCTTGAGGGTGGCGGTGCGCGGGAGTTCGGCCTGGGTGAGCTGGACGGGGGCGGCGAGCTGGGGGAAGTCGGTGACGGCGGCGCGCCAGCGGGCCGCGTCCAGGGGGGTGTCGTCGGTGGTGCAGATGACGGGGACGGGCCGGTCGCCGGGGCCGGGCACGACGACCAGTTCGCTCAGTTCGGGCAGCCGGCCCAGGACCACGTCCTCGACCTCCAGGGAGCTGGCGACTCCTTCGATCATGTCGACTTCGCGGTCGAGCATGTGCAGGCAGCCCAGGCGGGTGCGGTAGCCGACGTCGCCGGTGCGCCACCAGGCGCCGTTGCGGTTGGCGGTGTAGCGGTCCTGTTCGGCGAAGTAGGTTTTGGCCAGGCCCTCCCAGGCGACCTCGATGAAGCCGGGGTTGTCCTGGGTGGGGGGCCGGCCGTCGCGGCTGACGACGCGGACCCTGGCCGCGCCCAGGGGCATCGCCCAGCCCACGCAGCGTCCGTTGGCCTTGTGGGCGGAGCCGCGGAAGTAGGCGCGGCCGACGGCGGGGCCGACCTCGCTCTGTCCGTAGATCTGGAAGAAGAGGGCGCCGGAGCGCTTCGAGGAGTGCAGCAGGCGGCTCATGGTGCGCGGGTGGATCGCGTCGAAGGTGCTGCTGAAGATTTTCACGGAGGCGAAGGGGCGCCGCGGGTCGCCGGCCAGGTCCTCCCAGTCCATCAGGGAGTTGGGCAGGGCCTCGACGAAGCCGGGCCGGTGGGCGGCGAACTGCTCGGCGATGCTGTCGGGGTCGGAGTCGTTCAGGAGCAGGACCGGCAGTTCCTTCAGCAGCGCCAGCGACATCGCGGCGACCATCCGGGAGTGCACGAAGGGGATGTGGATGGCGACGGGGTCCTTGCGGCGCATCAGGGAGAGCAGCCGCCACTGGGGCAGCAGGCGGATGCCCTGGGTGCGGGGGGTGTGCACGACGAGTTTGGGCAGTCCGGTGGTGCCGGAGGTGTGGGTGATGACGGCGGCGTCGTCGAGGGGGCGGACCACGGGGGCCACCCGCGGGGCGCCGGCCAGGGCGGCCAGGGACTGGGCCGCGGGGTGCTCGCCGGCCACGGTGATCACCCGCCGGGTGAGGTCGGCCAGCGCCAGTTGGTCCAGGCCGCCCTGCAGTTTGCGGGTGTCGGTGAGCAGGGTGGGCCGGCCCACCCGTTGCATGAGGGCGCCCACGGTGTCGGCGTCCAGGGCGGGCGAGAGCATCACCGGGACGGCGCCGATGCGGGAGGCGGCGGCGCCGAGCATCCAGATGTCGGCGTTGGCGCTCTTGTGGATGACGAGGTGTTCGTCGGTCCGTACACCGGCCGCCCACAGGCGCCCGGCCAGGTCGTCCACGGCGTCGGCGAACTCCGCCACGGTCAGGCGCCGGCCCGCGTGGGGCAGGGCGTCCAGGTCGTGGTCGAGGGTGATGGGCGTCGAGCCGTTGACGGCGGCGGCCATCTGCGGCAGGAGGCCGAGGTGCAGGCCGCGCTTTTGGATGGATCGGTAGACCGTGGAGCCCTTCATCGGGGCTGTCTCCTTTGCCGGGGTCGGTGGGCCGGGCGTGGCCGGGATTCGGCGGGCCGGGCGTGGCCGGGGTCGGTGGGCCGGGCGTGGCCGGGGGGCGGTGGGCCGGGCGGGCCTGGTGGCGGCCCGGCGCGGCGCCCCTTCGGGTGCCGCCGGTGCGGCGGCCCGGGCGGGTGGTCACATCTTTTTTCCGCGGCGGCCTCACATTGCGCGGGGCTGCGTCGTCGAAGGACATGAGGCGGGCGAGGCGGAGCCGTTCGCCCCGGGGCCCGTGCCGGCGCCGGGGTGGCGGGCCGTCTGGGCCGCGCCGGGGCGCCGGGGGCGCCCCCTCGGGCCGGACCACGCAGCCGGCTGTGCCCCCGGCTTCGCCCCGTCCCTGCTGTGCGGCACCGGCCGCGGCCGGTGCCGGCTGGTTCGCCGGGCCGGGTATTCGGTGCCGGGGCGGGTATTCGGTGCCGGGGCGGCGGCCTGCTCTCAGGCGGCGGCGCGGCCGGCCTTGAGGGCGGCGGCGGTGTCCACCACGCGCCGGGCCTGGTGGCGGGCGGCCTGCAGGGCGACCTCGCCCGGCGCGCCGTCCCCGGCCACGTGCGAGGTGCCGTAGGGGTTGCCGGACTGGAACTGGATGGGGTCGGTGTAGCCGGGCGGCACGATGATGCCGCCCCAGTGGTAGAAGGTGTTGGACAGCGCCAGGATCGTCGACTCCTGCCCGCCGTGGGCGGTGTTGCTGGCGGTGAACGCGGAGAACACCTTGCCCGCGATCTTCCCGGCGAACCAGAGCGGTCCGGTGGTGTCGATGAACGCCCGCAGCTGGCTGGCGGGATTCCCGAACCGGCTGGGCGTGCCGAACAGCACCGCATCGGCCCAGGCCAGGTCGTCGTGGCTGGCCTCGTCGAGGCCGGCGGTGGCCTCCCGGTGCGCCACCCAGGCCGGGTTGGCGCTGATCGCCGCCTGCGGGGCGGTCTCGGCGACCCTGCGCAGCCGCACGTTCGCCCCCGACTTCTCCGCGCCCTCGGCCACGGCCTGGGCCAGGGTGTGCACGGTGCCGGTCGCGCTGTAGTAGATGATTGCCACGTTCACAGGTTCCACGGTGCTGTCCTTTTCGTTGTGCCTTGCTGCGTGTGCCTTGGTGCGCGGGTGCGGGGGCGCGGGTGCGGGGCGGGCGGGCCGCTAGCGGGCGATGACCAGGGTGGCGGGCGGCGCGGCGTGGAAGGTGATGTCGCTGAAGCCGGCCTTGGTGAGCCAGGCGTGGTAGTCCGCGCGCCGCCAGGTGCCGCCCTGCTGGGACTTCAGGAGCATTTCGGAGGCGAAGAGCAGCGGGAAGGCCGGTCCGCTGCGGTCGTCGTCGACGACGTAGTCGCACACCACCAGGGCGCCGCCGGGGGTGAGGGCGTCCTTGAGGCGGGTGAACAGGGCCACGTTGTCCTCGGGCCCTTCCTGGTGGGCGATGTGGGAGTAGAGCGCGACGTCGTAGGCGGCGGTGCCGAAGTCGGTGGTGTGGAAGTCGCCGTCGATGCAGGTGAACCGGTCGGCGAGGCCGCGTTCGGCGAGCATCGTGCGGGCGATGGCGTTGATGGGTTCCCAGTCGAGCTGGGTGGCGCGGGCGGCGGGGTTGCGCTCCAGCCAGGTGGCGGAGTAGATGCCCGAGCCGCCGCCGACGTCCAGGATGGACAGGGCGCCGGCGTCGGCGAGCCCAAGGACGTCGGCGGCGATGGCGGCGGCGGGGACCGACTGGGCGGCGATGGCGGGCACGACCTCGCCCCAGTGGGGGTTGTCGGCGACTTCGGTGGTGGGGTCGCTGACCGGGCCGCCGGCGCGGACCACCTCGGGCAGCGCGGCCAGCTTGCCCATGTGGGTGAGCTTGAGGCGGGCCATCGCCGAGAGGTCGGCGGGCCGGCCCTTGACCAGGTAGGCGGAGGCGGCGGCGGTGTTGCGGTAGGTGCCCTGCGCCAGGTCGGTCAGGCCGATGCTGACCAGGCCGTCCAGCAGGGTCTGGGCGCCGCGTTCGCTGATCTGGGCCCGCTGGGCCAGGGCGGCGGCGCTGGTGGCGCCGTTCTCCAGGTGGGTGAACACCTGGTGCTCGGCGGCGGCGCCGAGCAGGCCGGTGGACCAGTAGCCGTTGATCAGCCGCAGGATGGTGTCCGGGCCGGTGTCCGGGCCCGCACCGCCGCTGCCGGCGGTGGTGCCGGTGCCGGTGCTGGTGGTGCCGGTGCTGCTGGTGGTGCCGGTGCTGCTGGTGGGCGGGTGCTCGCTCATGCGGTTCCTCCCCGGCCCGCGGGGGCCGCGTGGGTGCGAAGGGCGGTGCGCAGCGCCGTGACGACCTGTTCGATCTGGTCGTCGGTCAGTTCGGCGTGCATGGGGATGGCCAGGTGGCGGGCGAACAGGTCGGCGGAGACGGGGCAGCTCTGCTTGCCCGCGAAGACGGGCTGCAGGTGGGTGGCCCAGGTGCCGTGGCCGCAGCCGATGCCCTGGCCGCGCAGGTCGGCGGCGAGCGCCGCCCGGTCGACGCGGGCGTCCAGGGTGATGAGGTAGGACTGCCAGGCGTGGGTGCGGTCGGCGGGCACCTGCGGCAGCGTCAGCAGGTCCTCGCCGGCCAGGAGTTCGCCGTAGCGGGCGGCCACCGCGGTGCGGCGCCGAAGGAGTTCCTCGATCCGGCCGAGCTGGACCTGCAGGATGGCCGCGGCGATGTCGGAGAGTTTGAAGTTGTAGCCGATCTCGGTGAATTCGGGCACCGGCAGGCCGACGATCTTCGACTGGTCGAAGATGCTGCCGATGCCGAAGGAGGAGCGCAGCCGGGCGTCGGCGGTGATGGCCGCGTCGGCGGCCAGCAGGGCGCCGCCCTCGCCGCTGGTGGCGCCCTTGCGGCCGTGGAAGGACAGGCAGGAGACCGGGGCCAGGGCGCCGGCCTGGCGGCCCTGGTAGGTGGCGCCGACCGCGCAGGCGGCGTCCTCGATGAGGAACAGGCCGTGGCGCCGGGCCAGGTCGTTCAGTTCGCGGTAGTCGGCGGGCAGGCCGACGGTGTCCACCGCGATGATGCCGGTGGTGCGCGGGGTGATGAGGTCGGCGACCGCCTGCACATCCACGGTGTGGGTGTCGCGGCGCACGTCGGCGAAGACGGGCACCGCGTCCAGGTAGCGCACCGCGTGGGCGGGGGCGGGGAAGGTGTAGTCGGCGACGATGACTTCGTCGCCGGCCTGCACGCCCAGGGCGAGCAGGGCCACGTGCAGGGCGGCGCCGCAGTTGCTCAGGGCGACCGCGTCCATGCCGTAGCGGTGGCTGAGCTGGGCCTCCAGGGCCTTGCCCCGGGGGCCCTGGCCGGCGGGCCAGCCGGAGGCGAACACCTCGGCGACGGCGGCCAGTTCCTGCTCGCCCAGGCTGGCGTGGACCAGGGGGATGGCGGGGCTCATGGCGTGGACTCTCCCTGTCCTTGGGGGGCGGCCGGCGTGAAGCGCAAGGGGGTGAGTTCCTCGATGTCGTAGCGGGTGCGCATCTCCTCGACGGCGCCCGGGTCGATGGTGCTGCCGCGCGCCCAGATCTCGGCGATCTCTTCGAAGTAGCGCTCGTGGTCGGGTGAGGGGAAGCTCTGGAACAGCATCGTGACCGGTTTGTCGGTGGCGTTGCGAAAGGCGTGCGGGGTGCCGGGCGGCACGAACATGCAGCCGCCCTCGCTCGCGCGGACGACGCGCTCGCCGCTCGCGGAGCGCCAGTGGTGCCAGGTGTCGGTGGTGCGCTCGGTGGGCTCGAAGCACATCAGGTCCAGCTCGCCCTCAAGGACGTAGAAGAACTCCTGGGACTCGTGGTGGACGTGGGCGCCGACGTCGAAGCCGGGCGGCACGACCACCTCGAAGATGGAGACGGCCGAGCCCTGCGCCTGGGTGGCCTTGAAGGTCACCTCCTGCGCCGGGGTGACCAGCGTGCGTCCCCCGCCGGGCGGGACGATCAGGCTGCCTGTCATGGGTGTGGGTTTCCTTAAAGCCGTCGGTTACGGGCATCTCGCACGGCACGGCACGGCACGGGCCCGCGCCCGGGAGGCGGGGCACCGGGCGCGGGGCGCGCGGGTGCGGAGGTGCGGGGGTGCGGGTGCGGGGGGGGTCAGCCGGCGGCGGGCGGGGGGTCGCCGGCCCAGCGGCCCAGGGCCATCTCGGCGGTGATGCCGGGGCCGAAGCCGGCGATCAGGCCGGTGGCGTCGGGCATCGGGGTGTCCTCCTCGAACAGCCGCAGGGCGGCGTCCAGGACGACGGCGCTGGCGATGTTGCCGTACTCGGTCAGGGTCGACCAGCTGTGGCGGAAGACCTTGCGGTCCACGTCGAGGAACTTGGCGAGGTCGCTCAGGATGCGCGGCCCGCCGGCGTGGATGATGTAGAAGTCGAGGTTGGAGGCGTCCCACCGGTGGCCGGCGGCGAACTCGCGCAGCACCGGGGCCAGCGGTTCCATCGTGCCGGGCACCCGGCGGTCCAGCTGGAAGTGGAAGCCGGTGTCGCGCACCGAGTAGGAGATCCAGTCCTCGGTGTGGGGGATGAGGTAGGAGGAGTTGCGTTCCAGCTCGATGCCGGTGCCGCCGCGGCCGCGCACCACGGCGGCGGCGACCGCGTCGCCGAACAGGCCGTCGGAGAGCAGCGAGCCGATGTCGTCCATGTCGGGCTGGTAGCACAGCGAGCACAGCTCGCAGGCGACGATCAGGACGTTGCTGCCGGGGTGGGCCACGCAGAAGTCGTGGGCGCGGTTGATCGCGGCGCCGCCCGCCGCGCAGCCCAGCTGGGAGATGGGGATCTGGCGGGTGTCGGAGCGAAAGCCCATCTGGTTGATGAGCCAGGCGGTCAGCGAGGGCATCAGGAACCCGGTGCACGACACGTAGATGATGGCGTCGATGTCACGGGCGGCCACCTCGGCGTTGGCCAGGGCCTCCTCGACGACCTCGGGGGTCCGCTTCTTGGACTCGATCTCGTAGATGCGGTTGCGTTCGGTCAGGCCCGGGTGGCGCAGGGTCTGCTCGATGGGCTGCACGATATGCCGCTTCTGCACCCCCGTGTTGCGGATCAGCCGCAGCGCCAGGGGAAGCTGCGGCTTCCCGGCGTGGGCCTTCTCGGCGAATTCCATCGTCTCTTCGGCGGTGATGACGTATTCCGGCACACGCACTGACGGCTTGCATAGCCTCGGCATATCGGGAATCCACTTTCTCTAGAGTCTGCCTTCTGCACGTGAAGAAGCTGTCGCGCCCCGCCTGCCGCCGCCCGTCGCGGGCGGCGCAGGGGGCGGCGGTCACGGCGCCTGCCGTACCGCCTTCTGCCGCCTGCGGGCCCCCGGCCGGGCGCCCGGCCGGGGGCCGGGGGCCAGAGGGGGGCGCGCGGATCGGGAGAGGGTGGGGGTGGGGGAGAGTGTTAGGGGTGTGGTGT
>NZ_JBEYZK010000059.1:0-7803 GCF_040646035.1 Streptomyces sp. NPDC046465
GACCCGATCGACGGCACGACCCTCTGCGCGAAGGGCATGCCGAACGCCATCGCCGTGCTGGCCGCCGCCGACCGCGGCGCCATGTTCGACCCGTCGGCCGTCTTCTACATGGACAAGCTGGTCACAGGCCCCGAGGCCGCCGATTACGTGGACATCAACGCGCCCGCCTCGGTCAACATCCGCCGCGTCGCCAGGGCGAAGGACGTCGCCCCCGAGGACGTCACCGTCGTCGTACTGGACCGCCCCCGGCACCAGGGGATCATCGACGAGGTCCGCGCGACCGGTGCCCGCATCAAGCTCATCTCGGACGGCGACGTCGCGGGCTCGGTGATGGCCGTGCGCGAGGACAGCGGTGTCGACCTGCTCTTGGGCATCGGCGGCACCCCCGAGGGCATCATCTCGGCCTGCGCGATCAAGTGCCTGGGCGGCGTGATCCAGGGCAAGTTGTGGCCCAAGGACGACACCGAGCGCCGGCGGGCCATCGACGCGGGCCACGACCTGGACCGCACGCTGTCCACCGATGACCTGGTCAAGGGCGACAACGTCTTCTTCGTCGCCACCGGCATCACCGACGGCGAGCTCCTGCGGGGCGTGCGCTACGGCGCCGAGAGCGCCACCACGGAGTCCCTGGTCATGCGCTCCCGCTCCCGCACGATCCGCCGCATCGACTCCACGCACCGGCTGTCGAAGCTGCGCGCGTACAGCGCCATCGACTTCGGCCGGGCGAGCTGAGGGCCTGTCTGAGGATTTCGGGTCGGCTCAGGCGATGTACCGCTGCGGTTGCGGCTGCGGCTGCGGCTGCTGCCCGGCCGAGCCTCTCGCGACGAGCCGCTGGTACGCGTACGCGGCGGACGCCAGGGTCATGTGGTGGTGCCAGCCGGGATACGAACGACCCTCGAAGTCGCGTAGACCGTAGTTCTCCGTGAGGTCCGCGAGAGCGGCGGCGGTGCCGGACTGCGCCTGTATCAGCGGCAGCAGGTCGTGCAGCGGCGGGTGCACCAGGCTGGTGAGCCAGACGCGCCCGACGCCGTGGGCCCCGGGGCGCCGCCGGGCGAAGACGCGGTAGACGCCGGGGGCGATACCGCGCCGCCCGGGAAGGCGCACCAGGGCGGAGACGAGGCGGTCGGCGCGCGGCGGGCCGTGCCTGAGCTCGGTCGCGATGGCCGCCGTCCCCTTGGGCGACAGGAGTTGGAGCAGCCGTCCGGCGGTGAGGGTCCCGTCGGGCGAGCCCGGCGCGAGCACGCGCTGGCCCTCCGGTACGACCCGGAGGCCGTGCGGCACGGCGATCACGCAGTCGCGCCCGCGCGCGGTCAGCTCCGCGGCCAGGTGCGCCCCGGACGTCGGATGGTGGCACGTGTCGGCGACCACCGGCACCGGTTCACGGTGGCTGAGGGGGGCGAGCGAGTCGACGAGGTGCAGGACGTGCTCCGTGGGGGAGCCGTACCGCACGGTCTCCGGGATACGTGTCCGGGCGCGCAGCTCCTCGTCCTCGTGCCACTCCTTGGGCAGCCGCAGTCGCCATCCCACGGGGATGTGCGCGGCGTCCGACGAAAGGAACAGGCCGATTCCCATCTGGCAGTTGACGGTACGCCCAGTGGCCCGCTCGAAGCGCTGGTGCACGCCGCAGGAGTGGCTGCCGCGCTTGGGCAGCACCGCGACACCGACGGTCCAGGCACGCACCCGGGTGTGGCGCTCGGCCAGGTGCAGCAGCTCACGGCGGGCCGGTTGCCAGTCCCAGGGACTGGCGTTGGCGAACTGGTGCAGGGACTGGGCGGCCGTCGGACCGGCGTGCAGCTGTGCCGCGAGCCGTCTGACCGACTTCCTGCCGGGCGTGGTGAGCAGTCCCAGCACGTAGGCCGCGGCCCAGCGCCGCTGATCCGCGCGGCGCAGATGGCCGAAGACGGTCTCCGCGTACGAACTGATCGACGCGTCCCCGATCAGCTCGGGCAGCCGGTGGTCCTGGAGCTCTGTCATGGCATTCCCTCCCCGTGATGGCGCCTGACCCCACTAGAATAGAGAACGTTCGTTTTCTTTTGAAGCCCGGGGAGCAGTCGGCCGCTACTTGGCCAAGTTCGACACCCTCCGGGCAGCGCGAGGGTCGACTTTCGGAAGTCGGCGTTGTCGGGGCCGCGCCCAGTGCCCACAGTGGCTGTGGCGTGCAGGACCGGAGCGGGATCTGGGACTCCGGGGAACAGGGAAGGGCGCGATGGTGAAGCAGGAACGGGCCGCGAGGACCAGGGAGGCCCTGGTCCTCGCAGCGGCCCGCGAGTTCGAACACACGGGATACGAGGGCACGTCCCTGGGCCGCGTCGCCGGGTCCGCGGGTATTTCGGTAGGTGCCCTCACCTTCCACTTCCCTTCCAAGGCGGCGCTGGCCCAGGCCGTACGGACACGCGGGGACGCCGCCGTTCTCGAGTGCGTGGCGGAAGCGGGCGCGGGCTCGGCGCCGCCGCTCGCCACCGTGGTCGCGCTGACCCTGGACCTGGCGCGGCTGCTCGAAAGGGACGAGGTGGTGCGCGCGGCGATCCGGCTGTGGCGCGAGCTTCCCGAGGGCGACGGCACGTGGTCCGCGCTCTGGCTGCCCGCGGTGGCCGAGATCCTCACCCGCGCGGACCGGGGCGCACTCGGCCCCGCCGTCGCCGCAGGCGATGTGGTGCTCCTTGCCGAGTACCTCCTGGCGGGCGCGGAAGCCCGCCTCTGGGGGCGGCTCAACGGCCTGCCCGGCGAGGGCGACGACAGCGACGACAGCGTGGAGCGGCACCTCTCCCGCCTCTGGACCCTCGTCCTGCCGGGCATTGCCAGTACACCCGTATCTGGAAGGTGGGTCGGTGAGCAGACGGAGTGAACCAGCTGTCCTCGCGCGTGAGTCCGCTGTCCCCTGGGGCGGACCCGGGGGCGGCCCGGCATGGGGGAGGGGCGGTGGGCAACCGCGACGGACGTCCGGTGACCTGCTGCGGGCGGCGGGGCACGCGCCGCCGCACGGGCGCGTCGACCTGCGTGACCGCGACGTGCTCGCCGTGGACGACCTCCTGGAACGGGCGCGCGAGGACGGTGAAGCGGGCGCCGTCGGACTGCGTTTCCTGCCCGCGCTCGACCGGCTCCTGCACTCCCTCGACACCGAGGCCGACCTGCACGCGGAGGGCCGCAGAGCCGCCCGCTCCGAGCTGATGTCGGCCCTCCGGAAGCAGCAGCAGATGATCCGGCTGCTGCGGGACCGGCCCGAGATCGCACTGAACGACATCCGGGCCCCGCTCTTCGTCACCGGACTCCCGGGCAGCGGCGCGGCGATGCTGCACAACGCCCTCGCGGAGCACCCCGGCCTCGACGCGCCGACCCTGGCGGAACTGCACGACCCGGCAGGCCGCCCCACCACCCTGCGGCAGCGCCGCGCCGCACTGGACCGGGCAAGGAGCGTCGCGCGGGACCCGGCGCGCGCCACCGCGGAACGGGGCTCCGGGCTGCTCGTCGACGCCACGCGGCCCGGCGGCTGCCACCGGCTTCTCGGCAACGCGTTCCACGGCATGACGGCGACGCTCTCCTGGCGCGTGCCCAGCTACGCGGCATGGCTGGAGACGGCGGACACGACGGAGGCGTACGCGTTCCACCGCGCCCAGATCCAGGCGGTCACCTGGCGCATCCCGGCCTCCCGCCTCGTGCTGCGCGACTCCTTCCACGCCCGCTATCTGAAGCAACTGCTGCGGGTCTACCCCGACGCCAAGGTGATCCAGGTGCACCGCGATCCGGCGGACACCGTCGCCGCGTGCGCCGGTATCGCGACGGCTCTGCGCGGGCGGACGGCCCGTCAGGTGCGGCCCGCCGGGCAGGAGTGGGCCGATCGCGTCGAGCGCCACATCACGGCGTCCGAGCGGGCGCGGCTCGACGTGCCCCGGGGGCGCCTGCTCGACCTGCGCTTCGACGACCTGGTGGCCGACCCGGCCGGGCAGGTGCGGGCCGTACTCGCCTTCGCGGGCGTCACCGCGACGCCGATGTTCGACCGCGTGGTGTCGACGTTCGTCGACGGAACGGTCCGCGAGGCACGCCGTTCCCGCTTCTTCCAGCCCGCCGAATTCGGCCTCTCCCGTCGGGGGTTGACCAGTCGCTTCTCCCTGTACCGGGCGAGGTACGGGGTGTGAAGCCCGAGGCTCAGCAAGTACCACGACCCAGCAAGTACGCAGACCCAAGAAGCAGCCCAAGAAAGCGAGTGCTGTCGGTGACCGTGGAAATCGACCAGGCGACACGACCACCCCTGCGGGCGGCGCCCGAAGACACAGCAAGTGAAGACACAGCAAGTGAAGACACAGCAAGTGAAGACACAGCGAGTGAAGACACAGAAAGCGCCGAACCGGGCATTCCCCCATGGCGGTTGGCCCTCACCGTGGGCGTCGTCGCCCTCGGCGGTTTGCTCTTCGGCTTCGACACGGGCGTCATCTCGGGAGCCCTGCTGTTCCTCAAGGAGGACTTCCACCTGACGTCCTTCCAGGAGGGGGCGGTGATCTCGTCCCTCCTGCTCGGCGCTGCGGCCGGTGCCCTCTGGAGCGGCGGTCCCGCCGACCGCTGGGGGCGCCGCAAGACGCTGATCGTCATCGCCGCCACCTTCACGCTCGGGCTCGCCCTCGCCACCCTGTCCACCGGCTTCTGGACCCTGGTGGCCGCGCGGGTGGTCCTCGGCCTCGCCGTGGGCTCCGCGTCCTCACTCGTCCCGCTGTACCTGGCCGAGGTGGCGCCGCCCCGGTTGCGCGGCCGCCTCATCACGGTGAACCAGATCCTGCTCACCGCGGGCATCCTCGTCTCATACCTGATCAACCTCTGGTTCGCCGAGGACGCCAACTGGCGTGCGATGTTCGGCGCGGGCCTGGTCCCGTCGGTCCTGATGCTCGTCGGCCTCTTCTTCGTGCCCGAGAGCCCCGTGTGGCTCCACCGGCGCCGACGTGCCGAGCGCGGGGGCCAGGGGCTGTCCGTCCCGGGTGACGAGCCCGTCCCGGCGTCGGGCCCCGGCCCCGGCACCTTGCGCGGGATGCTGGCCGAGCCGGTCGTGCGGCGCGGTCTCCTCATCGGCGTCACGATCGGGGCGGTGCAGCAGTTCGCGGGGATCAACACGATCATCTACTACGCCCCCAGCATCATGCAGCGGGCCGGTCTTCCGGCCACGAACTCGATCATGTACTCCGTCGCCATCGGCGTGGCCAACCTGCTCATGACGATCGCAGCGATACCGCTGGTCGACCGGGCAGGCCGCAAGCCGCTGCTCGTCTTCTCCCTGGTGGGCATGGCGGCGGCGCTCGTGCCGCTCGGCTGCGCCCTGAATGGGGCGTTCGGCGAGGCCTCGCACGGGGTCAGCCTGTTCTCCATGGGGCTTTACGTGTCCGCCTTCGCGGTCGGCATCGGCCCGGTCTTCTGGATCCTCGCCGCGGAGGTCTTCCCGCCCGCCGTGCGCGCCAAGGGCGTGGCACTGTGCGTCCTCGTCAACTGGTCCGCCAACTTCGTCGTGGGCCAGCTCTTCCTGCCCGCGGCCGACGCGTTCGGCGAGGCGGCCGTCTTCTGGTGCTTCGCCGCGGTCTGCCTCGGCGCCCTGGTCTTCGTGGTGCGCGCGGTGCCCGAGACGAAGAACCGCTCGTTCGCCGAGATCCAGCAGGACTTGGCGGCGGGGTCCGTGCCCCGGGGCTCGCGCCGCGGCGTACCCACATCCACAACGTCGTCCACAGCGCCGTCAGCGTCCACAGCGTCCAAAGCGTCCATAACGCAGCACTAATCCTTGCATCAGGATGCATTAACTGCCCCCGCATGCTTCCCGCACACTCTTCCCCGCCCACTTCCTCACGGAGGCCTTCCATGGCGACGAACGTCGCGCCCCGCAGCAGTACGGTCCACGTCCCGCCCACCAGACCCGAGGGCTTCACCCGGCTGCCCTCGCTGACAGGCCTGCGCTTCATCGCCGCGGTGATGGTCTTCCTCTTCCACGCGTCCCTGACGACGGAGCCGCCCCTGAACCCCTTCAGCGGCGGAGTCTCGGACGTCTTCCACGCGGCCGCCAGCAAGACGGGCTGGATGGGCGTCACCTTCTTCTTCCTGCTCAGCGGCTTCATCCTGACCTACTCCGCCCGCCCGAGCGACACGCCCCGCAAGTTCTTGCGCCGCCGCCTCGTCAAGCTCTACCCGAGCCACGTGGCCGGCTGGATCGGGGCGATGGTGCTGTTCGCCGCGGCGACCGCCACCTGGCAGCAGTGGCTGCCCAACCTGCTCCTGCTGCAAACGTGGATCCCGGACTACCACACGTACCTGAGCATCAACCCGCCGAGCTGGTCGCTGTCCTGCGAGGTCTTCTTCTACCTCTGCTTCCCCCTGCTGCACCGGTGGATCTCGGCGATACGGCCCGAGCGGCTGTGGGCGTGGGCGGGCGGCCTCGTCGTCACGATCACCGCGATCCCGGCCCTCGGCTACCTCCTGCTGCCCGACGGCACCATGTCCAATGGCTTCCCGGTCTCCGAGATCCAGTACTGGGCCGTCTACATGCTGCCGCCGGTGCGCACCCTCGACTTCGTCCTGGGCATCGTCATGGCGCGCATCCTCATGACCGGCCGCTGGATCAACCTGGGGCTGCTGCCCGCCTGCGGTCTCGTCGTCGTGGGCTACGCGATCGCCAACGCCACGCCCTGGCTCTTCGGTCTCAACGCGGCGGCGCTCATCCCGTTCGCGCTGCTCATCCCCGCCGTCGCCACCACCGACCTGCGCGGCGGCCGCTCGCCCTTCCGAGGGCGCGTCATGGTGTGGCTGGGCGAGGTGTCGTTCGCCTTCTACATCGTGCACAACGTCCTTCTGGTGTACGTCCGTTCGCTGATCGGCGAGACGCGCCAGTTCGGGTTCGTCGGAGGCATGGGCGTCATGGCCCTCTACTTCGTGGTGTGCATGGGCTTCGCGTGGCTGCTGCACAAGGGTGTCGAGATGCCGATGATGCGCAGGTTTGCCAAGCCCCGCGCCGCACGGCGGCGTGGCGCGGACGCGGCGCCCGCGCCGGTGTCCAGCGGCTGATCTGACGGCCCGCCGGTGAACGAGCCGGTGCACCCCTGAACCGGGGCGCACCGGCTCTTCTTTCTGCCCGCACTCATGTCAGCACTTCCGCCCGTACACCCTGGCCCTTGCGACCCCCTCTGACCTATGCTTGCAAAGGCAAGTATTCACTGCTGTGACGACACCGTGGGGCGCGGAGCTGCCTCAAGGGGGCCGGGGTCCGGGCGCAGGCGAAGGACGGGACGGTGAGGGACGGCATGGCGACTGCCGCGCGCGGGCGACTCAGTGGCGAACTCGAGCTGTGGAGGCAACTGCTGCTCCTGGTGAACGGGGTGAGTACGACCCTCGACAAGAAGCTCCAGCGCCAACACGGCGTCACCGCATCGGAGTTCACGGCCCTGTCGGTCCTGTCGCGCGGGGCGCTGCGCATGCAGGAGCTTGCCGACTCGGTGGGTTCCAGTCAGTCCACGATGAGCCGCCTGGTCAGCCGCCTGGAGAACGAGGGCCTCGTGGCCCGTACGGTCGGCGAGGAAGACCGGCGGGTGATGTTCGCGCACCTCACCGCCGAGGGCCGCAAACTGGTCGCCCAGGCGCAGGGCACGTTCGCCAAGGAACTGTCGCTCGCACTCGACATGGCCTCCTTCGAGCCGGAGACGGCGTCCCTGGTCAACCGGCTCCGGCACACTCCCGCGGCTCCGGCGCGCTAGGGGGTGTCTGACAATTCCGGTCTGATCAGCGAGATTCGGCTGAGCTGGCAATCCGGAGGTGCGCCGATCGGCTGGGGGGACTGGGCAGTGG
>NZ_JBEYZK010000060.1:0-5825 GCF_040646035.1 Streptomyces sp. NPDC046465
GCCCCCCCCTCCTCGCGGGGAGCGGCGGACGCCGGTGCCGTGGCGCGGGTCCGCACCACGGGCCGGGCCTCTCCCGCGCCGTCGACGGCGTCTCGACCGACCTCGGCACCGACCTCGGCAGCGACGTCGGCAGCGACGTCGGCCGCGGGTGCTTCCTCCAGGATGAGGTGGGCGTTCGTGCCGGAGATCCCGAAGGAGGAGACGCCTGCCCGGCGGGGCCGGTCGCCCTGCGGCCAGGCGACCGGTTCGGTCAGCAGGCGCACCGCGCCCGACTCCCAGTCGGCGTGCGGCGTCGGCTCGTCCGCGTACAACGTGGCGGGCAGCGTCCGGTGCCGCAGCGCCTGGACCATTTTGATCAGGCCCGCGGCGCCTGCCGCGCCCTGCGTGTGGCCGATGTTGGACTTCACCGAGCCGAGCCAGAGCGGTCGGCCCTCGTGCCGCTCCTGCCCGTAGGTGGCGAGGAGCGCGTCGGCCTCGATGGGGTCGCCGAGCCGGGTGCCGGTGCCGTGCGCCTCGACCGCGTCGACCTCCGCGGGCGAGAGCCGCGCCCCGGCGAGGGCGGCGCGGATGACGCGCTGCTGGGCGGGGCCGTTGGGGGCGGTCAGACCGTTGCTCGCACCGTCCTGATTGACGGCGGAGCCGCGGATGACGGCGAGCACCCGGTGCCCGGCCCGGCGGGCGTCGGAGAGGCGTTCCAGTACGAGGAGTCCGGCGCCCTCGGAGAACGCGGTGCCGTCGGCGGCGGCCGCGAAGGGCTTGCACCGGCCGTCGGCGGCCAGGCCCCGTTGGCGGGAGAACTCGGTGAACACGTACGGATGGGTCATGACCGTGACGCCGCCCGCGAGCGCCAGATCGCACTCCCGTCGGCGCAGGGCGTGAGCCGCCAGGTGCACGGCGACCAGCGACGACGAGCAGGCGGTGTCGATGGTGACCGCCGGGCCCTCCAGGCCGAAGGTGTAGGCGAGCCTGCCGGACAGGACGCTGGGGGCGCTGCCGGTGACCAGGTGCCCCTCGGCGGCCGGGTCGATGTGCGGGGTGCCGAAGCCGGGCAGGGCCGCCCCCGCGAACACGCCGGTGCGGCTGCCCCGCAGGGAGTGCGGGTCGATGCCCGCGCGCTCCAGAGCCTCCCAGGCGCACTCCAGGAGGAGGCGCTGCTGCGGGTCGAGGACGGCGGCCTCGCGCGGGCTGATGCCGAAGAACTCGGGGTCGAACAGGTCGGCGTCGTGCAGGAACCCGCCCTCGCGGGCGTAGCTGGTCCCGGGGTGGTCGGGGTCGGGGTGGAAGAGCCGCTCCAGGTCCCAGCCCCGGTTGTCGGGGAAGGCGCCCAGCGCGTGGCTGCCCGCGGAGACCAGCTCCCACAGGTCCTCGGGGCTGCGGACACCGCCGGGGTAGCGGCAGGCCGTCTCCACCACGGCCACCGGTTCCTGGTCACGGTCCTCGGCCTCGCGCAGCCGCTGCCGGGTGGCGTGCAGGTCCGCGGAGACACGCTTGAGGTAGTCGACCAGTTTCTCTTCGCTCACCATGTGCGCTTTAGCTCCCCGCCCGTGATCGCGGGATGTGCGGCCGGCACGCGGCTCACACCCCGAGTTCGTTGTCGATGAAGTCCAGTACTTGTTCGGCGGTCGCCGTCTCCAGCTGGTCCGCCGCGTCCTCGCCGGCCGCGGCGCTCGCTCCGGCTCCGGCTCCGGCTCCGGCTCCGGCTCCGGCTCCGGCTCCGGCCACCGTGGTCCCCGTCGCCGCCGTGAAGCGGGCGAGGAGAGCCGCCAGGCGGGCCGCGACGGCCGCCTGGTCCAGGCCCTGCCTGACGGCGGCGGACAGGACGTGCTCGACCCGGGCCACTTCCTGCAGGACCTGGGCGGTCGTGTCGCCCTTCGGGGCCCGTGCTCCGTCCGGGGCGAGCCGTTCGGCGAGGTGGGCGGCGAGCATGTGGGCCTGGGGGTAGTCGAAGACCAGGGCCGCGGGCAGTTTCAGTCCGGTCGCGGCGGCGAGCCGGTTGCGCAGTTCGACGGCGGTCAGCGAGTCGAAGCCGAGCTCCTTGAACGGCGTGTCCACCTGCACCGCCGCCGGGTCGGCGTGCCCGAGCACGCCGGCCGCGTGGGTGCGCACGAGGCCGGTGAGAAGCTCCACTTGTTCGTCGGCGGTGAGGTCGGCAAGCCTGCTCTGCCAGTCCTCCGCCTGGCCTGCCACGGCCGCGGTGGGACGGGCCGCGGCGGGCGCCCCCGCGGCGGCCAGGGCGCGGAGCACGACGGGGACCGCTGCGTCGGATCCGGCCGGGATGCGGGGGTCCAGGTCCAGGGCGAGCAGGTCCGGGCGTCCGTGGGCGCGCGCGGCTGTCAGCAGGGCGCAGCCGCGGGCCGCGCCGGTCGGCTTGATCCCGTAGCGGTCGATGCGGGCCCGGTCGGCCGCGGACAGCGTCCCGGTCAGACCGCTGGTGGCCTCCCACAGCCCCCATGCCACGGACAGGCCGACGCAGCCCTCAGCGCGGCGGCGCGCGGCCAACGCGTCGCAATAGGCGTTGGCAGCGGCGTAGTTGGCTTGCCCCGGGGTGCCCAGAGTGGAGGCGAAGGACGAGAACATCACGAACAGGCCGAGCCGCGTCTCCCGTGTCGCCTCGTGCAGTTGTTGCGCGGCGGCGGCCTTGGCCGCCCACACGCGGGCCAGGCTCTCGGGGGTCTGCGAACCGATCAGGGCGTTGTCGAGTACGCCCGCGGCATGTACGACACCGGTCAGCGGGTGGGCCGGATCGATCCCCGCGATCAGCGCGGCAATCGCCCCGGGCTCGCTCACATCGGCCGCCACGAAGGTCGCCTCGGCCCCCAACTCCGCGAGTCGCGCCGCCAGTTCGTCGGCCCCGTCGGCGGCGGCTCCGCGTCGGCTGACGATGAGCAGATGTGCGCTCTCGCCGGTGCGCGCCAGGTGTTCGGCCACGGCGGCGCCGATGGTGCCGGTTCCGCCGGTGACGATGACGGTGCCGTCGGGGTCGACCGGTGCGGGTATGTCGAGCACCAGCTTGCCGGTGTGCCTCGCCTGGCTCATGAACCGGAACACTTCCCGTGCCTGGTCCAGCGGCCAAGAACGCACCGGCAACGGCTCGAGGTCACCGGAGGCGAACCTCTCGCCCAGCTCCCGCATCATGACCTCGATACGGTCGGGCCCCGCATCGGTGACGAGGTCGAAGACGGTGTACGTGACGCCCGCGTACGCCGCGGCCACGGCCTCGGGGGTACGGAGATCGGTCTTGCCCATCTCCAAAAACCGACCGCCCTCGCCGAGCAACCGCAAGGAAGCATCGATGAACTCACCCGTGAGGCTGTTGAGCACGACATCCACGCCACACCCACCGGTGGCCTCCCGGATGACGTCCTCGAAACCCAGGTCACGGGAAGACGCCCGATGCGCGGCATCGACCCCCATCTCCTCCAATACGGAATGCTTGGCCAAACTCGCCGTGGCAAACACCTCAGCCCCGAGATACCGGGCAATCCGCACCGCCGCCATCCCCACACCACCCGTACCGGCATGGACCAACACCCGCTCACCCGCCCGAAGACCGGCCAACCCCACCAACCCGTACCAAGCCGTCAGGAACGCCGCCGGTGCGGCGGCCGCCTGTCGGGTGTCCCAGCCTTGCGGAACCGGAGCGAGCATGCGCGCGTCGGCGACGGCCCACGGGCCGAACGCGCCGTCCAGCATGCCCATCACGCGGTCGCCGACCGACAGCCGGGTGACGCCCGGCCCGACCTCCGTCACCACACCGGCCGCCTCGGTGCCGGGCAGCGCACCCTGATCCGGGTACATGCCCAGAGCGATCAGTACGTCGCGGAAGTTGACCCCCGCCGTGTGCACGGCAAGGCGGACCTGCCCGGGCTCCAGCGGGCGCAGCACCTCGTCGCAGGCCTCCGCCACGAGCGCGTCCAGCGTCCCGGACGCCCCGCCCACCAGACGCCAGGCCTTCGCCCCGACCGGTCCCGCCGGTCCCGCCAGTTCGGCGGGATCGTCGGCCTGGGCCCACCGGGGGACCAACAACTCGCCGCAGCGCAAAGCTACTTGCGGTTCATCCGCTCCGATGGCAGCCCGCACGGCCTCTACAACTGCGCCATCCTCGAATGGCACATCCGTGTCGATCAGCACGATCCGGCCCGGGTTCTCCGACTGCGCGCTGCGCACCAAGCCCCACACGGCCGCGCCCGCCGGGTCCACCGGGTCCGCCGTCCGCACTAAGCCGAGGGCGTCGCCGGGGCCGGTCGCGTCCACCGCGCCCCTGGTCACGAACACCAGGTGCGCCTGGTCCAGGCGCGGCGCGGCCAGGAACTCCTGGATGATGCGCAACGCCCGCCCAGCCACGGCGAGTCCGTCCTCACCGACGGTGTCCACCGGGGCCATCACCAGGGAGGGCGCGGGGGTGGCCACATCGGTGTCGGTACCGGTATCGGTACCGACACCCATACCGATACCGGCATCGGCATCGGCATCGGCAAGCGCACCCGAAAGCGTCGGAAGCGTCGTCCACCGCAGCTCGTACAGTCCGTCCGTCCCCAGTCCCCCGGCGGCCCGCACCTGCTGGGCGCCGATCGACCGAAGGCGCAACTCCGCCACGTCCGCCACGGGCCCACCTGCGGGATCCGTGACGGTCAGCGAGACCGTCTCCTCATCGCCCCCACGCAGCCCGGCGAGCCGCACCCGCACGGTGGTGGCCTCGGTAGCCCACAACGACACTCCGCTCCAGGTGAAGGGCAACAGCACCTCCGCACCGTCCGCCCCCTGCTCGCCCCGTTGTACGAGCAGCGGATGCAACGCGGCATCCAACAGCGCGGGGTGGATCCCGAACCCGGCCACCGAACCCGCCTGCTCGGGCAACTCCACTTCCGCAAGGAGATCCTGGCCGTCCCGCCACAGCGCCCGCAGCCCGCGGAAGGCCGGTCCGTACTCGTACCCGGCGACGGCGACACTTTCGTAGAACCCGCTCACATCCACCGGCTCGGCCCCCGCAGGCGGCCATTGACCGGCCTGCCGCGTCGGCCGTATCGCCCTCGGCTCACACCCGAGCTCACCGACGGCATGACACACCCACAGTGCCGCCGCGCCCTGCTGCTCGGGCCGCGAGTACACGTGTACGTCACGACGGCCCTGCTCGTCCGCCGAACCCACAGCCACCTGTACCTGGAGCCCGCCGGACTCCGGCACCACCAACGGCGCCTGCAACGTCAGCTCGTCCACCGTCCCGCAGCCCGCTTCGTCAGCGGCCCGCAACACCCACTCCACCAGCGCGGCCCCTGGCACCAGGGCAGTCCCGGCCACCACATGCCCACCCAGCCAGCCACCATTCCCGGCGGAGACCCGACCATTGAGCACCACTCCCCCGTCGGCGAGGGCAACCGCAGTGGGCAACTGCGCATGCCCCGACCCGACGCCCCGGTCGCGCCCGGCGTCTCGCGCCACGGTGTCGGCCAGCCAATAGCGTCGGCGCTGGAAGGCGTAGGTGGGGAGGTCGACGGTACGGGGGGTGGGGTCGGCCGGGAACCAGCGGCGCCAGTCGACGTCGGCACCCGCGGTGAAGGCGTGGGCGGCGGCGCGGGCGAGCTGGGTGGCGTCGCCGTGATCGCGCCGCAGGGTGGGCACCACGGTGGCGGTGACGTCGGCCTGCTCGATGGTCTCTTCCATGCCCAGGTTGAGGACGGGGTGCGGGCTGGCCTCGATGAACAGGCGGTAGCCGTCGGCCAGAAGTGCCTCGATGGTGTCGGCGAAGCGGACGGGCTGGCGGAGGTTGGTGACCCAGTAGCCGGTGTCGAGCTGCGTCGTGTCGTCGAGGCGTTCGGCGGTGACCG
>NZ_JBEYZK010000061.1:0-5535 GCF_040646035.1 Streptomyces sp. NPDC046465
GTTCACCGCGTTCAGTTACGCGCAGATGGTGCGGGTGGTCCCCCAGGCGGGGTCCGTGTTCGCCTACGCGCGCGCGGGGCTCGGGTCTCGGCGCCCTGCCGTGAAGGCGCCCGGCCCCGCCCGCACTTGCGCCGTATTCCGTATACACGCGGGGGAGTGACCCACACCACTTCGGGGTGCTCTAGGCGGGCAGTCGTCCGACGTGTCACTATTTCAGGGCATCCACCCTGCCCAAATACCCTGCCGCCGCCGGGAATCGGATGCCCCGCCCGCCCTTCTCCCGCTGCCGCCCGGCGCGTTCGCGCCGCGCCCGGAGGGAAGGGACGAGGCCCGCCTCATTTCTTCGGTCATTTCTTCCTGGACCCTTCCTCGACGTCTGGATGATGCGATCTCCATGCAGAAAAGAACAGGGGAGCTGAGCACGCCCGCCCCGCCCGCCGCGGCGTGGGTGCAGGGGGCGCCGCCGGCCCGCCGGGCCCGCACGGTCGGGGTCGGCCGCGCCCACGCCAAGACGATCCTGCTGGGCGAGCACGCGGTGGTCTACGGCGCGCCCGCCCTCGCCCTGCCGGTGCCCCAGCTGGCGGTCACCGCGAGCGCCGGCTGGTCCGCGCCCGCCGCGGCCGGCGCCGGCGACGTCACCCTGACGATGACCGGCTCCCCCTCCCGCCCGGTGGCCACCCAGGCCTCCCAGGGGCTGCGGCAGCTGACCGCCGCCTTCCGCGCGGCCATGGGCGTGGCCGACGACGTGCACCTGGAGGTGATCCTGGACTGCGCCGTCCCGCCCGGCCGCGGCCTGGGCTCCAGCGCCGCCTGCGCCCGCGCCGTGGTCCTGGCCCTGGCCGACCTCTTCGGCCGCCCGCTCACCCCCCAGGCGGTGTTCGACCTGGTGCAGAGCGCCGAGAACGTGGCCCACGGCCGGGCCAGCGGCGTGGATGCCACCGCGGTCGGCGCGCCGGGCCCCCTCCTCTTCCAGCAGGGCCGCGCCCACGAACTGCCCGTCGGCTGCGAGCAGTTGTTCATCATCGCCGACAGCGGCGAGACGGGCCGCACCAAGGACGCCGTCGCCCTGCTGCGCGAGGGATTCGACCAGCACCCCGGCCGCCGGGACCGCTTCGTGCGCGAGGCCACCCGCCTGACCGCCCGGGCCCGCCACGCCCTGGCCCAGGGCACCTCGCACGACCTCGGCCCCCACCTGAGCGACTACCACCACCTGCTGCGCACCGCCGGCCTGAGCACCGCCCGCATCGATGCGATGGTGCGGGCCGCCCTGGACGCGGGCAGCCCCGGAGCCAAGATCACCGGCGGCGGCCTGGGCGGCTGCATGCTCGCGCTGACCTCCCCGGCCGGCGCGAGCGCGGTCACCCGCCGCCTGCACGAGGCCGGCGCCGTCCAGACCTGGGTCCTGCCCCTGAAGACACACACCGGCCACCCCGCCCCCTGAAACCACCCACCCGCACCCCCCCTCCCGCACACCCACGTACGCCACGTACGCCTCGTACTCTTCTGCATTTTTCACGCATCTCCCGCCCGGAGCGGATCAGGAAGGAGCAGGCACATGAGCGGTAGCGCAGATCCCGGCGCGGGCACCGCCCGGATGCCGGCCGGACGGGACACGGGGCACGGAGGCGGCACGGCCGCGGGGCTCGCCCCGGCGCCATGGTGAACGGCTACCGCCCGCCCCGCGACAGCGGCTGACGCCACGGCGCGGGACGGACCCGGGAAGACACCACGCGGCGCGGCCCCCCGGCCGCGTCACCCGCGCTCCCCGGCGTCCGCATGCTCCCCGCCGCGCACGCCGCCGTGCCGCCGCTGCTGCCGCGCCCCTCCCGGCGCGGCAGGGGCGCGGACCGCTCGCCCGGTCGAGAAGAACTCCCGGGCCGGCGGGGCGGGTGCGCCGGAGCATCGCCGACCTGTCGCTTCCAGGCGGTGCTCCCCGGCCCCACGCCAGCGGCCCGCCCCCCTGTGCGGGACGGGTTCCGCCCGGCGTGCGGTCCGCCCCCTCGCGTGACCCTGCAGAAACGGTAGACATGACAGCGACCCACAGCACGATATGCCTGGTCGGTGCGGGACCCCGCGGCCTGTCCGTGCTCGAGCGGCTGTGCGCCCACGCCCGCTCACGCCCCAAGGACCACACCGTCCACATCCACGTCGTCGACCCCTGCCCGCCCGGGCCCGGCCAAATCTGGCGCACCGATCAGTCCCCGCACCTGCTCATGAACACCGTGGCCTGCCAGATCTCGGTGTTCACCGACTCGACCGTCACCCTGCACGGCCCCCTGGAAGAGGGCCCCAGCCTCTACGAATGGGCCGCCGCGCTGCCCGCCGACGCCCCCTACCCGGCCCCCGTGCTGGCCCAGGCCCGCGCGCTGGGCCCCGACACCTACCCCACCCGCGCCTTCTACGGCCACTACCTGCGCTGGGCCTACGGGCGCGTCGTCGCCGGCGCGCCCGCCACCGTGACCATCACCGCCCACCGCTGCCGGGCCCTGAGCCTGGACGACGAGCCCGCCCCCGACGGCGGGAGCCCGCGCCAGCGGGTGCGGCTCAGCGACGACACCGTGCTGAGCGCCCTGGACGCGGTCATCCTGTGCCAGGGCCACCTGCCGGCCCGCCCGGACGCCGCCGAGCAGGCCTTCGCCGCCCGCGCCCGCCGGCACGGGCTGCGCCACATCCCGCCGGCCAACCCCGCCGACACCGACCTGGACACCCTGGCCCCGGCCGACGCGGTACTGCTGCGCGGCCTGGGCCTGAACTTCTTCGACTACCTGGCCCAGCTCACCGCCGGCCGCGGCGGCCGGTTCACCCGCACCGGCGGCCGCCTGGTCTACCACGCCTCGGGCCAAGAGCCCCGCCTCTACGCCGGCTCCCGGCGCGGCATCCCCTACCAGGCCCGGGGCGAGAACGAGAAGGGCCCGCACGGCCGCCACGAACCCCAGCTGCTCACCGAGCGGCGCATCCGCGCGCTGCGCCGCGCCCACCCCGCCGGCCTGGACTTCCACGCCGACCTGTGGCCGCTGATCTCCCGCGAAGTGGAGAGCGTCTACTACGCCGCCCTGCTGCGCGCGCGCGGCAAGGACCGCCCCGCCCGCCGGCTGCAGGCCCGCTACCTGACGGCCGCCCCCGAGCAGCAGGACGCCGTCCTGGAGGCGTACGGCATCGGCGACAAGGACCGCTGGGACTGGGAACTGCTCGCCCGGCCCTACCGCGACCGGGAGTTCACCGGCCCGCACGACTTCACCGGCTGGCTCCTGGACCACCTGCGCCAGGACGTCGCCGAGGCCCGCGCCGGCAACGTCAGCGGCCCGCTCAAGGCGGCCCTGGACGTCCTGCGCGACCTGCGCAACGAGATCCGCCTGGCCGTCGACCACAACGGCCTGCACGGCGACTCCCACCGCAGGGACCTGGACGGCTGGTACACCCCGCTCAACGCCCACCTCTCGATCGGCCCGCCGGCCCGCCGCGTCGAGGAGATGATCGCGCTGATCGAGGCCGGCGTCCTGCACGTCCTGGGCCCCGGCCTGCAGGTGCGGGCCGCAGCCGGCGGCTACACCGCCGGCTCCCCGCTGGTGCCCGGCTCGGCCCTGCGGGTGGACGCCCTCATCGAGGCACGGCTGCCCGCGATCACCCTGCGCCGCACCGGTGACGCGCTCCTGCGCCACCTGCTGGACAGCGGCCAGGCCGCCGCCCACCGCATCCCCGCCCGCGCCCAGGACCCCTTCGAGAGCGACGGACTGGCCGTCACCGCCCGCCCCTTCCGCCTGCTCGACGCGGCCGGCCGGGCCCACCCGCGCCGCTTCGCCTTCGGCGTGCCCACCGAGGCGGTGCACTGGGTGACGGCCGCCGGCATCCGGCCCGGCGTGGGCTCGGTGACCCTCACCGACGCCGACGCCATCGCCCGCGCCGCCCTGGCCCCCACCGGCCCCGGCCCCGGCCCCGGCCCCGGCCCCGGCCCCGGCCCCGGCCCCGGCCCCGGCCCCGGCCCGGGCCCGGGCGCCGTGCCCCAGCCCGAGCCCGTGCCCGCAACCGCAACCGCCGCCCCCGTACAGGGAGTGCACCCCGGACAAGGAGCCCCGCATGCCCGCTGACCTCACGCCCGGCGCGCCGCCCGAGTCCGGGCTGCTCGCCCCGGTCTGGGCGGGCACCCCGGTGGCCGCCGCGGTCTCCGACAGCGCCTGGCTGCAGGCCATGCTGGACGCCGAGGCGGCCCTGAGCCGGGCCCAGGCCCGCCTGGGCACGGTGCCCGCGGCCGCCGCCCGGGCCATCACCGACGCCGCCCGCGCCGAACGCCTGGACCTGCCGGCGCTGGCCGCCCGCTCCCGCCAGTCCGCCAACCCGGTGGTGGCCCTGGTGACGGAGTTCACCGCCCTGGTGGCCGCCCAGGACCCCGCCGCGGCCGCCTACGTGCACCGCGGCTCCACCAGCCAGGACATCCTCGACACCGCCGCCGTCCTGGTGGCCCACCGGGCGCTGCGCCTGATCCGCGCCGACCTGGCCCGCGCCGAACAGGACCTGGCCCGCCTGGCCCGCACCCACCGCGACACCCTCATGGCGGGCCGCACCCTGGCCCTGCACGCGGTGCCCACCACCTTCGGCTGCAAGGCGGCCGGCTGGCGCCACCTGCTCCTGGACGCCGACCAGAAACTGGCCGCGCTCGCCGCCGCGGGCCCCGTCCAGCTCGGCGGGGCCGCCGGGACCCTGGCCGGCTACCTCCAGCACGCCCCGGGCGCCGAGCCCGCCGCCTACGTCCACGACCTGACCGCCGCCTTCGCCGCCGAACTGGGCCTGGTGGCCCCGCTGCTGCCCTGGCACGTGCTGCGCACCCCGGTGGCCGACCTGGCCCACGCCGCCGCGTTCACCTGCACCGCCCTGGGCAAGATCGCCGTCGATGTGCTGTCGCTGACCCGCACCGAGGTCGGCGAGGTCCACGAGCCGGCCCCGGCCGGGCGCGGCGCGTCCTCGGCGATGCCCCACAAACGCAACCCCGTCCTGGCCGCCGCCATCCGCTCCGCCGCCCTGCAGGCCCCCCCGCTCGCGGCCGGCGTGCTGGGCTGCATGCTCAGCGAGGACGAGCGCTCCGCCGGCGCCTGGCACGCCGAATGGGAGCCGCTGCGCGCCCTGCTGCGGCTGGCCGGGGGAGCGGCGCACCAGGCGGCGGAGCTGCTGGGCCACCTGCGGGTGGACCCCGCGCGCATGCGCGCCAACGCCGCCCTGAGCGGCGGGCAGATCGTCTCCGAAAGGATCGCCGCCGTCCTGGCCCCGCTGCTGGGCAAGGCCCCGGCCCGGGACCTGGTGAACGCGGCCTGCGCCGAGGCCGCGGCCACCGGCGCGCCGCTGGCCGACGTGCTGCGCGCCGACGAGCGGGCGGCGGCCCTGCTGGCCCAGGAGCGCCACCGCGACCTGTTCGCCCCCCAGGCCTACACCGGGGCCGCCGCCGCCCTGACCGAGCGGGCCCTGGCCCGCACCCCGGCCGCCCCGCCCGCCCCCTAGCGCCTGCGCCCCCGGGGGCCCCCGCCGCCCCCGCACGCCGCCCGGCGC
>NZ_JBEYZK010000062.1:0-4980 GCF_040646035.1 Streptomyces sp. NPDC046465
TTCTCGTACTCGCTGATGCTCGTGTACTACCCCATGACGGCCGTCAACTGGCTGCTCGGCATCCTCAGTTGCGTCCTGTTCCTGTGGTTCGGGTCCTCCTGGACGTCGTCCTCCTCGGCCTGGTGCTGCCCGGGGAGGGCGGCATCGGCGTCGTCGGGGGGCGCGGCGGGAGCGGCGGCCGCGGTGGGGTCGGTGTCCGGCGCCGGGGCCTGGCGGGCGTGGAGCTTGTCCTGGGCCTGGCTCAGGAAATAGGCGTAACGGCCGCGGAGTTCACCGGCCGGGTCGCGGCCGGCCTCCCAGCCCGCCAGTGTCGAGGGGCTCGTGCCCAGTACGCGGGCGACCTGCGCCCGCGCCAGGCCCAACTCCTCGCGCAGCGCGCGGCGTTGCTCGATGGGGGGCAGGGGCGCGGGCGGTTCGGGCGTCGCGGCGAGCAGCGCGTCGATCGCGTCGAACGTGGGTGTCGTCTCAGGCATGGTGGCCTCCTTCGGCCGGGCGAGGCGGGCGCGGAGCGGCAGGCCGCTTCCTTGATCGGCTGTACGGCTGCGTGCGGGCCGATCTTGGTGCGGCGCGACCCTTTTCCCCACTGAGGGGCTGAACGGCCGCCAGGCGGGCACGCGGGGCGTTCCTGTGGGGTGCAGGGCCGGGCCTCAGGTCTGAGCCATGTCGACGAAGCGGGAGTAGTGGCCTTGGAAGGCGACGGTGATGGTCGCGGTCGGGCCGTTGCGGTGCTTGGCCACGATGAGGTCGGCCTCACCGGCTCGGGGGGACTCCTTTTCGTAGGCATCCTCGCGGTGGACCAGGATCACCATGTCGGCGTCCTGCTCGATTGAGCCGGACTCGCGCAAGTCGGAGAGCTGTGGCTTCTTGTCGGTGCGCTGCTCGGATCCGCGGTTGAGCTGGGAGAGCGCGACCACGGGGACTTCGAGCTCCTTGGCGAGCTTCTTCAGGCCGCGGGAGATCTGGCCGACCTCGACCACGCGGCTTTCGGCGCGCTTGCCGGACTCCATGAGCTGGAGGTAGTCCACGACGATGAGCTTCAGGCCGTGCCGTTGCAGCATGCGGCGGCACTTCGAGCGGATCTGAAGCATGGTCAGGTCGGTCGAGGCGTCCAGGTACAGCGGCGCGGCCTCGACGGCCGGTGTCCTGCGGCTCAGGTGCTGCCAGTCTTCTTCGGTCATCGTGCCCGAGCGCATCTTGTGCAGACCGACGCGAGCCTCGGCGGACAGCATCCGCATGTTGATCTCGGAGATGCCCATCTCCAGGGAGAAGAACACGCTGGGCAGGTTGTGCTTGATCGAGCAGGCCCGAGCGAAGTCGAGGGCGAGGGTGGACTTGCCCATGGCCGGGCGACCGGCGACGACGACGAGCTGTCCGGGCTGCAGGCCCTGGGTCAGTTGGTCGAGGTCGGTGAAGCCGGTCGAGACGCCGGTAAGTTCGCCGCCACGCTTCTCGATGGCCTGGAGCTCGTCGACCGTCGCGGCCAGACTGCCCTCACCCGGGCGCTTGGGATCGGCGGCTGTGGAGACCTCCGTCGCGGCGTGGATCTCCGCCTGCGCGGCGTCGGAGATCTGGGGCACCTCGCCCTCGCCGGACAGGCTCATCATCCGGATGCGGGTGCCAGCCTCCGCGAGGCGGCGGCGCACGGCCAGGTCGTGGACGATCCCGGCGTAGTACTCCACACTCGCCGCGGTCGGCACCGCCTCAACCAGGGTGTGCAGGTAGGAAGCCCCGCCGACCCGGGCCAGCTCGCCCGACTTGGCCAGCTCGGCGGACACCGTGATCGGGTCGGCTGGCTCGCCCTTGCCGTAGAGCGTGTTGATCGCCTGCTGGATCGTCTCGTGCGCAGGCCGGTAGTAGTCAGCGGGCTTCATCGGGGAGCTGAGAAAGTCCGCGATGGCGTCCTTGCTCAGCAACTGCCCGCCCAGCACCGACTGCTCGGCATCGAGGTCCTGCGGCGGCACGTCCCACACCTTCAGGTCGTGGCGGGGCGAGCCGGGGCCGGCTCCTTCATCGTCGTGGTCACTGCGGGCGGCGACTACCGTGGACATTCGGTCTCCTGTTCCAGGGCTTTGGAATCGGGTTGATCGCGACGGGTCGCCCCGGCCAGGGGGCGGCCCGTCTTTGTGCGCGTCAGGCCTCAGGCGGGCGCGGAGCAACGGACGGGTGGCACGTGGGGCACTTGGTCGGACTGCCCTCACGCGGCGCGAACCAGCGGTAGTCCGGCGACTCGCAGGTACCGCACCACGGCACCGAGCCACCGGCGGCACTCTTCTGCGCGGCCCTCGCGAACTCGTATCGGCGCAGATCCTTGATCCAGCCGGGCAGGCAGGACGCCCACGACACGGCACCACCGGTGTTCTTGAAGATGTCCGCTTCCAGCAACTCCTGCTGCTGCTTGTCAAGGCCCGTGATCTTCGGCCAGTCCTGAGCAGCCATCAGCCCCAGCAACAGGGGGGCGAGTTTGCGCGAGCTCGCCGCACCCGCCTGGTGGCGCTTCATGCACTGAAGGAACCGCTCAGCCTCAGCGATCTCCTCTGCTGCGAATTTCGGCTTGTCCTCCCGCTGTGACGGGAGCGCCCCCGTGGTGCCAGTGAGGGGGTTGGGGGAGGAGGAATCCTCCTCCTCCGGGGGGTGTGGGGGGGACGGCTTTCCGCTTCGCCTGTCAGGAGAAGCGGTCTGGCCTGCGGAAACGCGACGTTTTCCGCTTCGCCTGTCAGCGCGTGCCTTGTCAGCGCGTGCCTTGTCAGGAGAAGCGGTCTGACCTGCGGAAATGTTGTTACTCGTTGGTAGTGTGGCGTCCGCTTCTCCTGACAAGGGAAGCGGGATATTTCCTCCCGAGTCGGTCACTCCCGGAGGGGTCCAGTTCGGATTGAGGGAGGGGAATTCGTAGAAGGTGTACGAAACCTTCCCGAAGTTTCCGCTGTTGTCCTGGTTTCGGTGCAGAAAGCCCGCAGTTCGCAGACGGCCGACCGACTCGTAAACCGCCTTGCTGCCGATCAGGCCCTTGCCGTTCGAGCTGCGGATCCCCTCGCCGCGCAGCGTCTCCACCAGGTCGTCGACGCTGAAGGTCTTGCCGTCCTCGCACATGAAGTGGACGTGCGCCAGGACCACGAAGTCCAGGGCGTGGGACAGCCCCGAGCCGTACAGCATGTGCCGGTACAACGGCACGGACGGGCGGAGGGCGGGAGCGCGGCCGGTGACCTGTGCAGCTCCCGGATTCTGCTGAAGGCTGGCTTCAGACACCTTGCGCCTCCGTCCCGGATCGGGCGGGGGTGAGAGGGCGCGGGAGATCTGTGTGCTGCATGCTCCCGGAAGGGGACGCCCGCAGCGGGGTTTGTGACCAGCTGACCGGAATCTGCTGGGTGTGGTGTGGCACTTGTGGTGCTCCCTGACGGTGTCGAGAGAGCCGTGACCTGCGGTTATGACCTGGCTTAACCTTGGATAGTGGCGTGGCGCAGGAACTCGCGCCTATCCTGGGTATAGGTGACACGCGGGCCCATGGCCCACGGGTGCACCCCGGAGAGGTCACCTCACCGGCACGACTCGGATGGTTTTGAGGCTGATCGAGTCGATTCGTATGGAAGCGGCTCCGTTGTGGCGACGGGGCCGCTTCTCGTTAGGGGGCCGGCATATCGCTCCGTCCGGGCTCGATGGCTGCGGCGGGGAACTTTTCGGCCCACCCCTGTAGAAGGAGTGCATAGGCCTCTCGGCGCCGACGATGCGGCACGGCTTCGCCGCTCTCCCACCGCGTGAACGCGACCCTGGTGACCTCGAACGCCTTGGCCACTTCCTCCTGGGTCAGCCCTGCAGCCTTACGCAACCGGGATCGGACCGCAGGGGGCGGCAACGGGTCTGCCGGGCGCGCGAGCAGCGCGTCGACAGCACTCCTGAGATCAGACATAGCTTCCTCCTCACGAACTGAAACTATACAGACAACTAGGCTTCCGATGTGGGAGTTGACGGCGTGTCGGAAAGAGCGGCCCCCTCGCTCTTCGCAAAGCGGTAGGCGGTCACGGCTCTCCGCGTGGCGCTCCCCGGCCATGACGTTCGTCGAAGAGGTGGCGATTGACCGCACGCGCGGCATCGGCGAGTTCGGAAAGTTCGTCCACGATCACCCCGGCGGTCGTCAGCTGCTCGACCCCCACGCAGTCGGCCACGAAGTGCGCGGGCTCCCGCCATGCGATGACCACGCGGGGGATACGAGCCTCAAGGATCCGCTGGGCGCACGGCGTGCGGTCTGCGCTTCGCTCGGAGCACGGTTCCAGCGTGCTGTAGATCGTCGCTCCGCTCAGCCGTGAGCCGCGCGCGGGGAGCTTGGCGAGCGCGGCCTCCTCCGCATGCTCGCGCGGATCAGCCTCACGCGAGTATCCAGCCGCGAGCTCCTCGCCGTTCGCGCCGACGATGACCGCCCCGACCGAGTAGGCCCCCGCGGCCGCAGGGCACAGCGCAGCAAGGTCAATAGCGCGCTGCATCCAATGCAGGTCCCCATCCCGGCCTGGCGCGTACATCAGCCGCGCTCCTTGGGGGCGTAGCGGACGAACACCACGTCGTCGATCGCCCTGACCTCCAGCACCTTCATCCGGGCGGTGGTTCCACCCGGGTACTGGGCGCTGCCCAGGAACTGGGGTCCTTCAGGCTGTCCGACCAGGAGCGGGGCGATGGCGAGTTGCACCTCGTCGGCGAGGTTCTGCGCCATGAGCTGGGTGTGGATCGTGCCGCCGCCCTCCACCATGAGCTGCCCGATGCCGCGTCGGCCGAGCTCGTCGAGGACCAGGCCCCAATCGAGTTCCGGGCCGACGCTGACGACGTCGGCGAGATCCCCCAACGTGGCTTGGACCTTCTCGACCGCGTCGTCGACGGTGAACACCATCTTCTGGCCGCCGTGATGCCAGAACTTCAGGTCGGCCGAGAGGTCGCCGGACTTAGTGACCGTGACCTTGAGCGGATACTCCGGCTTACCCTCCGCGACGCGCTGCGCGC
>NZ_JBEYZK010000063.1:0-2467 GCF_040646035.1 Streptomyces sp. NPDC046465
ACATTCACGGAGAGTTTGATCCTGGCTCAGGACGAACGCTGGCGGCGTGCTTAACACATGCAAGTCGAACGATGAAGCCCTTCGGGGTGGATTAGTGGCGAACGGGTGAGTAACACGTGGGCAATCTGCCCTTCACTCTGGGACAAGCCCTGGAAACGGGGTCTAATACCGGATAACACACGCTCGGGCATCTGAGGGTGTTGAAAGCTCCGGCGGTGAAGGATGAGCCCGCGGCCTATCAGCTAGTTGGTGAGGTAGAAGCTCACCAAGGCGACGACGGGTAGCCGGCCTGAGAGGGCGACCGGCCACACTGGGACTGAGACACGGCCCAGACTCCTACGGGAGGCAGCAGTGGGGAATATTGCACAATGGGCGAAAGCCTGATGCAGCGACGCCGCGTGAGGGATGACGGCCTTCGGGTTGTAAACCTCTTTCAGCAGGGAAGAAGCGAAAGTGACGGTACCTGCAGAAGAAGCGCCGGCTAACTACGTGCCAGCAGCCGCGGTAATACGTAGGGCGCAAGCGTTGTCCGGAATTATTGGGCGTAAAGAGCTCGTAGGCGGCTTGTCACGTCGGTTGTGAAAGCCCGGGGCTTAACCCCGGGTCTGCAGTCGATACGGGCAGGCTAGAGTGTGGTAGGGGAGATCGGAATTCCTGGTGTAGCGGTGAAATGCGCAGATATCAGGAGGAACACCGGTGGCGAAGGCGGATCTCTGGGCCATTACTGACGCTGAGGAGCGAAAGCGTGGGGAGCGAACAGGATTAGATACCCTGGTAGTCCACGCCGTAAACGGTGGGAACTAGGTGTTGGCGACATTCCACGTCGTCGGTGCCGCAGCTAACGCATTAAGTTCCCCGCCTGGGGAGTACGGCCGCAAGGCTAAAACTCAAAGGAATTGACGGGGGCCCGCACAAGCAGCGGAGCATGTGGCTTAATTCGACGCAACGCGAAGAACCTTACCAAGGCTTGACATATACCGGAAAGCATCAGAGATGGTGCCCCCCTTGTGGTCGGTATACAGGTGGTGCATGGCTGTCGTCAGCTCGTGTCGTGAGATGTTGGGTTAAGTCCCGCAACGAGCGCAACCCTTGTTCTGTGTTGCCAGCATGCCCTTCGGGGTGATGGGGACTCACAGGAGACTGCCGGGGTCAACTCGGAGGAAGGTGGGGACGACGTCAAGTCATCATGCCCCTTATGTCTTGGGCTGCACACGTGCTACAATGGCAGGTACAATGAGCTGCGAAGCCGCGAGGCGGAGCGAATCTCAAAAAGCCTGTCTCAGTTCGGATTGGGGTCTGCAACTCGACCCCATGAAGTCGGAGTTGCTAGTAATCGCAGATCAGCATTGCTGCGGTGAATACGTTCCCGGGCCTTGTACACACCGCCCGTCACGTCACGAAAGTCGGTAACACCCGAAGCCGGTGGCCCAACCCCTTGTGGGAGGGAGCTGTCGAAGGTGGGACTGGCGATTGGGACGAAGTCGTAACAAGGTAGCCGTACCGGAAGGTGCGGCTGGATCACCTCCTTTCTAAGGAGCACTTCTTACCGATCCCTTCGGGGTGAGGTCAGAGGCCAGTTCATCAGCGAACGTCTGATGCTGGTTGCTCATGGGTGGAACGTTGACTACTCGGCACGGTCAGGATGAGGACTGTTAGTACTGCTTCGGCGTGGAAAACAGGGCTGTAACTGAACGTGTCGGGCACGCTGTTGGGTATCTGAAGGTATGGCCGTATGGCTGCCTTCAATGCCGACCCCAGTGCAGCACTGCGAGAGTGGTGTGTGATGGGTGGTTGGTCGTTGTTTGAGAACTGCACAGTGGACGCGAGCATCTGTGGCCAAGTTTTTAAGGGCGCACGGTGGATGCCTTGGCACCAGGAACCGATGAAGGACGTGGGAGGCCACGATAGTCCCCGGGGAGTCGTCAACCAGGCTTTGATCCGGGGGTTTCCGAATGGGGAAACCCGGCAGTCGTCATGGGCTGTCACCCGCTGCTGAACACATAGGCAGTGTGGAGGGAACGCGGGGAAGTGAAACATCTCAGTACCCGCAGGAAGAGAAAACAACCGTGATTCCGGGAGTAGTGGCGAGCGAAACCGGATGAGGCCAAACCGTATGCGTGTGATACCCGGCAGGGGTTGCGCATACGGGGTTGTGGGATCTCTCTTTCACAGTCTGCCGGCTGTGAGGCGAGTCAGAAACCGTTGATGTAGGCGAAGGACATGCGAAAGGTCCGGCGTAGAGGGTAAGACCCCCGTAGTCGAAACATCAACGGCTCGTTTGAGAGACACCCAAGTAGCACGGGGCCCGAGAAATCCCGTGTGAATCTGGCGGGACCACCCGTTAAGCCTAAATATTCCCTGGTGACCGATAGCGGATAGTACCGTGAGGGAATGGTGAAAAGTACCGCGGGAGCGGAGTGAAATAGTACCTGAAACCGTGTGCCTACAAGCCGTGGGAGCGTCGGAC
>NZ_JBEYZK010000063.1:2565-4756 GCF_040646035.1 Streptomyces sp. NPDC046465
GTCTCGTGACTGCGTGCCTTTTGAAGAATGAGCCTGCGAGTTTGCGGTGTGTTGCGAGGTTAACCCGTGTGGGGAAGCCGTAGCGAAAGCGAGTCCGAATAGGGCGATTCAGTAGCGCGCTCAAGACCCGAAGCGGAGTGATCTAGCCATGGGCAGGTTGAAGCGGCTGTAAGAGGTCGTGGAGGACCGAACCCACCAGGGTTGAAAACCTGGGGGATGACCTGTGGTTAGGGGTGAAAGGCCAATCAAACTCCGTGATAGCTGGTTCTCCCCGAAATGCATTTAGGTGCAGCGTCGTGTGTTTCTTGCCGGAGGTAGAGCACTGGATAGGCGATGGGCCCTACCGGGTTACTGACCTTAGCCAAACTCCGAATGCCGGTAAGTGAGAGCACGGCAGTGAGACTGTGGGGGATAAGCTCCATGGTCGAGAGGGAAACAGCCCAGAGCATCGACTAAGGCCCCTAAGCGTACGCTAAGTGGGAAAGGATGTGGAGTCGCACAGACAACCAGGAGGTTGGCTTAGAAGCAGCCACCCTTGAAAGAGTGCGTAATAGCTCACTGGTCTAGTGATTCCGCGCCGACAATGTAGCGGGGCTCAAGCGTACCGCCGAAGTCGTGTCATTGCAGCAAGAGGGCCAACGCCCGCTGTGATGGGTAGGGGAGCGTCGTGTGCCGGGTGAAGCTGCGCCGGAAGGCAGTGGTGGACGGTTCACGAGTGAGAATGCAGGCATGAGTAGCGATACATACGTGAGAAACGTGTGCGCCGATTGACTAAGGGTTCCTGGGTCAAGCTGATCTGCCCAGGGTAAGTCGGGACCTAAGGCGAGGCCGACAGGCGTAGTCGATGGATAACCGGTTGATATTCCGGTACCCGCTGTGAAGCGTCAAACATCGAATCAGGCGATGCTAAGTCCGTGAAGCCGTTCCGGACCCTTCGGGGAAAGGAAAGTGGTGGAGCCGACGGACCAGACTTGTAGTAGGTGAGTGATGGGGTGACGCAGGAAGGTAGTCCAGCCCGGGCGGTGGTAGTCCCGGGGTAAGGGTGTAGGCCGTGTGATAGGTAAATCCGTCGCACATTAAGGCTGAGACCTGATGCCGAGCCGATTGTGGTGAAGTGGATGATCCTATGCTGTCGAGAAAAGCCTCTAGCGAGTTTCATGGCGGCCCGTACCCTAAACCGACTCAGGTAGTCAGGTAGAGAATACCGAGGCGTTCGGGTGAACTATGGTTAAGGAACTCGGCAAAATGCCCCCGTAACTTCGGGAGAAGGGGGGCCATCACCGGTGATGACATTTACTGTCTGAGCTGGGGGTGGCCGCAGAGACCAGCGAGAAGCGACTGTTTACTAAAAACACAGGTCCGTGCGAAGCCGTAAGGCGATGTATACGGACTGACGCCTGCCCGGTGCTGGAACGTTAAGGGGACCGGTTAGTGCGCTTTCGGGCGTGCGAAGCTGAGAACTTAAGCGCCAGTAAACGGCGGTGGTAACTATAACCATCCTAAGGTAGCGAAATTCCTTGTCGGGTAAGTTCCGACCTGCACGAATGGCGTAACGACTTCTCGACTGTCTCAACCATAGGCCCGGTGAAATTGCACTACGAGTAAAGATGCTCGTTTCGCGCAGAAGGACGGAAAGACCCCGGGACCTTTACTACAGTTTGATATTGGTGTTCGGTTCGGCTTGTGTAGGATAGGTGGGAGACTGTGAACCCGGTACGCCAGTATCGGGGGAGTCATCGTTGAAATACCACTCTGGTCGTGCTGGATGTCTAACCTCGGTCCGTGATCCGGATCAGGGACAGTGTCTGATGGGTAGTTTAACTGGGGCGGTTGCCTCCCAAAGAGTAACGGAGGCGCCCAAAGGTTCCCTCAGCCTGGTTGGTAATCAGGTGTTGAGTGTAAGTGCACAAGGGAGCTTGACTGTGAGACCGACGGGTCGAGCAGGGACGAAAGTCGGGACTAGTGATCCGGCGGTGGCTTGTGGAAGCGCCGTCGCTCAACGGATAAAAGGTACCCCGGGGATAACAGGCTGATCTTCCCCAAGAGTCCATATCGACGGGATGGTTTGGCACCTCGATGTCGGCTCGTCGCATCCTGGGGCTGGAGTCGGTCCCAAGGGTTGGGCTGTTCGCCCATTAAAGCGGTACGCGAGCTGGGTTTAGAACGTCGTGAGACAGTTCGGTCCCTATCC
>NZ_JBEYZK010000064.1:0-4544 GCF_040646035.1 Streptomyces sp. NPDC046465
CGCGGTCGAACTGCGGAACCGGCTCACCGAGGCGAGCGGAGTGCGGCTGCCCGCCACCCTCGTCTTCGACCACCCCACACCCGCCGCGCTCGCCGAATACCTGCGCGACAGGCTCGACCTCACCGGCTCCGCACCCACACCGGCCGTGCTCGTACAACTGGCCCGGCTGGAGAAGGAGGTGGCCGCAGCCACGGTGGATGCGACGTTGCACGGCCAAGTCGCGGCGCGGATCCAGGCGCTGGGCACCCAGTGGGACACGATCCTCCGCGGCGAGGAGGACGAGGACGCCATCGACATCGAATCGGCGACCGACGACGAGATCTTCGAGCTGGTCGACAGGGAGCTCGGGCTTTCCTGACCGGCGTTCCGGCGCAGTCCGCATTCAGGCGCAGCCCGCATTCAGGCGCAGTCCGCATTCCGGCGCAGCCCACATTCAGGCGCAGGCCACATTCAAGGGGAGAAGCATGTCCAACGACGAGAAGCTGCGCGACTATCTGAAGCGGGTACTCGCCGATCTGCAGCAGAGCCGCAAGAAGCTCCGCGACATCGAGGCGGAGGCCGCGGAGCCGATCGCGATCGTGGGGATGAGCTGCCGGCTGCCCGGCGGGGTCGGTTCGCCCGACGAGCTGTGGCAGTTGGTCGAGGGCGAGACCGACGCGCTGACCGGATTCCCCGGCGACCGCGGCTGGGACCTGGACAACCTCTTCGACCCCGACCCGGGCCGCGTCGGCAGGACCTATGTCGACCAGGGCGGATTCCTCGGCGGAGCGGGTGACTTCGACGCCGAACTGTTCGGTGTATCTCCCCGGGAGGCGCTGGCGTCCGACCCGCAGCAGCGGCTGATGCTGGAGCTGTCCTGGGAGGTGTGCGAGCGGGCGGGCATCGCCCCGACCTCGCTGAAGGGCCGCGACGTCGGCGTCTTCTCCGGCCTGATGTTCCACGACTACGCCGACAAACTGGAGCAGCTGCCGGACGGCCTCGAGGGCTACTTCGGCATCGGCAACTCGGGCAGCGTCCTGTCCGGCCGTGTCTCGTACGTCCTGGGACTCGAAGGGCCCTCGGTGACCCTTGACACCGCGTGCTCCTCCTCGCTGGTCGCGGTGCACCTCGCGGCCCAGTCGCTGCGCGGCGGAGAGTGCTCCCTCGCGCTGGCCGGCGGTGTCGCCGTGATGTCCACCCCCGAGGTGTTCGTCGACTTCAGCCGCCAGGGCGGACTGGCCCCCAACGGCCGGTGCAAGGCGTTCGCCGACGCGGCGGACGGCACCGGTCTCGCCGAAGGTGCTGTGGTCCTGCTTCTTGAGCGGCTCTCCGATGCCCGGCGCAATGGTCGTCGGGTGCTCGCGGTGGTGCGGGGTTCGGCGGTGAACCAGGATGGTGCGTCGAACGGTCTGACGGCGCCGAACGGTCCGTCGCAGGAGCGGGTGATCCAGGCGGCGCTGGCCAATGCCCGGCTGACCGCTGCCGACGTGGACGTGGTGGAGGCGCACGGCACGGGGACCAAGCTCGGTGATCCGATCGAGGCGCAGGCCGTTCTTGCCACGTACGGTCAGGCGCACTCCAGTGAACAGCCGTTGTGGCTGGGGTCGTTGAAGTCGAACATCGGGCATACGCAGGCGGCTGCGGGCGGTGCCGGGATCATCAAGATGGTGGAGGCGCTGCGGCGTGGGGTCCTTCCCCGGACCCTGCATGTGGATGCGCCGACGGCGCAGGTGGACTGGACGGCCGGAGCCGTCGAACTGCTCACCGAGGCCCGGGCATGGCCGGAGACCGGACGGGCACGGCGAGCCGCCGTCTCCTCCTTCGGTGTGAGCGGCACCAACGCCCACGTCATCCTGGAACAAGTCCCGGATGCGGAGGCTCTGGCTACGGAGGCTCCGGAGGGGGAGTCGGATGCCGCTCCGGTGCCCTCGGTGGTGCCGTGGGTGCTGTCGGGCCGTGGCAGTGGATCGCTGTCCGCGCAGGCGGCGAAGCTCGCCGCGCATGTACGGGAGTCCGAGGACCTGTCGCCGGCCGAGGTCGGCCGGGCCCTCGCGCACACCCGCGCCCAGCTCGACGACCGGGCCGTCGTCGTCGTCGGATCGAAGGACGAGGCATTGGCCGGCCTCGACGCGCTGGCCGAAGGCGCACCCGTGCCAGGCGTCATCACCGGCACGGCCGACGTCGAGGGCAAGAAGGTCTTCGTCTTCCCCGGCCAGGGCTCCCAGTGGGCGGGCATGGGACTCGAACTCCTGGACACGTCACCGGTGTTCGCCGACGCCTTCACCGAAACGGCCCGTGCGCTCGCCCCGTACCTCGACTGGGACGTCACCGACACCCTGCGGCAGTCGGACGGCGCACCTCCGATGGAGCGTCCGGACGTCATCCAGGTCATCCTGTTCGCCGTAGCGGTCTCGCTGGCCAGGCTGTGGGAGCACTACGGGGTCGTGCCGGACGCCGTCATCGGTCACTCCCAGGGCGAGGTCGCCGCCGCGCACATAGCCGGCGCGCTCTCCCTGGAGGACGCGGCCCGCGTCATCGCCGTCCGCAGCGAGACCGCCGTCGGCAGCCTCGTCGGCAGTGGTGGCCTCGCCACGCTGGCCCTGTCCCGAGAGGCAGCCCTCACCCGGATGGGGCGCTGGGACGGCCGCATCGAACTCGCGGCGGTCAACGGCCCCGCGTCCGTCGTCGTCGGTGGCGTACCCGAGGCCCTGGACGAGCTCGTGGCCGAGCTGACGGCGGAGGACATCCGTGCCCGCCGCGTGGAGGCCGCCGTCTATGCCTCGCACACGTCCTTCGTGGAGCCCGCGAAGGACGACATCCTCAAGGCCCTGGAGAGTGTGCGGCCGGCGCGGCCCGTCATTCCGTTCTTCTCCACGTGCGACGGCGACTGGGTGAGCGAACCGAGCTTCGACGCCGCGTACTGGTACCGCAACCTGCGCCGGACCGTGGACTTCGCCGGTGCCGTCGAGACCCTCGTCGAACAGGGCCACCGCGTCTTCGTGGAGGTGAGCCCGCACCCCGTCCTGGCCACCGGCGTTCAGGCGACAGTGGAGCAGCGTGAAGGGGTCTCCGCCGTGGTCACTGGCTCTCTGCGGCGCGATGACGGCGGCCTGAAGCGGTTCCTGGCCTCGGTCGCGCAGCTGCACACGGCAGGTGTGCGGGTCGACTGGTCGCGGGCCTTCGGCGCGGGCGGCGCCCCCTACGTCGAGCTGCCCACGACCGTCTTCCGGCGGCAGCGCTACTGGCTGGCCCCCGGGCGGGGGGCCACGGCCGGCGGCGACGCGAGTGCCATCGGCCTCGTGCCCGCCGAGCACCCGCTGCTCGGAGCGGTGGTCGGCATGGCAGGCGGCGGCGGACTGCTCTTCTCCAGCAGGCTCTCCCTCGCCACCCACCCCTGGCTGCGCGACCACGCGGCCTCCGGCGTCTGCCTGCTGCCCGGCACCGCCCTCCTCGAACTGGCCGTCCGCGCGGGCGAGGAGCTCGGTCATCCCCGCGTCGACGAGCTGGTCATCGAGGCCCCGCTGATCCTGCCCGACCGCGGCGGCGTCCATCTCCAGGTCACCCTCGGCGAGCTCGACTCCACGGGACGCCGGGAAGTCGTCGTCTACTCCCGGCCCGACGACGCCCTCACCGACGCCCCCTGGTCCCGGCACGCTGCGGGCTTCCTCGCCCCGCCGCGGACGCCGGCGGACCCCGGACTCACCCAGTGGCCGCCCGCGGGCGCCGAGCGGGTCGAAGTGGCCGGGTTCTACGAGGAGTTGGCGGCCCGCGGTTTCGAGTACGGGCCGTCGTTCCAGGGGGTGCGTTCGGTGTGGCGGCGTGGTGAGGAGGTGTTCGCCGAGGTCGCTCTGCCCGAGGAGCAGCGGCGGGACGCGGGTGGTTATGCCCTGCATCCCGCCCTGTTCGACGCGGCCTTGCAGGCCACCAACTTCCTCGGCATTCCCGACCCCGAGCCCGGCAGCCTGCTGCTCCCCTTCGCCTGGAACGACGTCGCGGTGCACGCCTCCGGTGCCTCCGTGCTGCGCCTGAAGGTGACGAGGGTCGGCTCCGACGGCTTCTCGCTCCTGGCTGCGGATGAGTTGGGGGTGGCGGTGGCTGAGTTGGGGTCGTTGGTGTTGCGGCCGATTGCGGTGGGTGAGTTGGCGGTGGCGGGTTCGGTGGTGGGTGAGTCGTTGTTCCGTGTGGAGTGGGTGGAGGGTGTGCTGCCTGAGGTGGGTGTGGGGGTGGCGGATGAGGCTGTGGTGGATCTGACGGGTGTGGTGGGTGCTGATCCGCTGGTGGTGCGTGAGGGTGTGGCGCGTGCGTTGGATGCGGTGCGTGGGTGGTTGGTGGATGGGGTGGAGTCTGCGCGGTTGGTGGTGGTGACGGGTGGGGTTGATGTGGATCCGGTTGCTGCTGCGGTGTGGGGGTTGGTGCGGTCGGCGCAGACGGAGCATCCGGGGCGGGTGGTGTTGGTGGATGCGGTGGGTGAGTGGCGTGGGTGGCTTGGCCGGGTGGTGGCTTCGGGTGAGTCGCAGGTGCGGTTGCGTGAGGGTGCGGTGTGGGTGCCGCGGTTGGCGCGGGTG
>NZ_JBEYZK010000065.1:0-4268 GCF_040646035.1 Streptomyces sp. NPDC046465
CGGCTACAGCGCCTGCTTGCAGGGCGCCCTCGGCGTGGTCGCCCGCAAGGAGAACGCCGACATCTCCGGCTCGACCGTGACCGCCAAGGTCGGCGCCGCACCGGCCCCTGAGCCTGTGTCATATTCCCCGCCCGCCCGGCGGCCCCCGCGCAGCCCCCCACGTCCTTCCGCGCCCCGCCCGACCGGCGCCCCGCCCCCCGCCCCCTGTTCCGCCGTGCCCGCACGCCCCGCGCGCACCGGCCCCCGAACCGCCCGGCGCCCGGGGCCGAGCCGCCTGGCCGGCTCCGCGGCGCCGCCCGTAACTGCCGCCGCTCACACCGGCGCCGAAATCCACCTATGGAGGAATGATGTCGGGAACCGCCGATCTGGCAGGTGTCTACGCTGCCGTCGAGGAATCAGCCGGACTGCTGGACGTGGCGTGCGCGCGCGAGAAGGTGTGGCCCATCCTGGCCGCGTTCGAGGAGGTCCTGCCGAACGCCGTGATCGCCTTCCGGGTGGCCACCAACGCCCGCCACGAGGGGGAGTTCGACTGCCGCTTCACCGTGCCCGGGAGCATCGACCCCTACGCCGTCGCCCTGGAGAAGGGGCTCACCACCCGCACCGGCCACCCGGCCGAGGCGCTGGTCGCCGACGTCCAGAAGCACTGCGCCGTCGACAGCTACGGCGTCGACTTCGGTGTCCTGGGCGGCTTCAAGAAGATCTGGGTGTACTTTCCCGGCGGCCGCCACGAAAGCATCCAGCACCTGGCCGGGCTCCCCTCGATGCCGGCCGCGCTGGCCGAGAACGCGGACTTTTTCACCCGCTACGGACTGGCCGACAAGGTCGACCTGGTCGGCGTCGACTACGCCAGCCGCACCATGAACGTGTACTTCGCGGCCTCGCCGGAGGTCGTCGCCCCCGACACCGTACGGGCGATGCACCGCGAGATCGGGCTGCGCGAGCCCAGCCAGGAGATGCTCGACTTCTGCGGCCGGGCGTTCGGCGTCTACGCCACCGTGAACTGGGACTCGCTGAAGGTGGAGCGGATCTCCTACAGCGTCAAGACGGAGAACCCGCTGGAGCTCTCCGCCCGGCTCGGGGCCAAGGTCGAGCAGTTCCTGAAGAGCGTTCCCTACGGCACCGACACCCCCAAGATGGTCTACGCCGCGGTGACCTCCAGCGGCGAGGAGTACTACAAGCTCCAGTCGTACTACCAGTGGCGGACCAACAGCCGGCTGAACCTTTCGTACATCGGCGGGCGTTCGTGACCAGCAGTCCCGTACAGCACCCTTCCCACTTTTTTCCGAAAGGGATCAGCGCATGACAACTGAAGCCACTCTCGGGCGCTTTCGCGAGTACATGGTCGGCCCCTCGCGGTTCATGAGCCTGCTGTCCGTCTTCGAGCTCGGCATCATCGACACCCTGCGCGAGCGGCCCGGCCTGACCGCCGCCGAGCTCGGCGAGGCCGTCGGCGCCAAGCCCGACGCCGTGGAGCAGCTGCTGTTCCTGCTGGTCAAGGAGGGCTTCGTCGCCCAGGACGAGGCCAGCGGCGGCTACAGCCTGGACGCGCTCGCCGAGGTCGCCGAGAGCGACCTCAAGCGCGCCCTCACCTACATGAACATGATCAAGGTGGTGGCGCTGCGGCAGCTCTTCTACCTCACCGACAGCGCGCGCACCGGCACCATCGTGGGCCTCAAGGAGCTGTACGGCACCGAGGGGGGGACGCTGTACGACGCGGTGGCCGACCACCGCGACCTCAACGACGCCTGGCTGACGCTGATGAACAACGTCACCGCCAACATCGACCCCTGGTTCTTCGGCAACATCGACGTGCCCGCCGGCGCCCAGGTGCTCGACGTGGCCGGCAACACCGGCCTGGGCGCGATCCACACCTATGAGCACAAGGCCTCCCCGGGGCTGAAGGTGACCACCTTCGACCTGCCGGAGAAGGAGAGCACCTGCCTGGAGAACTTCCGTCAGCACGGCGTGGCCGAGCACTGCTCCTTCATCGGCGGCAACGTCTTCGACGAGATCCCCAAGGGTTTCGACACCGTGCTGATCAAGCACTTCCTGGACATGTTCGACAAGGACGACGTGTTCAAGATCCTCAAGGGCGTCCACCGCTCGCTCGAGGTCGGCGGCACGGTCAACATCATGGTGCCGGTCTATCCCGAGGACATCCGCGACACCGACAACTACAACGTCGACTTCTTCCCGGCCTTCTTCATCGGCTGCACCATGGGCCAGGGCGGCCCGCAGAAGATGTCGGTCTACCAGAGCTGGCTGGAGGAGTGCGGGTTCAAGGTCACCAAGGCCGTCACCAAGGACCCCGCCGAGGTGCCCCGCGACGTCATCCCCGTCCAGGCCATCCTGTGCGCGACGAAGATCGCGTGACCGGCTGACCCCGGGCACCCGCTCACCGCTGCGACCGAGCGCCAACCGGCACATGGAGGATAAATGCCCGCAGTCACGGGGATCGACGAGGTGTACGCGGCCATCGCGGAGGCGGCCCGCCTGGCGGGGATCCCCTGCGCGCGCGAGAAGGTCCGGCCGATCCTGAGCGCGTACGCGGCCGGACTGGCCGAGGCCGGGGTCGTCTACAGCGTGTCGACCAGCGAGGACTCCCCGGGAGAACTCGACTACACCGTCACGGTGCCGCCCCGCAGCGGCGATCCGTACGCCACCGCCCTGGCGCACGGCTTCGTCACGGCCACCGACCACCCCGTCGCCACCCTGCTCGCCGCCCTCCAGGCGCGGTGCGACATCAGCGAGTACCTCATCGACGGCGGCGTCGTCGGCGGATTCAGCAAGATCTACGCGCACTTCCCGCAGGACGTGCAGGGGGTGGCCGGCCTCGCCGGCCTCCCCGGCATGCCGCCCGCCCTGGCCAAGCACACCGCCCTCCTCGAGCGGCACGGCCTGAGCGACGTCGCGATGGCCGGCATCGACTACCGGCGGCGCACGGTCAACCTGTACTTCACCCAGCTCTCCGAGGAGAGCCGGGCACCGCACAGCATCCGGGCGCTGCACCGCGCGATCGGCCTGCCCGAGCCCGACGAGCAGATGCTCGCCTTCGCCCGGCGCTCCTTTCGCATCTACACCACCCTCGGCTGGGACTCGCCGCACATCCAGCGGATCTGCTACGCCCCGCCGCCGGCCCGCGGCTTCGACCCCGCCGCCCTGCCGGTGCGCATCACCGACCAGGTCGAGCGGTTCGTGCGCGGCGCCCCGCGCGCCTACGCGGGCGAGCCCATCGTCATCGCGGCCGTCAAGTGGGAGGCGGGGGGCCGCTACCTCAACCTGGGCCCCTACTACCAGCTGTCGCCGCTGATGCGGAAGGTGATCAGCGCGGTCCACAACGGGACGATCTGAGAACGCCTCTCGGCGCCGGCCCCCTGCCTGAGCCCGGACCGCGGTCCGGGCTCAGGCGATTTCTCTGTCTCACCCCGCCCTTTTCCGTATTCCGCGGGAATCGAGAATTGTTTCCACCGGTGCGTACACCCGCATGCCCTCAATAAAGTTGAATGTTGCACCATGTTCATGAGTGTAACGTCGAAACGGTGTTGATTTTGCTCTGGGGAATCAGGCAGGATCGCTTGAGGTAAGGCAGGGGGATTCCACACCCGTGCCCCCCACATTCACTCACCCGATATTCGCAGAGGGGACTTTCATGTCAGATTCCGTCACGGGCCAGGGCTTTTCCGACGCGGCCGAACTGCGCCGCGCCAACCGGGCCACCGTCGAGCAGTACATGCACACCCGCGGACAGGACCGGCTGCGCCGCCACGAGCTGTTCACCGAGGACGGCCGCGGCGGCCTGTGGACCACCGACACCGGATCCCCGGTGGAGACGGTGGGCCGCGACCGGCTCGCCGAGCACGCCGTGTGGTCGCTGGGCTGCTTCCCCGACTGGGAGTGGTACAACATCCAGATTTTCGAGACGCAGGATCCGAACCACATCTGGGTGGAATGCGACGGCCGCGGGAAGATCCTCTTCGGCGACTACCCCGAGGGCTACTACGAGAACCACTTCCTGCACTCCTTCGAGCTGGAGAACGGAAAGATCAAGCGTAATCGCGAGTTCATGAATCCGTTCCAGCAGCTGCGTGCGCTCGGCATTCCGGTTCCGGAGATCAAGCGCTCCGGCATTCCCACCTGAGGACCACTCGATTACCGCTGGATCGGAGTACGTCATGGAAGACGTTATACGGGAGATTCGTATCCGCGGGGCTTTGCAGCAACCCGATTGGAGCGACCTTTCTCAGCTGAACCGGGTCGGGGAGGCCCTG
>NZ_JBEYZK010000066.1:0-4092 GCF_040646035.1 Streptomyces sp. NPDC046465
TCCCGTACATGCGCGGCGAGCTTCGCCGCCTGCGCGGACAGCGATCCACTGCCACGGCCCGACAGCACCCACGGCACCACCGAGGGCACCGGAGCAGCATCCGACTCCTCCTCCGGAGCCTCCGTAGCCAGAGCCTCCGCATCCGGCACCTGCTCCAGGATGACGTGGGCGTTGGTGCCGCTCACACCGAACGAAGAGACCCCCGCGCGCCGCACCCGGTCCACCTCCGGCCACGCCCGCGACTCCGCCAGAAGCTCCACTCCGCCCGTCGACCAGTCCACATGCGACGAGGGCTCATCCACGTGCAGTGTGCGGGGAAGGATCCCGCGTCGCAGCGCCTCCACCATCTTGATCACACCGGCCACACCGGCCGCCGCCTGCGTATGCCCGATGTTCGACTTCAACGACCCCAGCCACAGCGGCTCCCCCGACCTGCGATCACGCCCGTACGTCGCCAACAACGCCTGCGCCTCGATCGGATCACCCAGTGTCGTCCCCGTGCCGTGCGCCTCCACGACGTCCACGTCGGCACCCGTCACCCCCGCACTGGCCAGGGCGGCCCGGATCACCCGCTCCTGCGACGGACCGTTCGGCGCCGTCAGACCGTTCGACGCACCGTCCTGGTTCACCGCCGAACCCCGCACCACCGCGAGCACCCGATGCCCGAGCCGACGCGCGTCCGACAGCCGCTCCACCAGCAACACCCCGACACCCTCGGACATCCCGAAGCCGTCGGCCGCCTCGGCGAACGGCTTGCAGCGGCCGTCCGCGGCGAGGCCGCGCTGCCGGGAGAACCCGATGACGCCCTCCAGGGTCGACATGACGGAGATGCCGCCGGCCAGGGCCATCGTGCACTCACCGCTGCGCAGCGCCTGCGCCGCCAGGTGCAACGCCACCAGCGACGACGAGCACGCCGTGTCCACCGTCACCGCGGGACCCTCGAGCCCCAGCGTGTAGGACACCCGGCCGGACAGGACACTCGCGGCGTTGCCGATGACGAGGTAGCCCTCGTCGGCCTGGCCGGGGTCGGTCTGGCGGCCGTAGTCCTGGCCGTGGGTTCCGACATAGACGCCGGTACGCGTTCCGGCGAGGGAGGTCGGGTCGATGCCCGCCCGTTCGAACGCCTCCCAGGACACTTCGAGCAGCAGCCGCTGCTGCGGGTCCATCGCCAGCGCCTCACGCGGCGACACCCCGAACAGCTCCGCGTCGAAGTCGCCCACGCCGTCGAGGAAGCCGCCACCGCGCACATAGGTCTTGCCGGGCGCGCTCGGGTCCTCGTCGTAGATTCCGTCCAGGTCCCAGCCGCGGTCGGTCGGCAGACCGGCGATGGCGTCACCGGCCGTCGAGACCAACTGCCACAGTTCGTCGGAGGTGGTGATCCCGCCGGGGAAGCGGCAGCTCATCGACACGATCGCGATCGCGTCGTCGTCCGATGCCCCGTCCTCTGCCCCGTCCTCGCCGGACACCGTGAGCGGCGCCGAGTACTGCTCCACCTCTGGTGTCGTGCCTCCCAGTTCGGTGAGCAGGTGTGCGGCCAGGGCCTTGGGGGTCGGGTGGTTGAAGATGAGCGCGGCGGGCAGGCGGATGCCGGTGGCCTCGGTGAGGCGGTTGCGGAGTTCGACCGCGGTGAGCGAGTCGAACCCGGCCTCCTTGAAGGCGCGTTGCGCGTCCACGGCGTCGGCGGTCGCGTGTCCGAGGACGGCGGCCGCGCTGCTTCGCACGAGCTGGAGAAGTTCCCGGTCCTTGTCGGCCGCGGACAGCGCGGCCAGGCGCCGGGTGAGGGCCGTGCCGCCGTCGGACGTCTCGCGCCGCTGGATGACGCGCCGGGACGAGGCCCGCACCAGGTTCCGGAGAAGCGGCGGGACTTCGTCGCTGTCGCGGACAGCCGTCAGATCGAGGCGGATCGGCACCAAGGTCGGCCGCCCGGCTTCCAGGGCCGCGTCGAAGAGGTCCAGGCCCTGCTCGGCCGAGAGCGGGAGGGTGCCGTTCCTTGCCATCCTGGCGAGGTCGGTGTCGCTGAGCCGGCCGCCCATGCCCGCCTTCTCGGCCCACAGCCCCCAGGCCAGCGAGACGGCGGGCAGACCCTGACCGTGGCGGTGTCCGGCGAACGCGTCGAGGAAGGCGTTGCCCGCCGCGTAGTTGCCCTGCCCCGCGCCGCCGAAGGTCGAGGAGGCGGAGGAGTAGAGGACGAAGGCGGCGAGGTCGAGGTGACGGGTCAGCTCGTGCAAATGCCAGACGGCGTCGACCTTCGCACGCAGCACGGCGTCCCACTGCTCGGGGCGCAGCGAGCCGAGCACGCCGTCGTCGACGATGCCCGCGGTGTGCACCACTCCGACGAGGCGGTCGCCCAGCGAGTCGACGACCTCGGCGATGGCCTGGCGGTCGGCGACGTCGGCGGCCACCGAGCGGACGGTGACCCCGGTCGCCGAGAGCTCGGCGAGGCGTTCGTCCGAGACACCGGAGCGGGAGAGCAGGACGAGTTCGCCGACGCCGTGCGCGGCCACCAGGTGGTCGGTGACGAGCCGGCCGAGTCCGCCGGTGGCACCGGTCACGAGGACCGCGCCGCCCGCGAGTCGCGAGACCGGTGGCACGGCGACGGGTTCGGCCCGCCGCAGCCGGGCGACGAGCACCTGCCCGTTCCGGACCGCGACCTGCGGTTCGTCACCGCTGAGGGCGAGCCCGGCGGTGACGGCCGACGGGTCGTCGGTGTCGGTCTCGACGAGCCCGAACCGGCCGGGGTTCTCCGACTGGGCGGTACGTACGAGTCCGCATACGGCCTCGTGGACGAGTTCGCCGGTGCGGGTCATTACGACCAGGCGGGCTGAGGCCCGGCGCGGGTCGGCGAGCCAGTCCTGCAGGACGGTCAGGGCCTCGAGCCCGACGGCATGCACACGTGAGGGCACGTCGGCCCGCTCGTCGCCGTCACTCACTCGGTATACGACCAGGTCAGGAGTGTCGTCGCCCTTCATGTCGTCGTGGTACGTCCACGCCACCGGGGCGCTTGCCGCCGTCGGCGCGGGCACCCACTCCACCTCGAAGAGGGAGTCGCGCCGCCCCTGTGCGGCCGCACGCAGCTGCTCCGGGTCGACGGGGCGTACGACGAGGCTGTCGATGTCGAGCACCGGTGCGCCGCTCTCGTCGACGGCGCTGATGGCGACGGCCTCGGGCCCCGCGGGTGTGAGTGTGACCCGCAGGGTCCGCGCGCCGACCGCGTGCACGCGCACACCGGCCCAGGAGAAGGCCAGCCGCGGCCGGTCGGGCTCGGCGAAGAACCCGGAGACGCCGAGCGGGTGGAGTGCGGCGTCCACCAGGACCGGATGCACTCCGTACTGATCGGTCGCCGAGTCCAGGGCGGCGTCGGGCAGGGCGACCTCGGCGTACAGCCGGCCCTCCTCGGTCCATACGGCGCGTACCGCGTGGAAGGCGGGCCCGTAGTCGACCGTGAGGTTGTCGTAGAAGCCGTCGAGGTCCACCGGGCGGGACCCGGTCGGCGGCCAGACGGCGCTGCCGCCCGTGGGCGCGGCGGTGGACCGGGTCAGTGCGCCGCTCGCGTTCTCCGTCCACTCCTCGTCCGTGCCCGCGCGGGCGTGCAGCCGGACCGTTCGGCTCCCCGAGGCGTCCTCGGTGCCGACCCTCAGCTGGATGTCGACGCCGCCGGACTCGGGGACGAGGAGGGGCGCGGAGATGGTCAGCTCCTCGACGACCGGCGCGCCCAGTTCCTCCCCGACGTGCGCGAGCATGTCGAGCAGTGCGGTTCCGGGGAGGAGGGCGATGCCGTTGACACGGTGGTCACCGAGCCAGGGATGCGTCTTCAACGAGACACGGCTGGTGAACAACGTGCCCGAACCATCGGGCAGTTCGACCCGCGCACCCAGCAACGGATGCTCCACCGCATCAAGACCCGCAGCACCCACATCACCCCGCGCCCCCGACGCCTCCAGCCAATAACGCTGATGCTGGAAGGCATACGTCGGCAACTCCACCCCAGCACCCGGCCGCTCGGGCAGTACCGCCGACCAGTCGACGTCCACCCCCCGCACCCACAGCCCCGACACCGACGCCACGAACCGCTCCAGCCCACCCTCACCACGC
>NZ_JBEYZK010000067.1:0-4025 GCF_040646035.1 Streptomyces sp. NPDC046465
CACGGAGTGCGATGGACACAAACCGCGACCGAATGCGATCGGAAACGGGGGGCGCACCGTCAACCGAGATCGCAAGGCTACCAGTTTCGGTCAACTTGGAACAAGGGGGCAGATGCCTGTGCGTCAAACTTGTGGAGCGGGTATCTTCTGGAGCTATGGCCCACCCCCGGAACGAGGACGGGCCTCGCGGGGCCTCCCTGAGCGGAAGGGGCGTTAATGCCTATCAGCTTTTACGGGCACGGATACCGCGAAGACCGCAATAAGGAATGGAAATCGACCCGGCGGACGAAGGAACCATTCCGGAGTCGGACCACGAATATGAAGGCGAGGATTCTGATGGGGATGGGCGCGAATCTCTGGGGCGCCGTTGATGTGGCGCGCGATTCGGTGCGGCGGCAGGCGGCGGGCCTGACTGCCCAACAGGTGGGCGAGAAGGTGAGCGAGGCCGCGCGCCGTGCGGCTGAGACCCGGGCCGGGGTGGGGGTGTCGGCTGGCGCGTACGGTCCCGATCCCGAGGAGCTCGCCGAGCAGTGGGCGGCCAAGTTGGTGGAGTGGCGGCGGGTTCAGGCCGTGCTCTGTGACTCGGGGGCCGGCCTCTACGAGCCGGGGAACGATGCCGAGGGCAGTGCCTGGGCGCAGGAGCGTGCGGAGCGGCGGGAGCGGGCTCTGGCCGGGCACGCGGAGGTTCGGCGCAGGGAGCAGGAGCGGCGGGAGGAGCTGCGGGCGCAGGTGTGGTTGTCGGCGTCGGTGAGTCGTCGGCTGCGTGCGGTGGCTGGGCAGGCCGGGGTGAGTCCGGAGCTGCTCCTGGCGCAGCTCGCCGAGCATGTCGAGTCGGTGGGCGGGGCTGTCTCGGTCCCGTCGTTTGTCCCCAGTCCCCAGGTGTAGCGGAGGTTTGTCATGGCTGGTCAGACGTTGTTCCCGCATCAAGTGGAGGCCGTGGACGCGGTCGTGCGGGTTCTGCAGGTGCCTGCGGGCGGGTCCATGCCCCCGGAGGGGCTGCGCACGCAGGTCATCGCGGCGACCGGGTCCGGCAAGACGTTGATCGCGACGGCGGCCGCGCAGCGGCTGGGGGCGCGGCGGGTGTTGGTGCTGGTGCCGACGTTGGATCTCCTCGTGCAGACGGCGGAGGTTTGGCGTGCGGGTGGGCGTGCGGGCGCGATGGTGGGGGTGTGCTCCTTGCGTGCGGAGGATTCCCAGGGTGTGCCGTGTACGACGGATGCGGCGGAGCTCGCGGCGTGGGTGGCCGGCCTCGATGCGGTGACGGTGTTCGCGACGTATGCGTCGGTGGGGCAGGGCACGCTGCAGCGGGCTCACGCGGCTGGTCTGGGTGCGTGGGATCTGATGGTGGTGGATGAGGCGCACCGCACCAGTGGGGACGGCTTGAAGCCGTGGGCGGCTGTGCACGATCAGCAGAGGATTCCTGCGGCGCGGCGCCTGTACATGACGGCGACGCCCCGGATCTGGGAGGCCTCCGATCAGGCGGCGGGGTCGGAGGATGGGGAGGGCAGGCTGGTGGCAAGCATGTCGCCCGACTCCCCGATCTTCGGGCCGGTGGCGTATCGGTTGACCTTGTCGGAGGCGATCGGCCGGGGGTTGGTGGCGCCGTATCAGGTGGTGTGTATCGACATCAGCGACCCGGATGTGCACCAGGCCTACGCCGAGGGCGACTTCGGGTCGGAGGCGGTGCGCGGGGCGCGGCTGGCCGCGTTGCAGACGGGGATCCTGTCGGCGGCCGCGCAAGAGGAGCGGCGCAAGTTGTTGACGTTCCATAGCCGGGTGGCGGAGGCGGAGGCCATGGCGGCAGGCGTCCCCGATGTGGCCGCCCGGCTGTGGCGGGAGGATCCGCGGCGGTTCCCGGCGCCGGACCGGGTGTGGTCGGCCTGGCTGTGCGGGGAGCACACCCCGGGGCATCGGCGCGTGGTCCTGGCCGAGTTCGCGTCCGACGTCATCGACGACCGCGACCAGGACCACGGCCAGAAGCAGCAGGGGGGGCACGGCCAGGAGCGGCTGCGTCCGGCCGCGCTGCGGGTGCTGAGCTCCGTGAAGGTATTGGGCGAAGGAGTCGACACGAAGAATTGTGATTCCGTCGCCTTTTGCGATGCGCGGGGCTCCATGGTTGATATCTCGCAAATGGTCGGGCGGTCGCTGCGCATGCAGCCCGGAGAGGGAAAGATTTCCTCTCTGATGGTGCCGGTATTTCTCGCTCCGGGTGAAAGCCCGGACGAAATGCTGACCTCAAACGCGTACGGGACCCTGGCGAAGATCCTTGCGGCGTTGCGGGCGCACGACTCCGAGACGATCGAGGCCCTCGCTGACTCCCGCCCGCGCAGCGGGAGTTCGAAGCTTGCGGCCGAGGACGACCGGGGCGGCGGGGAGGCCCAGGACGACGCCGAGGCGCACGGTCTGGATGACGACTCCGGCGACGGCCTGGCGGACGCTGAGGGCGGTGTGGGGGCGGGGGCGAGCCGTCCGGCGCGGGAGCTGCTGAAGTTCAGTGCCCCGCGCGATCCGGCGGTGCTCGCGCGGTTCATGAAGCTGCGGGTGATCGATCCGGAAAACGCCTTCTGGCGGCGCGGCATCGAGGCCTGCGCCCGGTATGTGAAGGAGAGCGGCGTGCAGGAGCTGCGGGTGCCGTACGACTTCGTGACGCCGCAGGACTGGGCCCCGGCCGGTTTCCCGCTGGGCACGTGGCTGGCCGATCAGCGGCGGTTCGCGAAGGCCGACACCCTGAGCGCGTCGCGGGTGGAGGAGTTGGACGGGCTGGGCATGGTGTGGTCGCACCAGGACGTCGCCTTCGAGGAGGGGCTGTCTGCGGCGCGTGCGTGGGCGGCCGTGCACGGGCACTTCCTGCCCCCGGCCACGGCGGTGTGGAACGGGTATCCGGTCGGGTCCTGGGCCAAGAATCAGCGGGCGGCGGCCAAGCTCGCCGACCAGGCCGAGGAGCAGCGCGCGGCGGGGCTGCCGGTGGAGCGGGCGGGGGCTCTCACGCAGGCCCGGCGGGAGGCGCTGGACGACATCGACCCCGGGTGGTGCCCGGCGTGGGATGTGGGATGGCAGCGGGCGTTCCGGCTCTTGCAGGAGCACCTGCGTGCGGGCGGTGCCGTGCCGGGCGGGGCGGGCGAGCTGGTCGTTCAGGGCGAGGACCTCGGGCGCTGGGCACTCGCGCAGCGGCTGGGATGGGACCAACTGGCGCCCGCGCAGGTGTGGCTGCTGGCCAACGTGCTGGGGTTGGACGCGGCGGGTGAGAACGAGCAGCCCGTGAAACGGACCCAGGACGACAAGTGGGCGCTGAACATGCGGGCCGCGCGGGCCTTTCACGCCCGTGAGGGGCACCTGCGGGTGCCGCGCAAGCACATCGAGCACCTCGCTGCCAGCGACACCGCCAACGGCGCTCAGGCGGCCACGGACGGCGTTCCGGTGCGGTTGGGTACCTGGCTCGACAACGTCCGTAAGCGCGCCGACAAACTCGCCGCCGAGCGGCGGGCGGACCTCGCGGCGCTGGGTGTGCCGTGGGCCGCTGGGCAGTGACACCGCGGGGACATCGCTCTGACCCCGGCGCCGAGTATCACTCGGTGTCGGGGTCAGTACCGTTCGGACCCGGTCGGACCCCGGGGCGCTCCGGGCGGCCGCTCAGGTCCGCGGTCGCACAGAGTTTCCGGAGCACGCGGAGGCCCACACCCTTCCACCAAGGGCACTCGTTGCCTGGGCATGAGAACGCAAGTGACGGCAGCGACCCTTGAAGTGGCGTGGGTTCAATGCCGGGGATGCCAGGGGTCAACACAGGCGGTACTGCTGACCGACCTCATCGCCCCCATCATGGCCGCAGCTCACGAGCACGTGACTACCGCTCACCCCGGGCGAAGCGGGCCCGATCTACTGGGGATGCGTACCGGCAATGCTGCACATGTTCGCGGGGCTTCCCCGGAGGACCCCAGGGGGTGGCTGGAGCTGTGGAACATGGAATTCCCGCCCGACTTCGGACCAGCCAGCCAGTACCGACCCCGCTGCAGGTAAGTAGTCGGCAC
>NZ_JBEYZK010000068.1:0-3996 GCF_040646035.1 Streptomyces sp. NPDC046465
CAATCCGGAGTGGGTCTCAGGCAGTGACGTCGTCGTCAGCGACCTCTTCGACGTCGTCGTCGTTCTCTTCGACGTCGTCGGCGCCGTTGTCCTCGGAGACCTCCGCGCGCCACACACGCTTCAGGCGCTCCTGGCTCCCCATGAAACCCATGTTCCGGAAGCGCCGGGTTGCCTGGCGCTTAGAGAGGGGCGGCTCCTCCTGGTAGCGCAGATAGCGCAGCACGACACCGATCTGAGCGTCGGTCAGCGGCTCGCCTGACTCGGGAGTCGGCACGCCCCGGACCGCCGCCATGTCCGCCATGGTGAGGACCGCTCCGACCGTGCCGCGAGACGCGACGGCTCGCGGCACGGTCGGGCCGTTGACCTGCGTGCCGAGGGTGTGACGGCCCAGTACGGCAGGTGTGACGGGCAGCGCGGGCGCGGTCGGTGACCATGTATCCAGGTCCGGCAGTTCGATGTTCGCGACCAGCGGCGGGATCGGCTTGCTGGTGATGGCCTCTACCGTGCTCCGTGACTGCTCGTGCAGCTCCTCAACCTGGTTCTGCTGCCCCTTCAGCGTCGCCTTCCGGTAGGCGGTCTCCGCCGTGCTCACCCGCTTCTCAAGGTCCCTGGCCACCGCCAGAAGCTCGATGCGGTCGGCGGCGTCGGCCTCCATCTGCTCGATGCGGTCAGCGACGTCCTGGCGCCGGGTGGCGATGGCCTGCCGCGTCGCGGGAGAGACCCGGCGCCCGAGGGCGGGCAGCACCAGCCACCACGCGCTCTTGGTCGCGACGATCGCGACCGGCGCCAGGACCACGGCCAGATCAAAGCTCCCGTTGCTGCGGGAGACGATCAGGTCGGCCGTGGGGATCGCGGCAATCACTGCGGTCAGTGCCAGCCCGGCCCACTGCACGCGCCGGGAGCGGCTGCGGTTGTTGGCCGCAAGGACTTCGGTCGTCTGCAGTACCACCCACAGGGCATCCAGGGCTCCCACGGTGGGGGAGGCCCAGAGGCCGAAGGCAGGGTCGAGGATCTGGTAGCTCACGGCCATCGACAGGACGGCGACGCCGACCGTGATAGCCCCCAGCACGGCGAGCACCGCCCCGCGCGGGAACCGCAGCAGCTTGTCGTACCAGCGTTCGTTCTCGTTGTTCACGATGTCCTTCCGGCAGTGAGTGGGTCCCGCTCGGGGCGGGTCGGCGTCCGCATTGCGGGGGCGTCTTCAGGCGCGGTAGACGGCCGGGCGGGCACCGGCGCGGAGCTCGCGGATGACCGAGCACGGTCCCTTGGCCGCGCAGTACGCGTCGTCGGTGTCCGGAAGGGGGTTGCCTGCGTGCCCGAGCGTGTCCCTGGCGAAGGCGTTGATGACGCGGAGCATTTCGCCGCCGTTCGGGCGGCAGGCACTGTCCTGTCCGCCGACTCCGTGTCGGTGGGCGCTCACGATGTGCTGCCGTGCCTGGCGCGCCGCCCAACGGCGGACGTGGGGGCCGGTGTTCTTGTGGACGTGCCCCGAGTCGTGGAACGTGTCCGCGTGGCAGCCGGTGCAGTGGTAAGTGACCAACTGCTCGGGGCCCTCATCACGCAGCCACGTGCCCTCGAACTCGTACACGATGACTTCGGCGTCGGGGATTTCGGTGTGGGCGAAGGCGGTGACGAGACCGACGCCGTCGATGCCGCCCCGCGCGGCGTTGTTCCAGAAGACGCGGGGCAGGAAGTCGTCCCATCCCCTGCCGTGGGGCCACTGAGCGATCATGACGCCCAGCGACGAGTCGAAGGTGGCGGTGCCCTCGGCGTTGTCCCGCTTGTACTGCTCGATCTGCTCGATCGGGCCGAAGTAGGTGGCGCTGTGTTCCTCGGACTCCAGGAAGATCAGGCCGTATCCCTCGGGGCGGGTGTGAAGGTTGCGCTCCCCTTCGGACAGGTAGGTGACCATGTCGTCGAAAGCGGGGTTCCCGGCGAGGATGGTGCCGACGAGGGGGAGCCGGTAGCGATCCGCGCCGGTGACATGGCTGGGGTTCGTGTCGCTGGTGTGGTGCGTCTGGCCGTAGGTGTTCCGGATCGTGATGCCCATGAGCGGTGCTCCTCTTCTGGGTGATCGGGTGTCACGCGGCAAGCTGTGCGCCGTCGGCGCACCCCGGGCAGCAGCCCAGGGACGTCGGGATCACGTAGTCGTGGGTGACCTGGCAGAGCGGGCAGGTGCGGCGGGCGCGCATCATGGCGCGCACTGCTCGCCACCGGCCCGGCGTCATCGGGCGCACGGGCGCGGCCAGGTCGACGCGGTAGAGATAGGCGGCCCGGACGGGCCTGGTGCGGGTGGCCGGGTCACGCTGGCCGTACCAAAGGATCTGTGCGGCCACGTCCTGACCTGCGGGCCGAAGGCCTCGCGCACGCAACTGACGCCGCGTCGCGAGGCCTTCGGGAGCGAGCCGCTTCGGGAAGGTGGGGACGCCGAAGCGTTCCCCGTCCGGGTCGAAGAACCTCACGGCGACTGCGGCGGTTGCTCGTCGAGCCGCCTCTTCACGTAGTCGACGGCGGTCTGATCAAGGCGAATCCAGGACCGGCCGATACTCCCGTTCTCGTCGCGGGTGTACGCGACGAGAACGGCGCCCTGGCGGTCGGTCTGCACGGTCAGCTTGTAGACAGTGCCGAAAATCTCGATGTCCGGAGCGTCGTTCATCGCCGCACCGCCGCCACTGCCTGGCCGTGACGCTGCAGCTCAGCATGAGCGCGCTGACGAGCCTCTTCAGCGAGCCGCGCGGCTTCTGCGGCCTGAGCCGCCTGTTCCTGGGGGCTCATGCCGTCACCTGCTCCCGCTCATCAGCGGGCGCGTTGTGCCCGGCCCGCCTGAGCCAGTCGCTGGTCGTCCAGGCGGACCCAACGATGAACGGCTGGCCATCGGGTCGGCGGATGTCGCGGACGATGACCGCGAACCTGGCGCACCGCCGGTTGAGCATCTCCCGCGCCATGGCCGGATCGGTGACCACGGCCAGGACCTCGAACGCGCCGTCGACGTTCTCGTAGATCGCACCGGGACGGCGCGGCCCGATCTGCTGCTCCACCACGCGGGTCAGAGCCTGGGTCAGAAACGCTGCGGTGATGGAAACGGCCGCGGTCGACTGCTGCGGGTGGGGCCGTCCCTCGGACGGGGCCGGCTGACGGCCGTCCCGCTCGTGAGGGATCGGGCGACTCGGCAGCGGGGGCCGCTCCCCGGCGGTGGGGGCGTAGGCGAGAATGGACATACGGATCACTCCCTGAAGCGGTTGGTCCGTGAGGCCCCCGGCACACATGGCGTTGCACCGCCGTGCCGGGGGTCGCGTCGTCTGAGCGACGCCGTGCCCCGAACCGGAGTCGAACCGGTCCGGGGCCCGCGATCTCTGCCCCTGTTTCACCGGCGCGTGACGAGTCCGTGTCGGCCCGCGTGGGTCGGCACAAGAGAAGGTGCGTATCTGGTTCGCGCGGCAGGGCCTACGGCTTATCGCAGTTGCCTGATCGTTCTGACGGCCGCTCTCCCCGTGTGCAGGGTGCGGTGCGTCCTCTATGCAATTGAGAAGGAACAGCCGCTTGCTTTCAGGTCGCCGCTACGCGCTACCTGTCCGAGCGGGTGCTGTTGATCGAGGCCGCTTCCGGCTCCCGCATCCGGCGCCGCCAAGGGCGGTTCCGGGTGGAGGAGTCGGGCCTGGAGACCCGGGAAAGCATCAACTCACTTCGTCGACATGCATAACTTAGCTGATACAGTTGGGCGTCTGTCAAGCACTTCATTGGGGAAGTTGGGGAAGCTAGCTAAGTCGAGGGGGTGGACCTACGATGTCGTTCATGAGCAGCGAGGCCATGCAGCCGTACCAACGCGTCGTACAAGGTGTCCGTGACAAGGTCAGCTCCGGTCGGTTGTCCGCCGGAGCGAAGCTGCCGAGCACACGAGAACTGGCTGAGGAGTACGGCGTGGCGCCCGGGACCGTCCAACGGGCGCTCACCGAGCTGCGGACCGCTGGTCTCATCTACTCGCACCAAGGTCGGGGC
>NZ_JBEYZK010000069.1:0-3865 GCF_040646035.1 Streptomyces sp. NPDC046465
CATGGACCGTAACAATTCGTACTCCGCGCGGGGGCTGCTCGTACCGGTCTCCTTCGAGCACCGTTCGGAGCCCCCCATCCCGCTCTAACGTGGCGTCCCCGCCGATCGCGAAGGGGGCGCTATGCGCAGGGTGGAGCTGACAGGCCAGGCCGACGCCGTAATGGAAGCGCTACCGGATGACGTGCACGAGGAGGTGCTCGCCATCATCGACTCCGTCACCGACGCTCCGGGCGCGGACAGGACGGACCCGACCGAGGCATTCGGGACGGCGAGCTGGGTCACGTGCCGAGCGAGGTACGACGTCGTCGAGGTCCTCGACGTCGGATGGGCGGGCTAACGTTACGACGGTGGCAGGCCCGCGCTGATGATCTGCAGTGCCTGGCGTCGGACGACCGGGTTGTCGACGATCGCCATCGCGTAGTCGGCGAGCTGGCGGAAGAGCGCCGCGGCGACGGCTGACGGCAGATCCTGCTCATGCCGGTATTCCTCGAACGCAAGGCTCAGCGCCACGGCGACGCCCGGCCCGCTCAACTCCTGGCCCGCAGCGGGGAGCAGCTTCACGTGGAACTGGTCCACGATGCGCGGATCGTCGTCGACAGCCCTGAGCCGTCGGGCCAAGTCGGCCTGGCCGGGGAGGAGGACCGTAGCGGAAGACATGTGCCGGAGCGTACCCGGGCGGGAGAACTCTGGGGTGGGCGACTAGATTTCGATCTCAGGCTGGCCTCATGCGCATCCCGACAGTCGCTGTAGGTCCACGTCCGAGTTGAGGAAACCGCTGTGGAGAACTTCTTCGTACCCAGCCGGATCTGGACCGGCGGCGGGCCCTTCCCGCACGTCCTGGTGCTGCTGAGCGAGCACCCCGCGTTCCGCGCGTACGCCCGCGCCCACCACGAACTGCTCAGCGCGTACGGCGACAGGTTGGGGGTGGTCCCTGAGCAGTGGCTGCACTCCACCGTCCAAGGCATCCACCACACCATCGACACCGACCAGACGACCCAGCTCCGCGAAGCCCTCCGAGCCGAACTGACCGGGATGAAGCCCTTCCAGGTCCAACTGGGTCCGGTGTGGCCCGGAGTCACCGCGGTCACCGTCGCCGTCTACCCCGAGCACGGCATGGCACAGCTCAACGACCGCGCCCGTACCGCAGCCGGGAAAGTGCCCGGCGTCTCCCTCCGGGCCCGGGAAGAACGCTTCTGGGCTCATGCCTCCCTGGCGTACGCGCGCGCCGACTTCCCGGACCGGGCACTCAACCGGGCACTGCGGGCGCTGCGGCCGCCGCGCGTCGACGTCACGATCGACCGCGTCCATCTCGTCAACCAGTACCAGTCTCCCGGGCGCGGCTACTACACGTGGGACGTCGACGACGAGATCCCGCTGGGCTAGGACGCGGACATCGACGCGGTTCACGTCGGTAGCCATGACCGTTCAGCGGGCTCAGTCCCGTCCGTTTCGCACACCTCTACACATTGACGTCGCTGGTAAGTTGCCCACCATGACAGTTCCACATGGCGGGGGGACCCCCGAAAAACTAATCGTCAACCTCACGCCCGAACTCCGGCGAGATCTGAAGATTCGCGCAACGGAGCACGGCCTGAACGTAACCGACGCAACCGCACATGCCCTGAGCCTCTGGTACGAGCGTGTCGACTCTCCCGCCGTCGAGGTCAAGGGCGCGAAGAGCTGGGGGACTTACCTGCCCGCTGGGGGCGTTTCCCGCTTTGTAGCTGAGTGCGAGCGTCGCGGGATCGCGAAGACGCAGGGAATCGCGCAGGCCGTGACCGGCTGGCTGATGGCACAGCCGTCCCTCACGCAGCGGCTGATCAGCCAGCCCGTGCAGCGCATCCTCGTGGCTATCCAGAAGGGTGGGGTGGGCAAGACCTTTGTTGCCTCTGGTCTGGCACAGGCTTTCGCCGAACTGGGCCTGCGAGTCCTGCTGATCGACTATGACCCGCAGGGGCACATGACGCGGCGGCTCGGGCAGAAGCTGATCCCCATGGACAGTGGAGCGAGCCTCCTGGAACACATGCTCGGTAAGGGACGGAAGCACATCCGTCGATCCCTCGCGGTGCTGCCTCAGGAGCGCTTCGCGGGGCGGCTCCACCTGCTGCCGGCCTGTCACGATGCGTTCCTCTTCGATGCCGTGATGAGCAGTATGCGCACCGGCCGGGAAGAATCGCTGGCGCGCGCGTTGGAGCCGATCGAGAAGGACTACGACGTCATCGTCCTTGACGGTCCGCCGAGCCTGGGGCTGGCCATGGACATCGCCATGCACTACGCGCAGCGGCGCGAGGGTGAGCTGGCGGATCGCTCTGGTGTGCTCATGCCGGTGTGGGCAGACACACCATCCTTCGAGGCATACGACCTGTTCAACACGCAGCGGCAGCAGCTGATGAGCATGACCAGGGTCCAGGTAGACGAGCTGGGGTTCGTCGTCAACACCTACGACGGAAGGCGCGGTGCATCGGTACAGAAGAAGAAGGAGGAGTGGGAGGAGCGCGCTAACCCCGGCGTAATCCAAATCTTTGGCGACCTCAAGGAACAGCGCGATGCAACCGACCGGAGCACCCCGCTCCTTGAATGGGCACCAGACTGCGAGCTGGCCCAAGGACTGCGCAGCATGGCACGGGAGCTGGCGGCATGAGCAAGAGCAAAAGCAAAAAGGACCAAGTTCCCAGCTATCAGAGCGAGCAGCCGACGGAGGGCACGCCAACCCGCAACGACATCCTCAGCCACTACGGGCTCAGTGGTGCCGAGTCGTCTGCCGTTAACGACGAGCACGAGATGCTCGCCTGGGAGGAGGCACAAGAGGCCAAGCTCGCCGCCGCCGCAGAGGCGGAGGAGGCACGGCGAACGGGGACTCGGCTACATCCGTCCAAGGTGAAACTGGCGGCCCTGGCCCACAATCCGTTCAACCCGCGCGAGGCACTGACCAACCTCGACGAGAATGCGGCTTCGCTGAAGGACCGAGGGCAGCTGCAACCGCTCGCGGTCGTCACCAGGTCAGCCCTCCTCGCCGTGCATCCGGACCAGAAGACCGCGCTGGGTGAGGCTGTCTACGTTGTGATCGACGGGAACCGGCGTCTTGCTGCAGCGGCCCTAGCCGGTATCGATTCGCTCTACATCTACGTCAACGATGACTTGGCGGCCAGTGCTGCGGACATTCTGGAGTCGGCGTTGATCGCCAACATTCACCGTGAGGATGTGGAACCGCTCGACCAGGCGCATGCCATCCAGCAGCTGCTGGAGACACACAAGCAGCAGAAAATCGTGGCGTCGCGTCTCGGCAAGACGCCAGCGTGGGTGTCGCAGCGGCTGGCGTTGCTCAAGCTCCCCCCGGATCTGCAAGAGAAGGTCGGCGGTGAGCTCACGGTCAAAGACGCCCGCCGCATCGGCGGACTGCCTGCTGAGCATCAGCGCAAGGAAGCCGAGGAGGCAGTTAACCGGGTTAAGTCCCCCCGGAAGCCGCGTCGTCCCCTGAGCTCTCCGACAAAGCCCTCGCCTGACACTGCTGCACCGGGTCTACCGGCCCAGCAGACGAGCGAGGACGGTAGCGATCCAATTGACGGGTCGCCTCAGGAGCAACGGACCGCTGGTCCTGAGGCACCCGGTACAGCAGACACCTTCGAGGGGGATCAGGCGGGGCAGCCGCCACGGCTGCCGTATCACGACGCCCCGTTCATGGCCCATCACATGAACCGAAAGATGGAGCCTGAGATCTTCGCTCACTGCACAGAGCTCCTCATGAAGATCCTGCGAGAACAGCACCCTCAGAAGTACGACGCCCTGCTGCACAAACTGGCCCTTGAGCAGAACGCGCCAACCGCCGATTAACCGGGTTAACTGACTCATCTCGCACCCTTAGCAG
>NZ_JBEYZK010000070.1:0-3849 GCF_040646035.1 Streptomyces sp. NPDC046465
GACCCGATCTGCGCGCTGCAGGCGGCGATGGACGGCTTCCAGGTCACCACGCTGGACGAGGTCGTCGGCCAGGTCGACATCTTCGTCACCACGACGGGCAACAAGGACATCATCATGGCCGCGGACATGGCCAGGATGAAGCACCAGGCGATCATCGGGAACATCGGCCACTTCGACAACGAGATCGACATGGCCGGTCTGGCGAAGACGCCCGGCATCGTCAAGGACGAGGTCAAGCCGCAGGTGCACACCTGGACCTACCCCGACGGGAAGGTCCTGATCGTGCTGTCCGAGGGCCGCCTGTTGAACCTGGGCAACGCCACCGGGCACCCCTCGTTCGTGATGTCCAACTCCTTCGCCGACCAGACGCTGGCCCAGATCGAGCTGTTCACCAAGCAGGAGGAGTACCCCACCGACGTCTACGTGCTGCCCAAGCACCTGGACGAGAAGGTGGCCCGCCTGCACCTGGATGCCCTGGGTGTGAAGCTGACCACGCTCAGCGCCGAGCAGGCCGCCTACATCGGCGTCGATGTGAACGGCCCCTTCAAGCCCGACCACTACCGCTACTGACCCCGACGGCCAACCGGCCGCAGGTCAGCGTCACCTCAGCAGGCCCTCGCCCCCGCGGCGGGGGCCTGCCCCTTTGAGCCCACGCCCAGCGAACCCGTCACAGCTCGCGCCCCGTCACAGCTCGCGCGCCGTCACAGCTCGTGAGGCCGGACAAGCCCGGCCCACCGCGTCGGACAAGGCCGGACCCACTCAGACAGGCTGGCCCAGCGCGTCAGACAGGCCGGACTCATCGCACATACCCACCCGAGGACCAGGACCCAAGCCCATGCCCCGCGGCCGCTATTCGCTCCACGACCCGCACGACCACACCCCCCTCGGTGAAGAACACTTCCACTGCGCCCCCGGCCCCTCCGGCTGGCGCTACGTCTCCCAGCGAACCACCCCCTCGGGCACCCCCGCGGGCTCCGTCGACCTCGCGCTCGACGACCGCGGCCGCCCCATCCGCCTCGAACTCCACGCAGGCGACTGGCAGGTACGCGCCGGCGCCCTCAACGGCGTCACCTGGGTCCGCACCGACCCCACCGACCCCTCCGGCACCCACGCCACCGAAGACAACGCCCCCGCCCACGCCTTCACCGGCACATCCCCCGCCTTCCTCATCGCGACGGCCCGGCTCCTGCGCCTGACCCCCGCTTCCCCCGCGACCCGACTCCGCCTGGTCGCCTTCACGGACCCGGTCCTCGCCCCCCGCACCCTCGACCAGTCCTGGACCCTGCTGAAAAGCGAAGCACACGCCACTGACAACGGCCCCCTGACCGTGGACGAATACCAGGTCACAGCCCTGGACACCGGCGAGCAGCACGCCGTCCACCTCACCGGCGACGTAGTCCTCGCGGCCCCCGGCATCGAGCTCGAACACCTCGAAACCCCACCGTCGACCTTCACCTGACACCCGGCGCGCGCCCTCACCCGAACCGAACCGGCGACGGCACCGCTCAAGCCGGCGGCGCAAACCCCGTGGCCGGGGGATTGGGCTCAGCACTCTGTCCGGCGGCCCCGGACTCAACGGCACCGGGGTAAGCGGAACCACCTGAACCCCCCGAAGAGACGGGAGAGACGGGAGAGACGGGGGAGACGGGAGGGCCGTGAAGGATGGGTGCCCCCACCCCACCCCCGGATTCGACCGGGCCCGGGCCACCAAAGGCCCGCCGCGCGTCCCGCGCCTGCCGCTCATGCATGACAGCCGCCAAATACGCGGCCGGAGGAACCCCGTACGGCACGGGAGCCCCTGTCAGCTCCACCAGATCACCGGTGAGCCGCTCGGCCATGGCCCCGCCCACCTGCGGATCCAGCTGCCCCATCCGCGTGAGGTACTGGCGGATCGCCAGCCAGAGCCCTTCGGGCACCCCCGACAGATCCAGCTCGGAGAACTGCCCCGCGAGCCAAGGCGGAGGCGGCGGAACGAACGCCGCCCGCCCCGTGGGCACCCGCTCCCGCACGACCAGCGTCCCCGCGAACACATCCCCGAGCCGCCGCCCACGCGCCGACACCAACGACGCGATACACGCGACGACCCCGAACGTCAGCAGAATCTCGACGACCCCGACGGCACCCCGCACCAACGCGTGCCGGAACCGGATCGGCCCCCCGTCGTCCCGCACGACCCGCAACCCGCACGCCATCTTCCCGAGCGACCGCCCATGGCTGAGCGTCTCCACCGCGACGGGCCCGCCGATCAGGATCAGTACGAAGGTGGCGACCGCGAGGGCCGCCGTGGCGGCATCGTCCAACGAGGAAGTCGACGCGATGATGCCGAGGGTGACCACGAGATAGACGGTCCACGCCACAGCCATGTCGATCAGTACGGACAGTGCCCGGCTCGGCAGCTTCGCGGGACGCAACTCCAGCGCCACCGCCTCACCCGTCACAAGCTCACTCACGCCCGCCGCCCTTCCCTGCCCTGCCGTAGGACTGGCCAGTCTGCCAAGCTGAGCAGTCACGCGCCGCAGTACGAGGAGCAGTCAACCGATGGACCTCGACGTCTTCGTGTCCGCCCACCGAGCCGAGTGGGACCGACTGGACGCCCTGCTGCGCCGCCAGCGCCACCTCACCGGCGCCGAGGCCGACGAACTCGTAGCCCTTTACCAACGCACCGCCACCCACCTCTCCCTGATCCAGTCCAGCGCCCCGGACCCGCAGCTCACCGGCCGCCTCACGCACCTGGTGGCACGCGCGCGCAGCGTCGTGACCGGCACCCGCCGCGCTTCCTGGCGCGACGTGACCCGCTTCCTGACGCACGGCTTCCCCGCAGCGGTCTACCGATCCCGCCGCTGGTGGATCCCCACCGCCCTGCTCTCGACGGTCCTGGCCGCGATCATCGGCTGGTGGATCGCCACCCACCCCGAGGTCCAGTCCTCGATCGCGGCTCCGGGTGAACTCCGCGAGATGACCCGGCCGGGCGGCGAGTACGAGACGTACTACTCGAGTCATCCCGCGACCTCCTTCGCCGCCCAGGTCTGGACGAACAATGCTCAGGCAGCCGCGATGTGCCTCGTCCTCGGCGCCTTCCTCTGCTTCCCCGTCCTCTGGATCCTCTTCCAGAACATGCTCAACCTCGGCGTCGGCGCAGGTCTGATGTCCTCGGCCGGCCGCCTGGACACCTTCCTCGGCCTGGTCCTGCCGCACGGCCTCCTGGAGCTGACCGCCGTCTTCGTGGCGGCGGGCACGGGCCTGCGCCTCGGCTGGACCGTCATCGACCCGGGCCCCCGCACCCGCCGCACCGCCCTGGCAGAAGAAGGCCGCGCAGCCCTCGGCATGGCCATCGGCCTGGCCCTGGTCCTCTTCGTCTCGGGCGCCATCGAAGGCTTCGTCACCCCCTCGGGCCTCCCCACGTGGGCGCGCATCGCCATCGGTATCGGCGCCGAACTGACCTTCCTCGCGTACGTCTACGTCCTGGGCGGCAGAGCGGTCCGCGCAGGCGCCACAGGCGACGTTGACCAGCAAGAACGCAGTGCGTCGGTCCCGCTCGCAGCGTGATGTGCGTCCGACCCCGCCAACCTGCTAGTCTCCTTCTCGCCCCGGAAAAGCCGTTGACACGGAAGGACCGGGGAGGTAGATTCGAACAGTTGCCTAGAACTGGACAAGTCCGGTGGAGGCAGTTAATGTCTTCCTGCTTCTCGAATTTCATCAACGCGAGAAGCCACCCCCGATCAATCGGAATCCGAAGCCGGTAAGCCCGGCCGAAAACTTCTGATAAAGTCGGAACCGCCGGAAAGGGAAACGCGAAAGCCGAAAGGCCGGAGCGGGAACCGGAAAGGCACCGAGGAAGTCGGACACGAA
>NZ_JBEYZK010000071.1:0-3631 GCF_040646035.1 Streptomyces sp. NPDC046465
ACCCCACCCGACCCACCGCCCACACCACCCACCACCACAACAACCTCACCCACCAACTCACCACCCTCACCCCCACCGACCAGGAAAAACTCCTGATCGACATCATCGGTGGCGAGGCCATGGACGTCCTCGGTGTCGACGTCGGCGACCTGTCCAGGGACGGCCGCGGCTTCAGTGATCTCGGCTTCGACTCGCTGACGGCGGTTGAACTCCGTAACCGACTCAGCACCGCGACCAGCGTCAAGCTCCCCGCCACGCTGATCTTCGACTACCCCACCCCCAAGGCACTCGCGCGCCACCTCCGCGACGAACTCAGCGGACAGACCACCACCCCCGCCACCGCGGCCATCAACACCCCGGCCCTCGCTACCGCCACCGACGACGACCCCATCGCCATCGTCGGCATGGCCTGCCGCCTGCCCGGCGGCGTCGCGGGCCCCGAGGACCTGTGGCAGATGGTCAGCGAAGGCCGCGACGGCATGTCCGACTTCCCCACCGACCGCGGCTGGAATCTGGACGGCCTCCTCGGCTCCTCCGACCCCGACCAGGCGGGCACCTCGTACGTGCAGCAAGGCGGATTCCTGCACGAGGCCGGGCGGTTCGACGCCGGCTTCTTCGGCATCTCCCCCCGAGAAGCCACCGCCATGGACCCCCAGCAGCGCCTCCTCCTCGAAACCTCCTGGGAAGTGTTCGAGCGCGCGGGCATCGACCCGACCCGGGCACAGGGTTCCAACATCGGTGTCTTCTCCGGGGTCTCCATTCACGACTACCTCGGCGCGCTGGAGCAGGTGCCCGAGGAGTTCGAGGGCTTCGCGACGACGGCCATCGCGGGCAGCGTGGCCTCGGGCCGCGTCTCGTACGTCTTCGGGTTCGAGGGTCCTGCGGTGACCGTCGACACGGCCTGCTCGTCCTCGCTCGTGGCGATCCACCTGGCCGCGCAGGCGCTGCGCCAGGGCGAATGCACCATGGCCCTCGCCGGTGGTGTGGCCGTCATGGGTTCGCCTGCCGGTGTGCTCGGCTTCTCGCGTCAGCGCGGTCTGGCCGCCGACGGCCGTATCAAGGCGTTCTCCTCCACCGCCGACGGCACCGTGCTCTCCGAGGGCGTCGGTGTCGTACTCCTTGAGCGGCTTTCCGAGGCGCGCAAGAACGGGCACACGGTCCTCGCCGTCGTCCGCGGCTCGGCGATCAACCAGGACGGCGCGTCCAACGGACTCACCGCCCCGAACGGCCCCGCACAGCAGCGAGTCATCCGCAAGGCCCTCGCCAACGCCCGCCTGACCACCTCCGACATCGACATGGTCGAGGCACACGGCACGGGTACGACGCTGGGCGACCCGATCGAGGCCCAGGCACTCCTTGCCACCTACGGCCAGGACCGCGCCGAGAACCAGCCCCTCTGGCTCGGCTCGCTGAAGTCGAACATCGGGCATGCCCAGGCCGCCGCGGGCGTCGCGAGCGTCATCAAGATGGTCGAGTCGATGCAGCACGGCGTCCTGCCCGCCACCCTCCACGTCGACGAGCCGACGTCACAGGTCGACTGGACGGCAGGCGCGGTGGAACTGCTCACCGAAGCACGCCCCTGGCCCGAGACCGAACACCCCCGCCGCGCGGGCATCTCCTCCTTCGGCGTCAGCGGCACCAACGCCCACCTCATCCTCGAACAGGCACCGCAGGAGCCCTCCGCGGACCACGCGGCGGAGCCCCTCCTCGTGGACGACGAAGCACCGCTGCCGTTCGTGGTGTCGGCCAAGAGCGCGGGCGCGCTGGCCGGTCAGGCACAACGCCTCGCCACGTACGTCGAGACCAACGAGAACATCCCGCTGGCCGGTATCGCCGCATCGCTCCTGTCCGACCGTGCACTCCACACCGACCGCGCCGTGGTCGTGGCCGCAAGCCGAGAGGAACTTCTCGTACGCCTCCGGACGCTGGCCAACGGCGAGCCCGGCCCCGGCGCGACGGCCGGCACCCGTACCGGCACCGGAAAGCTCGTCGTTGTGTTCCCCGGCCAGGGTGCGCAGCGCGCCGGTATGGGACGCGAACTGTACGACCGCTACCCGGTGTTCGCTGCCGCCCTCGACGAGGTGTGCGCCGAACTCGACGACCGCCTGGCGGGCTGGGTGTCCCGTCCCATCCGTGAACTCGTCTTCGCCACCGAGGGAAGCACCGAGGCACAGCTGCTCGACCAGACGGTGTACACGCAGGCCGCGCTGTTCGCCGTGGAGACCGCGCTGTTCCGCCTCGTCGCGTCGTGGGGGGTACGCCCCGACGTCGTAATGGGGCACTCGATCGGTGAGATCAGTGCCGCACACGCGGCCGGAATGCTGTCCCTCAAGGATGCGGCGACCCTGGTCGCGGCCCGCGGCAGGCTGATGCAGCCCCTGCCGACCGGCGGCGCCATGGTCGCCGTGGCAGCGGGCGAGGACGAGGTCCGCGCTCTGCTGACGGACGGCGTGGACATCGCCGCCGTCAACGGCCCCGCGTCCGTGGTGCTTTCCGGCGACGAGACCCCGGTACTCGAACTCGCCGACACGCTCCGGGCAGCGGGCCGCAAGGTCAAGCGGCTCGCGGTGTCGCACGCGTTCCACTCCGCCCGGATGGACGCGATGCTGGATGAGTTCGCGGCCGAGCTGGCCGCCGTGGAGTGGCAGCCCGCGAACATCCCCGTGGTATCGAACGTGACCGGTCAGGTCGTCGAGGATGACCTGATGCGGACGGCGGACTACTGGGTCGAGCATGTGCGCCGCCCCGTTCTCTTCGCCGCGGGCGCGCAGGCCGCGCTGGACCATGGCGGGCAGGTGTTCCTCGAGCTGGGCCCGGGTGCGGTACTGACCGGACTCGTCCGGGAGCTGACCTCGGAATCGCCTCAGGCGGCGGATGCCGTGTGCGTAGCTGCGATGCGCGACGGGCGCGACGAAGCGCAGACACTGCTCGGCTCCCTCGCGGAGGCGTTCGTCCGCGGCGCCGACGTCGACTGGACCGCGGCTCTGCCCACCGGGGCCGTGTCCACCGAGGCCGTGGACGGGCCGCGCGTGGCACTGCCGACGTACGCGTTCGACCAGGAGCACTACTGGCTTCGTACGGTGGGTGCCCCGTCGGACGCCACGTCCCTCGGCCTGTCGGCCGCCGGTCACCCGCTGCTCGGCGCGAAGGTCGACGTACCGTCGACGGGCGGGCTGCTCTACACGTCTCGTCTGTCGCTGCGCACGCACCCCTGGCTCGCCGACCACGCCGTTCAGGGTGTGGTGCTGATTCCGGGCGCGGCCTATGTCGACCTGGCGATCCGTGCCGGTGACGAGTTCGGCTGCGGGGTCCTCGACGAGCTGGTCATCGACGCGCCGCTGGTACTTCCCGAGGAGGGCTCGGTACGCGTCCAGGTCGCCGTGGGCGGCGAGGACGAGCAGGGCCGTCGTTCCGTCGGTGTGTACTCCTCGCGGGGTGATGTCGTCGAGGGTGGCGGTCAGGGCGGTCAGGAGTGGACGCGGCATGCGTCCGGTGTGCTGTCGCCGGTTGCTCCCGTCGCTCCGGTTGCTTCGGCTGGGGCCGGGGCGCGTTATGACTTCGGGCAGTGGCCGCCTGCGGGTGCCGAGCCGGTGGACATCACCGGGTTCTACGAGGATCTGACCGAGCGGGG
>NZ_JBEYZK010000072.1:0-3496 GCF_040646035.1 Streptomyces sp. NPDC046465
CCCCTCGTACGTCGTGGTCCGGGTGGTCGTCGTCGCCGCCCCGCTGCGGCCCACGACGATACACAGGACCAGGCGGCGCTTCACCATCCGCCCTGCTCTCGACCGTCTTTGTCCCACCTGCCGTGCCGGGCCGCGCTTGATCGGTCGGCCGTGTCCCGAGGAGGTCTCCCGTGTATTCCCTGACACCCGGCTACCGTGTCCCCGCCCTGCAGCGCGGACTGAGCCCTACCGAAATCCTGCTGACAAAAGTGAACGCCGGGGCAGCATCCGCCGTTCTCGCATCCGCCATACTCACCCCCCCGCCCGTGTGGACGTTCGCCGCGGTGGGCGCGAGCGCGGCACTGCTCAACCTGGCGCCGGGGCCGCGCTCGATCGGCCGGTGGGCGGCGGTGGGCTACCGGCGTCTGCGTGAGCACACCGTGCCCCGCTCCATGACCACCGCGCCCGGCGCCACCATGACGTGGGCGCTGTACCCGGAGCACGGCACCATGCAGGACCCCGCACGCCGGAACGCATTTCACGGCGCGTTCGCCCGCGCGCTGACGTTCGTCGGCGGGCAGGCGCGCACCTCGGGAATCCAGATCCACGTCACACACCACGCCGCGACCGTCGACAGCACCACCCACACACAGACGATCTCCGTGCACGTCCCCAAGAACGTCGGCTCCTCCGATCGCATCCTGGACACCATCGAGGGGGAGTTCGCCACCCTGGGGCTGTTGATCCCAGTGGACCCGGACCCGATTCCGGTCGTGACCGAGCGCGGCCCCGGCTGGGTCGAACTGGAGGGGGGCCGGTACGCCGCCACCGCGCGTATCACCGGATGGCCCGCCGAGACCGACGGCGACCTGATGCCGCGTCTGCTGTTGGGCACGCCCCGGGACAAGGACCGCGACACCGCCCCCGAGCGCGCCATGGCCGTCCTGTACCGGCCGCTGACCGCGCGTCAGTCCCGCACGTCCGCCAAGTGGGCGGACGCCGCCAGCGGAGCATTCACCACGGACAAGATCAAGGCCGAGTCGCAGAGCCTCGCGGGCGACACCCGGCGTGAAGCGCTCGTCCAGGGCGCCACCCTGGTGGACATCGACGCCTACCTCACGGTGTGGGGCGACAGCCCCGAGAGCGTCAACGCCGCCCGTCGGCAGACCTCACTGACCGCCGACCGATACCGGATCGATCTCGAATGGCTCGCCGGTCAGCAGCACCGCGCCCACGTGATGACCTCCCCGCACGGAGCCCGCACCCGGAAAGGGGCGATCCTCTGATGATCCGTCTGCCCACCAGCCACGCCGCGATCACCGCTCCTCTGGTCGCCTCCCTCACCGATTTCCCCGGCGTCCCCATCGGACGCTCTCTGCTCGATGGGCGGGCCTTCCACCTGTCCCCCGTCCTCACCGACGCCGCGATCCTGCCGTCCACGAACACGCTCGGCATGGGCGGCTTGGGCAGCGGGAAGTCCACGACGGGCAAGGCACGGATCCACCGCGAGATCCTCCACCACGACCACCAGGCCGTCGTCATCGACAGCTTCGGCGAAGACGCCGACGGTGAATGGGCCTCACTCACCCGCTCCCTGAACGGGCGGGTCATCGACGCCAGCCGATTCACGCTCAACCCCTGCTCCGACCTGTTCTCGCCAGGGGTCCGCGAGCAGCTGCTCCGGTCGCTGATTGCCGCCGTAGAACCCGGCGCGCTCACCCCGCAGTCCACCCACGCGCTGCAGCACGCACTCACCCACCCCAAGGCCAGCCACCTGCCCGGCCTGGTCGATGCCCTGGTGCACCCTGAGAACGGTCGGTGGCCGGCCGAGAAACTGGCCGGATGGGGCGAGGGAGTGGCTATCGCCCTGAGCCGCTATACCGAGGGTTCGTTGCGCGGGCTGTTCGACGGGCAGGGCGCGGATCTGCCCGAGACGGACCTGCCGATCATCTCGTTCGATTTCTCCCGGCTGGACCGCAACAGCGCGGCCATCCCCTCGCTGATGGCCGCCGTGTCGTGCTGGGCCGAGCACGTGTGGCTGCGCCAGTCGACCGCCGTGCATCGGCACCTGGTGCTGGAAGAGGCCTGGCAAATTCTCCTCTCTCCGGCCACGAGCGAACTGATTCAGCGCCTGCTGAAGAACAGCCGCAAGGCCGGGTTGAGCTTGGACGTGCTCATGCACACGATTTCCGACCTCGGAGACGGACGGGCACAGGACCTAGCCCGTCTGTGCGAAGTCGTCCACGTAGGGCGACTGGGACCGGAAGAGGCCGCGATCGTCGGCGCGATCCTGGGCCTGCCCGCATGGGCCATCGAGGAGATCCCCAACCTGGATCCCGGACAAGCCGTGTGGCGAGTGGGCCCGCACTACGTCGACATCATCCAGACCATCCTGAGCGACGACGAACTCACGCTCACCGACACGTCCACCCGCCGCCGCAGGGCGCAGCAGGCCGCCTCCGGAACCGAAGCTGAAGCCGCACCGACGACCCCGGTGGCCCTGGCCAAGGACGACGACGAAGAGGAGAGCGAGGCCTTCCCGCTCGAGCTCGACGTTGAGGAAGACGGCTGCGGCTGGGACTGGGAGATGCCTCCGAACACCATCGATACCTGCTACCCCGCCGACACCCGGCACCAAGCGGTCATCCGGGCCGCGATGGAAGGGCGGCTCAACGAAGCCGCGAACGTCGCCGCCGTAGGCGAGCGGGAAGACATCACCAACTACGGCATCAACTCCTCCGAGGCTGTGTCGTGGCTGTCGACGCGGGCCAAAGTGGCCGAACTCAGCGGAAAGGGCGACCAGGCCGCCCAACTGCGCGCTACCGTCATCCGCATGGGCGAAGAAGTCAATTGGTGGGAAGAGGAGACCAATAACGGCACGCCGCCGGGAGGTCACCAGCAACCATTTCCACCCGCATCTCCGGCACCGGTGAATTCTGCCGACGAATCCGCCGCGCGACCGCGCCGCCGCACCTGGCCCTACGTGGCCGTGGTCGCCGCCCTGGCCCTCGCTGTGGTCACCGTGTGGCAGAACGGCGACGAAAAGGAAGAGCGTCAGGAACACGATGCGAAAGCCGCCGCATACAAGGGGGTTTCCGCCGTCGACCTGAATATCGACGGAGTGAAGACCGAAACTGTCGCAACGTGGAGTAAGGACGGCAAATCTGTGATTCTGTCGGCCTGGATCAAATCGGAAGAGAAAGCGAAATTTGCCCGCATCGACTCAGGGAAAGAGACCGCGAAAGAAGAGCGCTCACTCGTCAAGAAGAAGCAAATGCACGGGCCGATTCGATTGGAAATTCAGGTTCCGATCAATGACCGCTATCAGTCGGCCCGCCTGTATATCGCGGTTGGCGGCTCCCACTGGAAAAAGGGATCCCGCGCCCCGCACCGCACCGTGGAATTCCGCCCGGACCGTACAGCCTCCGACACTGAAACCGGGAAAGCGCTGAAACAGCAGTACTCAAAGCTGCTGTGACACTTCAACACCGACGGCCCGCGCCCATTGAAAACGGGG
>NZ_JBEYZK010000073.1:0-2930 GCF_040646035.1 Streptomyces sp. NPDC046465
GTGCGTCCCCGGGGGCGGTGCGGGCGGGCTGCGGGCCCGGGTGCGCTGAGCCTCGCGCACGCGGGCGGGCAACGCACGTGGGTGTGCGCTTGCGGGGTGGTGTTACGAGGCGGCGCCGGTGGTGGTGGGCTGGGCCGTCACGCTGTCCTCGGTGGGCTCGGCGTCGGCCTCGGCGAGCACGTTGCGCGGGATGGCGTCGACCTTCTGCATCAGCGCGATGACCAGGGCGGCCGCGACGGCCACCAGGATGGCGCCCACGCGGAAGGCCCGCGAGGCGCCGTCGGACTGGGCGACGGTGGGCAGGACGCCGTCGCCGATGTGGTCGGTGGTGTAGCGGATGGCGACGGGGACCAGGGTGGCCAGGCCGAGCGCGCCGCCGATCTGCTGCATGGCGGTCTGCACGCCGGAGGCCAGGCCGGAGTCCTTGCCGGTGACCTGGTAGAGCGCGCCGTTGACCAGGGCGGGGTAGCACATGGCGCTGAAGATGCCGAAGACGAGCATGCCGGGCAGGACGCCGCCGACGTAGGAGGAGTCGGCCTCCAGGGAGCTGGCGACGAACAGGCCCACGGCGGCGCCGCCGAAGCCGATGGCCAGCACGGCCTTGACGCCGATGCGGGGCATCAGCGCGGAGGCGGCGCCCATGCCGGCGCCCATCGCGAAGGCCAGCGGCACGACCGCCATGCCCGCCTTGATCGGCGTGTACAGGAGGACCTTCTGCATGTAGATGATGAGCAGGAAGGCGTAGCAGTGGAAGCTGGCGAGCAGGGCCAGGGTCACGACGTTGGAGGTGACCCGGGTGCGGTTGGTGAAGAAGCGGATGGGCACCATCGGGTCGGAGACGCGGGTCTCCCAGAGGGCGGTCAGCAGCAGCACGCCGATGCCGGCGAGCAGCGGGACCAGCACGGTGGAGGAGCCCCATGTGTGGTCGGCGGCCTTGATCAGGCCGTAGACGACGGCGACCAGGCCGCCGGTGATGCCGATGGCGCCGGCGACGTCGACGCTGCGGCCCTCGCGTTCCATGCGGCTCTCGGGCATGACCCGGGGCACCAGGATGAGCGCGGCGATGGCGATGGGGATGTTGATGTAGAAGATCCAGCGCCAGTCGATCCACTCGGTGAGCGCGCCGGAGACGACCGAGCCGATCACGCCGCCCAGGGCGGCGGTGCCGCCCCAGACGCCCAGGGCCTTCATCCGCTCCCGGGCGTCGGGGAAGAGGATGGGGATCATGCCGAGCGCGGCCGGGCCGCACAGGGCTTCGCCCAGGCCCTGGACGAAGCGGCTGGAGACGAGCATGCCGGAGGACATCGCGGCGCCGCAGGTGGCCGAGGCGACGCCGAAGCAGATCACGCCGATCATGAAGATCTTGCGGCGGCCGAACATGTCGGCCAGCCGTCCGCCCAGGAGGAGGAAGCCGCCGGCCATCAGCACGTAGCCGTTGAGCACCCAGGCGAGGTCGCCGTCGGAGCTGAAGGTCAGGTCGTTGTCGATCTCGGGGAGAGCGACGAGCACGATCGTGACATCCATGACGAGCATGAACTGAATCGCGGCCAGGACGCCCAGTGCTTTCCATCGCCTCGGGTCGGACGCGGCGACGGCGTTTCCCGCCCCGTCCGGGGACTCTTTGTCGAGAGTACTCATGGCCTGTTTGCTTCCTCCGAATAAGTGCGACCCGAAAAGGCCGTCCGCGCGGACTTGTTGGCCGGCGTCGGTGAGCCGTGGGCCCCGCCGGATCGCGGGGACGTGTCCGCCTCATCCAGTACGACGAAATGGGCCGCCGGAATGTGAGGGACGGTTCCGTTCCGGAATCCGGGCGGGGGGCGCGGCGTCGTCAGCCGACCAGGTAGCGCTGGATGGTGGGGGCGACCGTGGCGACGACCTCGTCCACCGAGGCCGAGGCGATCGGTTCCAGCTTGACGACGTAGCGCAGGACGGCCACGCCCCAGACCTGGGCCTGGGCGGCGTTGATGTTCATGGCCGGGACGCCCAGGGCGCGGGCGACCTCGTCGAAGTCCTTGGCCGGCTCCGCCAGGGAGTCGGCGAGCTGGCGGAAGATCTGCTTGGACATGAAGTCGCGCATCTGGGCCGCGCCGTCCTCGCCGGCGAAGACGGCGCTGAAGGCGCCGAGCAGCTGCGGGCGGGCCTGGGGGTCCTCCCATTTGGACAGGGCCGCCCGCAGGAGGCCTTCGGCGAGCCGGGCGCGTTCTCCGGTCAGGGATGCCGCCCCGGCCTGGGCGAGGGCGTCCCCGATCTCGCTCAGGGCGGTGGGGCGTGGTGCGGCCTCGGTCATCTCTCCTCCTGGGTGGGACGTCCTGGGGGGACGTCCTGGGTGGGACGGGGTGGTGGGGGTGCTGGGCGCCATGGTGGCCCCGCCCCGCTCGCCGTCCGCTTGACCGCGGCTGGAGCCGGACGGGGGCGGGGGGCGGGGGGCGGGTCAGTCGATGCCGCGCACGACGTTGGGCTCCCAGGTGTCGTCCTCGTCGATGCCGGCGAGCCGGAGCGGCGGGGTGCGCGGCGCGGCGCGGGCGGCCTCCCCGGGCGGCCTGTTGTCCTCCTCGTGGCGGTCGGGCACGTCGTCCTCCTGCGGGGCGGGGTCAGTAGCGGTAGTGCTCGGGCTTGTAGGGGCCCCTCACGTCGACGCCGATGTAGGCGGCCTGCTCGGCGCTGAGCGTGGTCAGCTTCACGCCCAGGGCATCCAGGTGCAGGCGGGCGACCTTCTCGTCCAGGTGCTTGGGCAGCACGTAGACGTCGGTGGGGTACTCCTGCTGCTTGGTGAACAGCTCGATCTGGGCCAGCGTCTGGTCCGCGAAGGAGTTGGACATCACGAACGAGGGGTGGCCGGTGGCGTTGCCCAGGTTCAACAGGCGGCCCTCGGACAGCACGATCAGGACCTTCCCGTCGGGGTAGGTCCAGGTGTGCACCTGCGGCTTGAC
>NZ_JBEYZK010000074.1:0-2360 GCF_040646035.1 Streptomyces sp. NPDC046465
GCGACGGTGGGCTGGGCGGCCAGCCAGGCGAGCGCCACGGTCGCGACCTCGGCGCTGACATAGTATCTGGATTTAGTCTCTAATCCGGTTCTGTTGAAAAGTTTGAAAATCAAACACGCCCGCTCTGAACTCCAAATATCTTAGGCTGTTATTCCCATTAATACCTTGATTTCAGTAGACACCGAAAAGCCGAAGAGAGTGCCTTCTTTTCGGGTTTTCTTATATAATCCTCGAATGGCTTCCATGCCTTTAATCGTGGGTGAGGCAGTGCGTAAACTTCGATAGAATTTATTGCGTCTCTTTACTGGACGATGGTCTTGTTCAATCAAATTATTCAGGTATTTAATGGTACGATGTTCTGTCCCTTGATAAAAGCCGTATTCTTTTAGTTTCTTAAAGGCACTTGTAATAGAGGGGGCTTTATCTGTGACTACAACCTTCGGTTCATCAAACTGCTTCACTAACCGCTTAAGAAAAGCATAGGCTGCTTGTGTGTCCCGTTTTTTACGTAACCAAATATCCAAGGTTAAACCATCTGCATCGATGGCTCGATACAAATAATGCCATTTTCCTTTAATTTTGATGTACGTTTCATCCATTTTCCATGAATAAAAGGATTTTTTATTTTTCTTTTTCCAAATTTGATAGAGTAGTTTGCCATATTCTTGTACCCAACGATAAATCGTCGTATGAGAAACGTTAATGCCACGATCATATAAGATTTCTTGAACTTCACGATAGCTAAGGTTATAACGAAGATAGTAGCCCACGGCTACAATAATCACATCCTGCTGAAATTGCTTTTCTTTAAAATGATTCATCGTCATTCCTCCTGCTATCTTTTTCTATTATTCTACCTTATTTGATAGTAGATTTAAAACTTTGCAACAGAACCCTTGTATGTAATTGACTAAAACGTACAATTTTAGCTTTTAAATATGACCCTTATTTATGACCTGCTCTAATCTCACTATTCATCAGCATTCAAAAAACAGCTCACAACTGTTGAAGAATGAACTGTTCCGTTCGATTGTTTTGGCATATAACTCACTGTCATTTTTACTCCCCCTCTGAAATAAAATGAACCACTTCTTGAATTTTTTCTTCCAAATTTTCTAATTGCTTTTGATAATCAGACATCCATTCTTTTGTCTGATTATTTTTATTTTCGTTTAAATGTTTAGCAATTTGATTGATATTATTTCCGATACGTTTTAGTTCAGATTTTGTCGCAGAAATTTCAGAAATAATATTTTTATATTCTGAAAAATCAATAGAAAAAATCTCTTTATTGCAACAGGCTCGTCTAGCAAAAATAGAAAAATTAGTGATACCAGTTTCTTTCATTATCAATTTAATTCTTTCGTTCTCTTTTTCATTTACGAAGAATTTTTTCTGTATACTTCGCTCACGATTTTTGATTTTTTTCATCTTGTCAACCTTTCAAACTACTGTCAACTCTAAAAGCCCAAAATAGGGGGTTAGTGTCTTTAGTGAACTTCGTACTTGTGTACACAAGTACAGTAAAAATAATTCATCTTTCACTCACAAAAGCTAAAATTTCCAATTTTATTTTTGTTCGTTTCAGACGAATATTTTTATTTTTGGTGGTGTCCCCCAATCCCCCTTTTTGAAAAAAATTAGAGCTTAATTTCAAATTCTTTTAAGACCTCTTCGTATAAATCTTTGACTTCAAAACACAAATTTTTAACTTCGTCTTCGGTCAAAGTTTGAACATATTTTTTTGCGTTAATGTAATTATGAACTTATCACTCCATTTAAGAAGTTCAACTCTCTTGCTTTGAATACATCGAACAATTTTATAACAATTATAATCCTCATTCCGCCAACAAGGGTTTAACTCCAAATCAGAAAGAAGAAAATTATTTTAAGAAAATATAGCTCATTTTGTGTCTAAATATTTGACATTGGTCCATAAATGTCAATATCAGAATTTTTATTACCTAAATTTTCAAAAAATGATGTATAAAAAAGCGTTCCTACATCATTATTTGAAGAGGGGGAGTCTATTTTTGTGATAACTTCTTTAAGAGCAACTTCATTTTTTATTAAAATTGACTCTAATATATTTTTTTCAATTTTTCTCCCTCTCCCAATAAACCTTTTTAGATTTTATCAAAGCTTTATTTATTAATCCATTATAATAGTCAACTGCCTCTAAAATAGAATTCTTTACTTCTTGCTCTGATAAACCTGTATCTTTATAAGCATAATCAATTGCTCTTGAACATGTTATGATGGCTCCTAAACCATTATTATCAAACGCTGCGTCTAATAGTTTCACATCTCCTCCTTGATAACCAACTCCTGGGATTAGAAATAAGGTTTTTGGTAAGAGT
>NZ_JBEYZK010000075.1:0-2287 GCF_040646035.1 Streptomyces sp. NPDC046465
GGAGTCGAAGTGCGCGCCCGACACGACGTCCGCGGGCACCCGCTGGTCGTAGAAGTCGAAGAGCGTCTCGTCGTCGACGAGGATGTCGCGGTCGTCGGGGCCGGTGAACGCGGGCACCGGCTCGCGGCAGCTTCCGGAGTCGTCGCGGATCGCCTCCCACGGGATACGTCCCGAGCGTCGGCCCATCCCCACGACCTCACCCAGCCGCCGGTAGGCACGCTCCGACTTGGCCAGCACGCCATCCGACACCAGCGCGTAGAAGAGCTGACGCAACGACATCGGCAGCAGCTCGCGGTAGCGCAGCAGAATCACATCGACCGCGGCCAGCAACTCCACCGTCGGTGGCCGTGGCCGCCACGACGGCTGATATCCCCGCGCACGCTTGTCCGGCACGACCAACCCCCAAATGCCTGCCCAGCGGTGAAGGACGCCAAGACGTCCCTACCCCCACGCACGGGGCTCTGCCCGCCCCGGGCCCCGCCCCGTTCGCGGCGAACGGGGCGGTCGGCAGCTCTTCTGCTGCCCGCCTAAGATCCGTTCGTGGCTGACATCACCGACGAACTGATCATGCTGGAACGTTCCGCCGAAGAGGAGCGCGCGCGACTCGCGGGCCTCGACGGCGAGGAGTACGCGGCGCAGTGGCGCCGCTGGGGCGACGCGGCCGAACGCTTCCAGGCGGCCGTCACCGCCCACGCCACGGAGACCGGGCAGCCGCGGCACGAGGTCGAGATGGAGACCAAGAAGGCAGTCCGGCACGCGAGCGAAGATCCAGTCGAGTGAGCACCGCTCGTTAGACTCGAACGCATGAACGATCCCGCTCCGCCTTCCCGCCTCGACATGCTGCGCTTCCTGGAGCGTGTGCAACGGGGCAACCTGGAGCGCACGCGCGGCTGGATCGCGGCTGAGGAGCGGCGCGAGGCCGAACGGCTCCAGGGCGAGCGAGCACGGCCCCCGGCGCCGGACTGGATCATTGAGCGAGGGATCGGGCAGGGCGGCCCGCCCATCGAGGTCCACCGCGGCGACTGCCACGCCGCAGGCAAGCGCCGCCGGGCGGTGACCGAGGGTGAGGCGCGGCAGGCCCTCGCGGACGGGATCCGGGCCTGCACCCACTGCCGGCCCCGGGACGAACTCGGCACTCCGGAGTAGCAGCGCGAGGGAGGAGCACTCCGGGGTGCGGGGCTCCCGGCTGCCGCGCACCCTGGTCTGCATGAGCCAGTCACGCGCGGTCGTATACCCGCCCGACGAAGAGGGCGGCCGGCGCGTGCGTATCGACGGCACGCTCCTCGGCCGCGCGTTCTCTGTGCAGGACATCGTCCGGTTCATGCAGGAGGCGGGGCTGCAGGACTACGACGAGATGGACGTGGTGCGCTCACCGTTGATCGAGTGGCAGGGCGGCGGGCCGGACGCCTGGACCATGTGACCGACCGGAGCAGTCCGCCGCGCGCACCACCGTGAGCGGCCGGACGCTGGCGAGGTGAAGTATCCCCTCGACGTCGCCCTCGCCGCGCCCGTGGCCAAGCTCCCCCGGGGCCCGGGGTGGTGGTACGAGCCCAAGCTCGACGGACACCGTCTGATCATGTGGCGCGACGCGGAGACGACGCGGTGCCACACCCGCTCGGGGCGCACCGTCACGTCCGCGTGGATGGACCTCGCGGTCGCGGGGCAGACCGCCCTGCCACCGGGCACCGTGCTCGACGGCGAAGCGGTCGTGTGGGTCAACGGCCGGTTGTCGTTCTCCGCTGCGCAGGCGCGCGGCAATTCCTCGGTGCGGCGGGCCGCTGAGCTCGCCGCGCAGTACCCGGCCAACTACCTGGTGTGGGACTGCCTCATGACCGGCGGCCAGGATCTCCGCGCGCGGCCCTACCTGAAGCGTAGAGCGGCTCTCCTGCACGTCCTCGCCGACGTCTCCCCGCCGATCCAGGCCGTCCCCGCGACGGACGACCTCGAGGTCGCGCTCGCCTGGTACGAGCATCTGCCCGACCAGGGCATCGAGGGCGTCGTGGCCAAACGGGCATCCAGCACCTACCGCGCCGCACGGATCTGGACGAAGATCCGGCATACGGAGACCGTGGACGCGGCAGTCGTCGGCTATGCCGGGCCCGCCGGACGCCCGCGGCGCGCGGCCGTGCTCCTGCCCGACGGACGCCGTGTGCTGTCCCAGGCGCTGACGCCCCCGCTCGCGGCCGCGGTCGCCGCCCTGGTGGCCGACTCCGGACCCGGACGGCGGGCCCGCACCGACAACGGGGAGGCGTACACGACGACGGGCCGGGGCCTGGTGGTGGAGGTC
>NZ_JBEYZK010000076.1:0-2201 GCF_040646035.1 Streptomyces sp. NPDC046465
GCTGTAGGAAGTCCCTCTGCTCGATAATTGCGAATCCAGTGTCTAACCTGACTAGATGAACCTACGTTGTGCAGTTTAGCAAGATAGGTAGAGCCTCCCTTGCCAGATAAATAATCTTGAATAACGCGTTGTTTTAATTCTATGGAATATTTGACCATAAGAAAAGACCTCCGAATGGAAAGGTTATAATAAACTAGACACAAAGTTAAGAGAAATCGTGGAAAGGTTTATTATGGCAAGAAGAAAATTCGATAAACAATTTAAAAATTCTGCAGTAAAACTCATTCTTGAAGAGGGTTTCTCTGTTAAAGAAGTCAGCCAAGAGCTTGAGGTTCATGCCAATAGTCTTTATCGCTGGGTTCAAGAAGTTGAAGAATATGGAGAAAGTGCTTTTCCAGGCAATGGGACAGCCCTAGCTAATGCCCAACATAAGATTAAATTGTTAGAGAAAGAAAATCGTTATCTTCAGGAGGAACTTGAACTTCTAAAAAAGTTCCGGGTCTTCTTGAAGCGAAGCAAGTAAAACGTTTTGAATTTCTCTTGAAACATCATGGGAAGATAAAAATTAAGCATGCAGTAAAAGTTCTTAAGGTTTCTCGCTCAGGTTTCTATGAATACATGCATCGTCGTCCTTCAAAACAACAAGTGGAGAGAGAAATTCTCTCAGAGAAGATAAAAGCTGTCTTTCATGAGCATAAGGGACGCTATGGTGCGGTTAGAATTACCAAGGTACTTCATAATACTGGTATTATGACCAACACGAAACGTGTTGGGAAACTGATGCACTTGATGGGACTTTATGCCAAGGGAAGCCGTTATAAATATAAACATTACAACAGAAAAGGAGCTTCGCTTTCAAGACCCAATTTAATTAATCAGATCTTTAAAGCAACAGCTCCTAATAAAGTATGGCTGGGAGACATGACCTATATCCCTACCAAAGAAGGCACCTTATACTTAGCCGTGAATATCGACGTTTTTTCACGTAAGATTGTAGGCTGGTCAATGTCTTCACGGATGCAAGATAAACTGGTGAGGGATTGCTTCTTGCAAGCTTGTGGGAAAGAACATCCTCAGCCTGGCTTGATTGTCCATACTGATCAAGGGAGTCAATATACAAGCTCTCGTTATCAATCTACTCTTCGTCAAGTCGGTGCTCAATCTAGCATGAGTCGTAAAGGAAATCCATATGACAATGCAATGATGGAGTCTTTTTATAAGACGCTAAAGAGGGAGCTTATTAATGATGCTCATTTTGAGACAAGAGCTGAGGCTACTCAAGAAATATTTAAATACATTGAGACCTATTACAATACAAAAAGGATGCATTCAGGTCTTGATTACAAGTCTCCAAAAGACTTTGAAAAATATAATTCTTAAATTCTCTTAACTCCGTGTCTAGTTTTTCGTTGACTTTCCATTAAGCGAATGTTAATATAATTATGATAGACTATGCTTATTCCAGAAAAACTTTTCATAAATACTCATGAAAAACATCAACTATTGATGTTTTTCTTATTGACAAATAATATTGAAGTGGTAGAATGGGTACATTATAATAATAACCCCTAAAAATCATTGAATGGTTTTTAATCTACTTAGTAAAAAATCTCTTTCTAACTGAAGGAGTTTTTTTATTAAAAGTGAGCAAAAATTTACGAAAGTTTTTAAAATGAAAATTTTATGTTTTTCACTTCAGAAATGGTATCTTTCCGAAAAACAAAAATTTTTCCGAAACTTATTATTTCTAGAGTGAAAATCATTAAACTCCCTTTTAAAACTTTTTTCTTTTTTATAATGAGAAATCTCTTTCAGTCAGAAGTAAATTTTACTATGGAGATTTTAAAATTAATGACTGAGATTTTTGATGGAAATATTTATTTAAAACTGAACTCAAAAATTATTTTCGAAAGATATTGTTCATTTTTTGTTTAAATATTTGATTGTAGTCCAATGTCAACGGAAATAAAATACTAGACAAAAACGGAAAACCAAAACAAGAAATTTACGCTTTTAAATTAGGAACAGTTTTTGAAACACACCAATTAGTTGAGTATGAAAATTTACCAAAACCAGTTGCTTATGTGCCGGACAACCCTGATGATAATCGCAAATTATTTTTCTCAATCACAAAGGCAAGTGCTGTTCCAATTAAGGTTTTAGAAACCACAGAAATGTGTTCTGGGGCAAATGGTTTTTAC
>NZ_JBEYZK010000077.1:0-2158 GCF_040646035.1 Streptomyces sp. NPDC046465
AACACCGGCGAACTGTCCAACAAATCCACCGCCATCCCCACCCACTGCGTCCCCTGACCCGGAAACACAAACACCCGCTTGCCATCCACATCAGCCACGCCAGAAACGACCCGCGGCGACGGGGCCTCCGCGGCCAGCGCGTCGAGGCCGGCCAACGCCTCGTCCTTCGCTCCGGCCAGGACGACGGCCCTGCGGGACAGCGCGGCGCGGGCGGTGAGCAGGGAATGGGCGGTCCTGGCCCGTTCCAGCCGCGTTCCGTCGCCGGAACGCAGGTGCTCGGCCAGCCGGGCGGCCTGGGCCGACAGCGCCGGAGCGTTGTGTGCGGAAACGGCGAGGGGGACGACATCGGGCGTCGGCTCGTCCGCCACCTCCGGTTCGCTTTCCGGGACTTGTTCCAGGATGACGTGGGCGTTGGTGCCGCTGACGCCGAAGGAGGAGACGGCGGCTCGCCGTGCCCGTCCGGTCTCCGGCCATGCCCGGGCCTCGGTGAGCAGTTCGACGGCTCCGGCCGTCCAGTCCACCTGCGACGTCGGCGCATCCACATGCAGGGTCCGGGGAAGGACCCCGCGCCGCAGCGCCTCCACCATCTTGATGATCCCGGCACCGCCCGCAGCCGCCTGCGTATGCCCGATGTTCGACTTCAACGACCCCAGCCACAACGGCTGTTCACTGGAGTGCGCCTGACCGTACGTGGCAAGAACGGCCTGCGCCTCGATCGGATCACCGAGCTTGGTCCCCGTGCCGTGCGCCTCCACGACGTCCACGTCGGCAGCGGTCAGCCGGGCATTGGCCAGCGCCGCCTGGATCACCCGCTCCTGCGACGGACCGTTCGGCGCCGTCAGACCGTTCGACGCACCGTCCTGGTTCACCGCCGAACCCCGCACCACCGCAAGCACCCGACGGCCATTGCGCCGGGCATCGGAGAGCCGCTCAAGGAGCAGGACCGCAGCGCCCTCCGCCCAGCCTGTGCCGTCCGCCGCGTCGGCGAACGCCTTGCACCGGCCGTCCTTGGCGAGCCCGCGCTGCCGGGAGAACTCGACGAAGGAGCCGGGGTGGGCGAGTACGGCCACCCCGCCGGCCAGGGCCAGGGAGCATTCGCCCGCGCGCAGCGACTGCGCGGCCAGGTGCACCGCCACCAGGGACGACGAGCACGCCGTGTCCACGGTGACGGCCGGTCCTTCGAGGCCGAGGGCGTAAGAGACACGGCCGGTGACGACGCTGCCCGAGTTGCCCGTACCGATGAACCCTTCGAGGCCGTCGGGCACCTGGTCGAGTTTGGCCGCGTATTCGTGCTGCATCACGCCGGAGAACACCCCGACGTTCCGGCCGTGCAGGGAGGACGGGTCGACACCGCCGTGCTCCAGGGCTTCCCAGGAGACCTCGAGCATCAGCCGCTGCTGGGGGTCCATGGCCAAAGCCTCGCGCGGCGAGATCCCGAAGAACCCCGCGTCGAAGTCGCCCGCCCCCTCGAGGAACCCGCCCCGTTCGACGTACGAGGTGCCGGGCTTCTCCGGGTCGGGGTCGAAGAGGTTGTCCAGGTCCCAGCCACGGTCGGCCGGGAAGCCGGTGAGACCTTCGCGGCCTTCCGCCACCAGGTTCCACAGGTCCTCGGGGGACGTGACCTCCCCGGGCAACCGGCAGCTCATCCCCACGATGGCGATGGGCTCGGTCGCGGCGGCGGTGATCCTGCTGTTCTCCCGGGCCAGCCGCTCGTTCTCGAGGAGCGAGGCCCGCAGGGCTTCCACAAGTTTGCCGTACGGGGTGGTCATGGGGTTCCTTTGGTAGTCGCGGGTACCGTCAGTTGGCGCTGCTGCCGAGCGCGCGCTCCACGAGGCCGCTGACATCCATCTCGGTGATCAGCTCCGCGTCGTCCTCCTGCTCGCCCTCGGGTGCGGCGGGCGGCAGCGGGGCCGCACGCAGGAGTTCGTCGAGGACGCCGAGCTCCCGGAGCCTGCTGATCGGCACGGCGGCCAGGGCGCGGCGGATGCCGGTCTCGTCGATGGCGCTCGTGTCGGGTGCCCTGTCCGGAGAGGTCTCGGGTACGAGCCTGTCGCGCAGGTATCCGGCGAGCGCGGCGGGTGTGGGGTGGTCGAAGACGAGGGTGGCGGGCAGCCGCACTCCGCTCGCCTCGGTGAGCCGGTTCCGCAGTTCGACCGCG
>NZ_JBEYZK010000078.1:0-2102 GCF_040646035.1 Streptomyces sp. NPDC046465
AAAATACAGTCAGTTAATCAATGTGTTTTTGACTGTATACATAGTTTTTTCTGACTGTATACATAGTTTTTTCTGACTGTATACATAGTTTTTTCTGACTATTTAATTTCTATGAATGGCGTTAACACTAACTTTTTTACCACGCAAAAGAACAAAAGATTAAAATATATATGATAAATATATAATAGGCTTCGCCTTTTTTTATTTTTTTCAAAAATTAAAAATCAAGGTCAAAAGAAAAAGTCAAAACCATTGAATTGGTGTTCTGATTTTTAACTCCCTGTTTGCTCTTGTCGCTCCGCTTGTACACGTTACTTTTTGATGTGATACATTCTGCCACTAAGAAAAACTCCCTCACGATCGTGACTACTTTGTTTAGATGAAAAGCTTTAAATAGTCCTAGAAACTCATATTTTGTATTCTAAGACATTTTAAACGTGAGTTGGTAATAAATATCATAGTTAAAAGAAAAAGCCCTTCTGAGGGCTAATATCAGCTTATTCTGTTCTGCCTTCTCTTATCACGTTATATTTTTGACGATAACGTCGAAAAGTCGTTCGATTAATTCCAGTTTTACGCTCGATTTCTTTTTCTGTTAATCCTTGTTGGTATAAGTCAAAGGCATGTTGCAATCCCTCATCTTCAAAAGAATATTTCTTTTTTCGTCCTTTAAATCGTCCCCGTTGTTTGGCAATGGCAATACCTTGGGCTTGCCGTTCTTTAATCCGCTTTCGTTCACTTTCTGCTTGGTATTTGTACAATTCAATCATTAAGTTATTGATTAAACGCCTTAAATTATCGTCTTCAATCCCTGTCATGGATGGCAAGTTTAAGACTTCAAGCGTTGCGCCTTTTTGTTGAATTTGGTTCATCAGTTCGGTTAATTCTTTGTTATTTCGTCCTAAGCGGTCTAATTCTGTCACCACGACAATATCACCCTCACGTAAATAAGTCAGCATGTCTTGTAATTGAGGACGTTCAGTAGATTGTCCGCTTGCCTTATCTGAAAACACCTTAGAAACGTCCTGTAAGGCTTCTAACTGGCGGTCTAGGTTCTGTTCTTTGCTTGAAACACGAGCATAACCTATTTTTGCCATTTTCTACTCCCCCTCTTTATCATTATTGGCTTCTGCCAAATCGTCCAACGTTTTAAGTAAATCAGATAGTTTATCATGTTTCACTTTATAAATCACTTGCTGTCTTTTATCCTTACCAATGGTGATGTAATCGCCATAAATCATGTATCTTCTGACAAATTTTGTTCCACGGTTCAAATCTAGTGTATACGTATCAGCACCGACTAAACCGCCAGTATCTTTGACCTCATTTTTTTTGGATAAATCCAACTCATCAAGATAATCGACAATTGATGAAACCATTTCTTTTTCCTTGATATTCATATCCGTTTCTTGAAATTGATAGTTACTCCCATTGGTAATGGTAAAATGAATACGGTCAATATTCTCTTTCGATAATTTTTGGGAGTTCGTACCACATGCTACAAGTCCAAAAATAGCTAGAAGAACAATACTACTAAATGCGATTATTTTTTTCATTATAGTTTCTCTCTTTCTTTTATGATTGTTTATAGCCCTTTTGCGAGTAATTGGAAAAATTGTGCTAAAAAGTCCACAAACTCTTTTTCGCTCATGATAATTAAAGGCTGTCCGGATTCAATTGCTTGTTCTGCTTCTGTCAGTTTTTGAGAAGGGGAATAGCCTTTGATTAAATCAATGGGGAAATAGCCTGTCACCAGCCGTGTGGTTTTTTTCGTGACACTACTTTGATTATGACCTTCTAGCCCTGAAATAATAGCTTGCGCCTGTTTTCTCGTCATTGTGGTGAGTGTTCCAGTGAACACGAAATATTCATTTTCTAACAATTTTCCACCTCTTTTTTTGAACAAGTCTATTGAACACCTACAATACCTATTATACCACTAACCAAAAATAGTTCAATAAAGTATACTTTATTGAACTTAATTAACTCATTATTTATAAAATTAAGCAATATCTTGTTTTCTATTCTTAGATATAATAAGCGAAATAGATATAAAGATAATAGCGTAAATTATCATTATTAAAATAGATTTTGAAGGTATC
>NZ_JBEYZK010000079.1:0-2082 GCF_040646035.1 Streptomyces sp. NPDC046465
AGATACCGCCGTCGTCGTCTTATAGGTCGGTGCCGACGACGTCAGTGCCTGAGACCCACTCCGGATTGGGCGCAGGACCGGCCACCAGCGGCCGGACCTGCGCCCATGCCTCACCACCCGAAGACCAACGGAGGACAGTCCCGCGCGGGCAGTGACCCGCAACAGCCCAGTCCGACACCACCGAGACGGCCCAGCCCGGTACGACCTGGCTGGGCTGTGTCGCAACAGCCGGACGAGCAGCAGCAGTTGAGCGGCGCAGACCGGCGAGCGACCGGCGAGCAAGGCACTACCCCTTGCAGACCCGGCGCGCAGACCCGCGAGCGCTGAAAAAAAGAGGTGAAAAAAACCGGAATCGCTGGAACCGTTCGAACTCGCGCGCGAGTCACGTTCTGTACACGTGATCTCACGCAGACGTGAAGGGGAGGGATGTGGGAAAGAAGCAACAGGCCAGTGAGGACCTGTCCGGACAGTTGCTCGGCACGCTCGGCGGCCTGGTCATCGTCTTCGGCGTTCTGGCCGCCATCAAGGACAAGCTGGGCCTCTCCTGGCCGGCCACGGTCCTGCTCGTCGTGGGAGTGCTGCTCTCCCTCGGCTATGGCGCCTGGTGGGTCAAGTCGCGCCTCCGGCGCGGGTGGAACAAGGCGGGCGCAGAAGCAGCGGCCTCCACTGCGGCCGTGAAGCAGGAGGCGGTTCCTGCCGCAGAGCAGCCGCAGGAACCGCGGCACGAGGCCCTGACGGCCGTACTGCGCCGGGGCGGTGCCATCGGGCAGGACGAGTACATCCGGGACGCAGACGTCCGCACGGAGCAGCTCGACGCCGGTACGCGGTACAGCTTCCTGCTGCCCAAGGGGCGCACCCACGAAGGAGTCGCGAAGAACCTGGCCGTGATCGCGTCCATGTTCGGGGTGACGCGGCTGCACCTGAAGCTCAGGACCTCCCGCGACAGTGAACGCCAGGTCGAGCTGCTCGTGCTGAAGTCGCAGCCGTTCGCCATGCCGTTCGCGCCTCCGACCCGCCAGGAGATCCGCACCTTCGCGGGCGTCCCGCTCGGGCACGAAATCACCGGTGAGCTCGGCGGGGTGGTCACCTTCAGCAGGGCGTCCATGCTGGTTGCCGGTATGAGCCAGATGGGAAAGACGACCCTCACGAACGGGCTGATCACCTGTCTGCTCATTGCCTACGGCGATTTCGATCTGTATCTGCTCGATGGGAAATTCTGCGGGCTCGCGCCGTTCGAGAAAATCGCGAAGCGGTATGAGGCATCCGAAGATCCTGCCGTCCTCGAAAGCATCCTTGATGAGCTTATCGGCCGCTTGAACGCGCGGTACCGGAAGATCATGGATGCCAAGAGGAACCGGGAGGACTTGCCCGAGTTCAAGCCGGTCTTTTTCATCATCGATGAAGCGGCCGACTTCTACACTGACAACGGGACGCAGAAGTCCAAAGAGCTGGTGGCGCGCGTAATCGACAAGTCGCGAAAACTTGCCGGGAAAGCGCTGGAATCGGAAATCTCCACCATCATGCTCACGCAGCGCCCGGACAAGGACGCCATTCCCACAAAAGTGCGGTCTCAGTTCCAGTACCGCGTATGCCTCTATGTGGGGGGTGAAGGTGACGCAAAGGTGGCGCTCGGTGACGACTATTTCAATACGGTCGCGCCGATCAATCCTGTTCACCTGAATCCGGCAGTCAAGGGGCAAGCCGTCGTGTATGCAGAGGGGCACTCGCGTCTGCTGCGTGGCTTCAACTTCCCGGATGAATTCATGTGGGAAGTCATCGATGAAGTACACGAGCGCCAGCAGAAAGCAGTCGTAACCGTGCTGGAAAAAGCACCAGAAACGCCACTCGTTCAGGCAATCGAGCTCATGAAAGATCGCGGGGTTACTTTCATTCCTACAGCTGATCTCGCGCCGTGCCTCGGAGTGACGGAAACAAATGCAGTGCAGCAGGGTAAGGCTCTGGCCGCACTTCTTGGAGTGAGGCCCAAGCCGAACAGGGAAGGCACCAAGCGCGGTTACGACCTTGATTCACTGGTCGCCGCCACGCAGGCCGCCGTCTGATCTCAGCGCCCGCCAGGGCACC
>NZ_JBEYZK010000080.1:0-2042 GCF_040646035.1 Streptomyces sp. NPDC046465
CGACGGACGCCAGGCCCGCGTCTCGCTCTACGACCCGCAGATGGGCGCGGTCACTGACCTCTATGTCGGCGCGCCCGGCGCGGGGAAGTCCGTAATCCTCGTGGTCGGCCATGCCCCCGGGCCGTTCGCGCGGTCGCGGGGGTCTTTACACAGGAGTCAACGCCTCCGTGCGCCGGGCGCCTTGCACAGGAATTGCACAAACCGGTGCGGGGTACTCGGACGACCGCGACCATGGATGTACGGCTGTCTCCCAGAAAGCTTGATCGCTATGGGCACCACCAAAGATCTGGCCCCCGGCGCGCACGTCGCCGTCCTGCGCAGGGCGCACGGTTGGTCTCAGGTCGCGCTCGCCCGACGGGCGAGCGTCTCGCTCTCGCTGCTGAGCAAGATCGAGGTCGGCGACCGTCCCTTGACACCTGACGTGGCGGCGGCTCTCGGCAGGGCTCTGGGGCTGAGCATGGCGGAGGTGCAGGGCCGCGCATCCGTCCGGGCCGATGATGAGCAGCTGCTCTCGGCACTGCGCGCGGCCGTCCGGGACTACGACCTGCCCGAGCACCAGGCCGTGACCGAGGCGCGCGTGACGGCTGGCTTCGCCACCGCGGACGCGCATCGGGATGCCGTCGAGGTCACCGAGCTGCTCAAAATGTTGCCCTCGCTGTTGCGCGACGCCACGACGCACGCGCACACAGAAAACAGCGGCACGGCCTGGTCGATGCTCGCGGACGTCTACAGCACGGTCTACTGGCTCGCCGCGCGTCATCGGTGGATGGACCTCGCAGAGCTCGCCGTGGCCCGCCAACAGTGGGCCGTCGATCAGCATCACACCCCCGTCGGCGCCGCGTTCGCCGCGCGCGACCGCGCCGGAACGTACCTGAATTTCGGCGACGTCGAGCGCGGCCTGGACGTCGTAGACCGCGCGATCGTCGCCGTGCAGTCCGCGCCGCTCTCCACTGCGGATCGCGATCTCGCCGTGGGCACGCTGGCCTTGCGCGGGATGACCCTCGCAGGCCGCCTCAGGGACAAACGCGAGGGCCTGCGGGAGGCGCAGCGGCACATCGAGTCCGCGTGGCGCGCGGCCAGCAGCTTCCCCGGCCGGGTCGACGCGCACGGCCTCACTTTCGGCACGCAGCAGACCTTTACACACGTCCTCGCAACCCAGGTGGACCTAGGCCGGCCGCGGGAGGCGCTCGCGCTCACCACCGACCTGGACACCGCACTCGCAGGCCTGCCGCCCACCCGCATCGCGCCCACCCGCATCAACACGGCGCGCGCCCAACTCGACACAGGCGACCTCGACGGCGCCCTCACGAACGTCTGCGAGGCGTTCGCCGTCGCCCCGCAGATGGCACGCATCCACCCCATGGGCCGAGAGCTCCTGCGCGTGCTTTTCTCGCTCCACCGACGGTCGGACCCCACCATGCGGCGGCTCTCCAAGCTCTCTGGCATCAGCCTCTGAAGAGCCTGCGCAGTCGTCCAGCCCAGAAACGCAAAAAGGCCCCGCTTCCAGTGGGAAGCGGGGCCTTGGACGATACGGATCACTCTGCTGGGACCAGACCGACGTCATCGGGCAGAGGCAGGTTCGCGGCCGCGTGGGTGAGCATCGCGTAGGCAGGCTGCCAGATACCGAGGACCGAGGTGATGTGGCAGCGTAGCCAGCCCCTGCTGCTGTACCCGAGCTGACGGCCATGGAGGTAAGCCGTGGCCTGGGGGGTGTCGGGGTGGACCAGGGCGACGGTGATCGTCGTGGGTCCGGAGTCGTCGCCGGGCCTAGGGTGCGCTCGCTCGACGAACGGGCCAATCCTCACCGCGATATCCCGGGCACTTTCAGGCGTCCAGGGCTGCGGATCGCGCAGGGCCGCGAGCATCGCCCGGAACGCGTCGACCGCGGCCTGGTCGTCGGGAGTGAGGGCATCGGGGGCGTTGCCGCAGCGGCGGAACGGGCGGCGGGTCATCGCATGGGCTCCTTCTCGTTCGCAGGGTGTGTCCAAGGCAGGGCGAGGCTGTCTTCGGCTGTGCGGGGAACGGTGGCCGACGGGCGGGGG
>NZ_JBEYZK010000081.1:0-2041 GCF_040646035.1 Streptomyces sp. NPDC046465
GAGCAGGACCTGCACGAAATCTACGAGGGCGAAGTGCGCTACGCCCGCGACGCGTTCGAGGGCCTGCGCCTGATGGACGCCCTGATCGCGGTCAAGCGCGGGGTGCCCGGCGCGACCCTGCCGGAGCTGAAGCAGCGCCGGGTGCCGTCCAAGGCGAGCACGGCGGTGCTGGAGGTCGAGGAGGCGGAGCAGCCCGCCCGCTCCGACGTCGCCATCGACCATCCGGTTCCGGAGCCGCCGTTCTGGGGCACCCGCGTCATCAAGGGCATCCCGCTCAAGGAGTACGCCTCCTGGCTGGACGAGGGCGCCCTGTTCAAGGGCCAGTGGGGCCTCAAGCAGGCCCGCACCGGCGACGGACCCACGTATGAGGAACTGGTGGAGAGCGAGGGGCGGCCCCGCCTGCGCGGCCTCCTGGACGGCCTGCAGACCCAGAACCTGCTGGAGGCGGCCGTCGTCTACGGCTACTTCCCGTGTGTCTCCAAGGGCGACGACCTGATCCTGCTGGGCGAGGACGGCAGCGAGCGCACCCGCTTCACCTTCCCGCGCCAGCGGCGCGGGCGGCGGCTGTGCCTGGCGGACTTCTTCCGCCCCGAGGAGTCCGGCGAGACCGATGTGGTCGGGCTGCAGGTGGTCACCGTCGGCTCGAAGATCGGGGAGGCCACCGCCAAGCTGTTCGCGGCGGACTCCTACCGCGACTACCTCGAACTGCACGGCCTGTCCGTGCAGCTGGCCGAGGCCCTCGCCGAGTACTGGCACGCCCGCGTCCGCGCCGAACTGGGCATCGCCGCCCGCGACCCGGACACCGTCGAGGGCATGTTCGCCACCCACTACCAGGGCTGCCGCTACTCGCTGGGCTACCCCGCCTGCCCCGACCTGGCCGACCGCGCGAAAATCGCGGAGCTGCTGCGGCCCGGGCGGATCGGCGTCCAGCTCTCGGAGGAATTCCAGCTCCACCCCGAGCAGTCCACCGACGCGATCGTCACCCACCACCCCCAGGCCAGCTACTTCAACGCCGGAGGCCGGCCATGACCGCCCTGCGCGACCTGATCCACGGCGAACGCCCCAGCTTCTCCTTCGAGTTCTTCCCGCCCAAGAGCGAGGCCGCCGCCCGCGCCCTGTGGCAGACCATCCGCCGCATCGAGACCCTGGCCCCCACCTTCGTCTCGGTCACCTACGGCGCCGGCGGCTCCTCCCGGGACCGCACCGTGGAGGTCACCAAACGCATCGCGGCCGAGACGACGCTGCGCCCCGTCGCCCACCTGACCGCCGTCGGCCACACGGTGGCCGAACTGCGCCACATCATCGGCCAGTACGCCGACGCCGGCGTCCGCGACGTGCTGGCCGTGCGCGGCGACCCGCCCGGCGACCCGGGCGCCGACTGGATCGCCCACCCCCAGGGCCTGACGTACGCCCACGAACTGGTGCGCCTGGTCAAGGAGTCGGGGGAGTTCAGCGTCGGCGTGGCCGCCTTCCCCGAACGCCATCCGCGCTCGGCCGACTGGGACAGCGACATCGCCCACTTCGCCGCCAAGTGCCGCGCCGGCGCCGACTACGCCATCACCCAGATGTTCTTCCACGTCGAGGACTACCTGCGGCTGCGCGAGAAAGCGGCCGCCGCGGGCTGCCACACCCCGATCATCCCGGAGATCATGCCGGCCACCGACGTGCGCCAGATCAGCCGCTTCGCCCAGCTCAGCGGCGCCGCCTTCCCCGAAGCCCTGGCCCACCGCCTGGACGCCGCCCGCGAGAGCCCCGCCGACGGCCACCGCATCGGCGTCGAGTACGCCACCGCCATGGCCCAGCGGCTGCTGGCCGAAGGCGCCCCCGGACTGCACTACATCACCCTCAACCGCTCGACGGCCACGCTCGAGATCCACCGCAACGTAACGAACGCAAGGAGCACCCCGCATGACCTCGCAGCCCACCACTGACGGCACCGACGGCCCGGACTTCAAGGTCGCCGATCTCTCGCTGGCCGCGTTCGGCCGCAAGGAGATCACCCTCGCCGAGCACGAGATGCCCGGTCTGATGTCGATCCGCA
>NZ_JBEYZK010000082.1:0-1910 GCF_040646035.1 Streptomyces sp. NPDC046465
GATGAAATTGCTGGGGCACAAATCGTTAAATTGGAAATTCCGACAAAGTTTAATGTTTCAGCCGATGTCGTTAAAGATGCTATTGCCAAAGAAAAGCCTGACTATGTGTTGAGCATTGGTCAGGCTGGTGGCCGGTTTGAACTCACGCCGGAGCGAGTTGCGATTAACTTGGATGACGGTCGGATTCAAGATAATGCCGGGTATCAGCCACTTAATCACACGATTCATGGCGATGGCGAGAATGCCTACTTTACCCAGTTACCAATTAAGGCCATGGCCAAAGCCATTCGGGAAGCTGGTGTTCCGTCAGCAGTCTCCAACACAGCAGGCACTTACGTCTGCAACCACATTTTTTATCAGGTACAGTATATGCGGGATAAGATGTTTCCCGATATTAAGGCCGGCTTCATGCATATTCCATTTTTGCCGGAACAGGTTGTCACTCGTCCGGAAACACCAGCGTTGTCATTGGATGATGATGTTTTAGGCATCACTGCCGCTATCAAGGCCATCGTGTCCCGTGACGGCAAAGGCGATATCGAAACGATTGAAGGCAAGGATCACTAAAAGCCTGTTTAGTGTTTTTGGACTATTATCAAATAAATAGACATAAAAAAGAAAAGCGTTCTAATCGTTTTTCATTTTTTATCAGATGTTCAGAAAATGGTCATTTTCTGAACACTCTTCTTTTCTTATTAAAATTCTCAAAATCATTTACATTTATTGTTCATTAACCCGTAATTTATTCTATGTTCATTTATATATATCTTTCTAAGTTATGATACAATAAATTAAAATGAAGGAGAAAAAAATGAATATCGGATATGCACGAGTTTCAACTGGACTTCAAAATTTGGATTTACAAAAAGATAGTCTAAAAAAATATAACTGTGAAAAAATATTTACTGACCATATGTCAGGAAGTAAAAGAGAAAGACCTGGATTAAAATCCGCCATCGAATTTTCTCGTCCTGGTGATACGATTGTTGTTTGGCGATTGGATCGACTAGGTAGAAATATGGAAGATCTCATTAATATTGTTAATTCTCTTAATAATAAAGGGGTAAGTTTTCATAGTCTACAAGAAAATATTACAATGGATAAATCAAGTTCGACTGGACAATTGATGTTTCATTTGTTTGCGGCTTTTGCGGAATTTGAGCGAAATCTTATTTTGGAGCGTTCTGCCGCTGGTAGAGAAGCCGCACGTGCAAGAGGACGACTTGGAGGAAGACCTGAGAAATTTTCAGAGAAAGACATAAAGCTTCTTAAAACCTTGGTAGAAAGTGGTACGCCGATTAAGTCGATTGCGGATTCTTGGGGAGTGTCAAGAACAACGATTTATAGATATATTAATAAATGAAAATTTTCTCAATCTCCTTATCCCTTACTAGAAGCCTAGTATTGATTAACCGTTCTTTTAATCGTTGTAAATATTTAAAAGCTCCTTTAGTTTCATAAAGGAGCTTTTATTATTAAATTAGAAGCTATTTTTTACTAAGTTATTTATTGGTTTTTACAACTATCATTCCAATTTTTTCATAAATCTTTTTATAATTATTTAGTACCATGAAGAAGCAAAATGTGATTACAAACACTAAAATACCTGGAAGTATATTATATCTTATGAGTAAATTAATTGAGCTACTCCCAAGTCCAATGTTTCCACAAATACTATAAGCTGTGAAAATCCCTGCAACCAAAGAAATTGGTAAGCGAAACTTAGGAAATAATAGATAGTTTCCTTTCTCCTCTAAACTTAATCTTTGATAGAAATATTGAGCAGAAAAATAGAAGAGAAAAGTAGTTAGTATAACAAATCCATCTAATATCAGCCAATGTGAATAGGTATCAAATCGGACAAAAAATGATTGATAATAAATTCCATCATTTTTATTATTGAAAATATT
>NZ_JBEYZK010000083.1:0-1824 GCF_040646035.1 Streptomyces sp. NPDC046465
ACCTAATGGGCAGTGAAGGGACGGCACGAATCAAGCCCTAATGGGCAGTGAAGGGACGGCACGAATCAAGCCCTACACAGAACCAGCGGCTCTGAGCCCTGATCGGTAGAGCGGGCCCTCGTGCTACCCCTGCTGGCGCAGGGCCGAGGCCTACACGACACCTGGGCCGCGAACCCTGGCTGGAGATGGTTCCGGCCCTGTGACCAGTACTGGTCGTTGGGACGGCTGTGCACCGGCAGAAGCATGCGCCGACTGAGCACAGCCGAGTAGGAACATCTCAGGGCAGGACGGCTTGGAACTTCTCCCCGTCCCACGCCGCCCGGCGCGGTTCGCTGTCCGTCACCTGAGCCGACCGCATGGATCACCTCTCAAGATGCCGCGAGCGCGAGAGCTCTTACGCAGACCGAGGGCCACGCGGCCCGCTGGGGTAGCGAACGGCTAGTGGGATGTCGTGCCTTGAGCACTTCCATTAGGGAGCACGCGCGCCCCGCACAGGCTCTGGCCTGCACAAACACAGAGCACAAGGGAGAACTTCATGGAGCTCGCGGACTTACCGACACCCATCTTCTGCGGGGTGGACTGGGCGGAAGATCATCACGACATCGCGCTGGTCGACGCCACCGGAAAACAGCTCGCCAAGCAGCGGATCACGGACGACGCGTCCGGATTCGCCCAGCTCACCGCCCTGCTCAGCGAGCACGGTGACACCGAGCAGAACCGAATCCCGGTCGCTATCGAGACCTCGCGCGGGCTGCTGGTGGCCTGCCTGCGGACGACTGGGCGACCGGTCTTCGCCATTAACCCGCTGGCCGTGGCCCGCTACCGCGACCGGCACTCGGTCGCACGCAAGAAGTCGGATGCGATCGACGCCGCCGCGCTGGCGAACATCCTGCGCACCGATATGGCCGCGCACCGACCGCTGCCCGCAGACTCCGAGCTGGCCCAGGCGGTCGCGGTGCTCGCGCGGGCCCAGCAAGACGCGGTCTGGGACCGCACCCAGGCCCACAACAAACTCCGTTCCCAGCTGCGCGAGTTCTACCCTGCCCTCCTGGCCGCCTTTGCCGAGCACCGCCAAGGCCTGTGCTCGCGTGAAGCCCGCGCCCTCCTGGCCGCGGCTCCGACGCCGACCGCGGCCGCCAAGCTAACCCGCCGCCAGCTGCGCGCTCTACTCAAACGCGCCGGCCGGGTCCGCGGTATCGAGGCCGAGGCGGACCGACTCCACGAGGTCCTCCACCGCGACTACCTCCATCAACTCCGCCAGGTCGAGGAGGCGTTCGGCCAGCAGACCCTCACCCTGCTGCGGCAGCTCGACACCGCCTGCACCAACGCCGACCAGCTGGAGGCCGCCAGCGCCGACGCCTTCGACCAGCACCCAGACTCCTCGATCATCACGAGCTTTCCGGGACTCGGCCCTTTAACCGGCGCCCGGGTGCTGGCCGAGATCGGCGATGACCGCAGCCGGTTTGCCCACGCCGGGGCGATGAAGGCCTACGCCGGCAGCGCCCCCGTCACCCGCGCCAGCGGCAAGAGCTGCGTGGTGACCAGCCGCAGAGTCAAGAACCAGCGCCTGGCCGCCGTCGGCTACGTATGGGCCTTCGCCTCCCTGACGGCGTCCCCGGGCGCCCGGGCCCACTACGACCGCCGACGAGCCGCCGGAGACCGTCACACCGCCGCCCAGCGCAACCTGTTCAACCGCTTCATGGGAATGATGTTCCACTGTCTGCAAGCCGGAGAGGCCTACGACGAAGCGAAGGCCTTCCCCCGCCACTCGCCAACGGAGATCCTCCCGGAAGCCGCTTGACGGCTTAGCACCGTGGGATGTCT
>NZ_JBEYZK010000084.1:0-1711 GCF_040646035.1 Streptomyces sp. NPDC046465
GGAAAGAATCAATATAGCTAAAATATCGTCAACAACTGCAGCACCTAGTATAATATTCCCCGCTTTTGTTGAAAGATAACCATACTCCTGCAGTACTTTAACTGTAATAGATACAGACGTTGCTGCAAATACTATACCATAAAAAAGACTAGTAGAGATAGATCTTCCCGAATAGAAAGCAACTATTCCAAAGATAGTTATTGGAATAATAACGCCTGATAATGCAACCAGAATTGAGGGTTTCAGATTTTTTTTAAGAACTTCTAAATCACTTTCAAGTCCTGCTAGAAACATTAAGAGGATAACTCCAATTTCTGACATTACTTCTATAGTATGTCCTCCATTAATTAAACCCAGTACTGATGGGGCAAGAATTATTCCTATCAACATCTGACCAACAACTTCCGGAATTTTTAATTTCTTTGAAAGCAACGTAGCTAACATAGAGAAGAAAAGTATAATTGTAATTTAAAAAATATCTTCCATTTTTGAGTTCCTTCGATTTCTTTATTGAATAATATTAATTATAACATCCAGGATACTGATTTTTTTAAATTAATTTAGAATAATATTTTCTATTGATTAATTTTATCAAAATAATTAGTTTGCTTCTCAGCATAAAACCTATTATCAATATTAATTTCGGAAAAATTGTAATTTTTCCGAAAGTTATAGATGTCTCGTTCTTCCTTAACTTTAGCACTCAATGTCAGACTAAGCTGTCAACTCCTTGATGTTCCTGAATCAAGTTATTATGAACGGATTAACCGACATCCATCTAAAACTCAATTAAGGAGACAATACCTGTCACTCAAAATTTCTCAACTCTTCAATGCTAACCGAGGAATCTATGGTGCTACTAAAATTCATCATCTTCTACTTAAACAAGGGGAAAAAGTCGGGTTAAAACTGGTACAGAAGCTAATGAAGCAACTTCAACTCAAGTCTGTAGTCATTAAGAAATTTAAGCCTGGATACTCACTAAGTGATCACATCAATCGAAAAAATCTTATACAGACTGAACCTACAAAGAAAAATAAGGTTTGGTCAACCGACATTACTTATATTCCTACTCAACAAGGATGGGCTTATCTCTCAACCATTATGGATCGTTATACTAAAAAAGTCATTGCTTGGGATTTGGGCAAGCGAATGACTGTAGAATTAGTGCAAAGAACTTTAAATAAGGCCATTAAATCACAAGACTATCCAGAAGCTGTTATTCTTCATTCTGACCAAGGAAGCCAGTATACGAGTCTAGAGTATGAAGAGTTGCTTAAGTATTATGGGATGACTCACTCTTTCAGTCGAAGGGGATACCCTTATCATAATGCCAGTCTTGAATCTTGGCATGGACATTTAAAAAGAGAGTGGGTGTATCAATTTAAATATAAGAACTTTGAAGAAGCCTATCAGAGTATTTTCTGGTACATCGAAGCCTTTTATAATTCAAAACGAATCCATCAAAGTTTAGGGTATCTTACACCTAATCAATTTGAAAAGGTAAGTGCTTAAAATAAATAGATTAAAATTCTACGTTTGTTACTCTAAAAACTTGACTTAACGTCATTATTTATTAACATGAGTTTTTGTATTCATTATAGATATAGTTTAATTAAATCATTCAGAAATTGGGATGTATTTTTATAATTTTGTTTTTCTGCCAATTTTTCAAGGCCTTCTTTTACAGAAGGTTCCAAAGTAAATGAAT
>NZ_JBEYZK010000085.1:0-1674 GCF_040646035.1 Streptomyces sp. NPDC046465
CTAGGGGGTGTCTGACAATTCCGGTCTGATCAGCGAGATTCGGCTGAGCTGGCAATCCGGAGGTGCGCCGATCGGCTGGGGGGACTGGGCAGTGGCTACGAACGGCGGGCCAGTAGATGGGTGTCGAGGAAGCCCCGATCAGAGGATGGATCGTGGAGCAGCCGGGCGAAGGGATCGAGCCCAGCATCGCCCAGCAGTTCGGCGAGGCGATCCACCGGCCAGCTGTAGGCGGGCGCCACCTTGTGGTCGAACCGGACCGGTACTTGTCCGTCGGTCCCGAAGAAGGAGACCAGGAGCAGACCGTTCGGTGCCAGGACGCGTACCTGTTCGGCGAGCAGCTCCGGTAGTTCCCCCGGAGGGGTGTGAATCATTGAGTAGTGGGCCAGCACGCCGCCGAGCGCGGCGTCCTCGATCGGCAGGGATTCCATCCGCGCCTCTTGGAAGCGCAGCGCCGGATGGGCCTGCCGGGCGTGGTCGACCATGCCGGGGGCAAGGTCTAGTCCGAAGGCGTCCAGGCCGAGTTCGTGCAGCATGGCTGTCAGATGTCCGGGCCCGCACCCGACGTCCGCTGTCCGCAGGTTGCCCGTCGCGCGCACCAGTTCGGCGAAGGTGCCGATCATGGCCCGGGAGAAAGGCTGTGTTTCCAGCCGGTTTGCGAACAGCGATGCGTACAGCTCGACGACACCGTCGTAGGCCGTCCTGGTCTCGTCCTGATGATTCGCCACGGGCAGGACTCTATAGCCGGTCTGATAATTGATCTTGTGACAGGTCGAGGTGAGTTGACGGATGCGGCATGGAGGCGGATAGAGCCCCTTTTGCCTCAGGTGGACGGACGGGGCCGTCCGTGGCGTGATCACCGGCAGGTGGTCAACGGGGTGCTGTGGCGGCTGCGGACCGGGGCTCCGTGGCGGGATCTTCCCGACCGGTTCGGGCCGTGGCAGACCGTCTACGAGCGGTTCGCCCGCTGGGAGGCGGACGGCACCTGGGCACGGTTGCTGGAGCACGTTCAGGTCCGCGATGACGCGGTGGGCCGGGTGGAATGGACCGTCTCCGTCGACTCCACCATCAACCGAGCCCACCAGCACGCAGTCGGCGCCCGCAAAAGGGGGATGTGAACGGGGACGAACTGGAAGATCCGGGCCGCTCGCAGGCGCGCCAGGCCCTCGGCCGCTCCCGAGGCGGACTGACCACCAAAGTCCATCTCGCCGTCGATGGCCGGGGCCTGCCCCTGTCGATTGTGCTCACGCCCGGCAACGTCAACGACGCGACGGCGTTCGGCCAGGTCCTCGACGGCATCCGCACCCCGCGCCTCGGCGCGGGCCGCCCGCGCACGACACCGGACCATGTGCTGGGTGACAAGGCGTATTCCAGCAAGGCCATCCGCCATATGCTGAGGCGCCGGGGCATCGCTGCCACGATCCCCGAGCGCCGCGACCAGGCGGCGAACCGCCACCGACGCGGAGCCCTCGGTGGCCGGCCGCCGACCTTCGACAAGGTCACCTACCGTGACCGCAACGTCGTCGAACGATGCTTCGCCCGCCTCAAGCAGTTCCGCGCGATCGCGACCCGGTTCGACAAGCTCGGCGACCGCTACCGTGCCGGAGTTGTCCTGGCTTCCTTGATCCTCTGGCTCCGCGAGTCCACGGGGTAATCATTTGTCAGACAGGCCCTAGC
>NZ_JBEYZK010000086.1:0-1657 GCF_040646035.1 Streptomyces sp. NPDC046465
TTGAAAATAAGTAGATGAAACCGCTCTATAAACGGATGATGTTTGTAACTTTAAAGAAATAAGCATCTTTTACAAACATGTAAATAAGCTACATTTCCGTTTCGTGTAGTAATTTTATTACGCGATTTATCCGTAACAATTTTTAATTGTTTTCGTATATAATATAGGTATGGGAAAAATCACAGCAATAAAAAAATTAAAACGACTTTACCGTGTGGATTTATCTGGATTTGATGATGAAGATAAAATATATCTTTCTGAGGATACAATTGTTCACTTTTTTCTAAATGTCGATAAAGAGCTCGATGATGCTGATTTAGAAGAGATTCAATCTTATGACCAATTTGCTCAAGGAAAATCACTAGCACTCTACTACATTTCCTTTAAAATGAGGACAAGTTCGGAAGTAAGAAAATATCTTAGTGAACACGAAATTGACAATACTGACCAAATTGACGAGGTCATAAATATTCTTACAAAAAACAATCTAATTAATGATAAAGCCTACGCTGAAAATTTTATTGAAGGAAAAATTTCAATGGGAAGCGCTGGCCCCTATCAAATTAAACAGAAATTAATAACAAAGGGTATTGATCCCCTGATCATTGACCAAGCGTTTTCTAACATTTATGATGAGGAAAAACAAATAGATGTTGCCTATAAACTTGCCGAAAAAACAAACAGAACTTATGGGCAAAGATTGACCCTAAAACAGCTGAAAGATAAAATTATTCAAAACCTAATGAATAAAGGTTTTACGTATTCTATCTCTTCAATTGCTTTAGAATCACTTGAATTAGAAACAGATGAAGAAAATGAGACCCAACTTCTCTACACAGCACTAGAAAAAGTTGCCAAACGCTACAGTAAAAACTATGAGGGGTATGAGCGAAAGCAAAAAGTAACACAGGCTTTGGCTAGAAAAGGCTTTTCATATGATGATATTAGTAGTGCATTACGTGATTATACATTTCCAGAATAAATAAAAAAAGGCCCGAGAGGTCTTTTTTATTTATTTATACATCCTATCTCTTGAATCTCGTTAGTGAGATAAAAAAAGAGGAGCCATAGCTCCTCCAGTTCACTTGGCCACTCGCCTATCTCCCAGGGGGCAACCCCCAAGTACTTCCGCCGTAGATGGACTTAACTTCTGTGTTCGACATGGGAACAGGTGTATCTCCATCGCAATGATGACCAAATCATTAAATGTTACCTTGAACATTCAAAACTAAATAACAATTCTTCTAACTTTTAAACCATAAGCATATTATATTTGACTCTTTTGGTAAAGTCCTCGAGCGATTAGTACTGGTCCGCTCCAAGTCTCGCAACTCTTCCACTTCCAGCCTATCTACCAGATCATCTCTCTGGGCTCTTAATTCTTACGAATGGGTAATCTCATCTTGAGGTGGGCTTCGCACTTAGATGCTTTCAGCGCTTATCCCTTCCCTACATAGCTATCCAGCCGTGCTCCTGGCGGAACAACTGGTACACCAGCGGTAAGTCCATCCCGGTCCTCTCGTACTAAGGACAGATCCTCTCAAATTACCTACGCCCACGACGGATAGGGACCGAACTGTCTCACGACGTTCTGAACCCAGCTCGCGTACCGCTTTAATGGGCGAACAGCCCAACCCTTGGGACCGACTACAGCCCC
>NZ_JBEYZK010000087.1:0-1645 GCF_040646035.1 Streptomyces sp. NPDC046465
GCCTCGGCGCACGGGATCTTTCCACCCGGATTGTTTATGCGGCGAACCCAATGTTGGTGACGTATTCGTACTGTCCCCATTGGCTGCCGAGGTCCACGATTTGGTCAACCCACGCTGCGTCGAGTTCGGAATCATTGCCCGCTGCCCATGCCTGAATAATGCGGTCCCAGTGCCGAATATTCAGCGTGCGGTATTCGACGACGCGATGCCGGGGCCGGTCAACGGCGGACTGATTGACGGGGTGGATTTCCACGCGGGTGCCGCGTCCGGATTTGTTGAGCCTCTGTGCCAGGTGCCGGGCGACGTTCGTACGGCGCACGGTGCGGTAGGCGGCTTCGATCTGCTGCAGGCTCTTGCGCGAGGGGTTCCGCTTGCCCTCGCGCAGCGCTTTGAGGGTGTCGCCGGTGAGGGTGAGGCCCGCCGCGCGGGCGGCCTGGAGGGCGTGGCCGGTGCGCGTCAGGTAGTTCAGGCGGGCCATGAGCCCGCGGCGGGCGGTGATGGGGGTGGCGATGCCGCCCGCGAGGGCGTCGAGCTGGCGGGCGACGGCCTGATGGCCCTTGATGCCCTGGGCGCCGTACTTCCCGAATTCGATGTGCCGGTCCGGCATGGGGTGCTCTCCTTACCTGAGATTCAGTGCTCGCCGACGGGCGTGCCGAGGGTGTACTGGTCTTTGACCTTGACTTCGGCCACGCCGCGGCCCTCGGGGAACACGCGGCGCCAGTCACCACCGGTGACGTGGAGTTCGTCGGTGCCCATGGCGCGCACGACGGTGAGTCCGGCGGTGTGGGCCTTGTGGGCTTTCATCCAGAGGTTGGCGAAGGCCTGGCTGCGGATGAGGTGCATCCAGTCGGGGCGGAAGAGCTCCCGGTTGTAGTTGCTGTGGCCCATAGTGGACACGAACTTGGAGTACATCGCCTTCACGTATTCCAGCGTCACCTCGTCGCCGGATTCGATCGCGGCGTCCCGGGCGTCCTTGAGGGCGACGCGGAGCTTTTCCAGCAGGCCCTCAGTCGAGCCGGACGTGTAGGACTCGAGGATCTCGGGGGCTTGGCAAAGGTTGTACTTGGGGCCGGACAGGCGCAGCAGTAGCCGCAGGGTGGGTTCGGTGACCCACAGCGGTCCGGGCTCCTCGCGCTGCCCGAGAGGGCTGGGCAGCACGTTGTCGTGCTCCCAGTCGGGTGGGGTGATCAGGTGAATGCCCGCGCGGCGCCGGTCATGCTCGATGGCGCCGGTGGTGTGTTCGAGGTGCCCCAAGGGCAGGTGGGTCTTCAACGCGCTGAGGTAGGCGCCGTTGATGTCCAGCGCGGTCACTTCGTGCGCGCCGGGCGACAGCTCGAGGCGCGTCCACTTCGGGCGGGCCTCCCACACCTGGTCTGCGGCCGTCGCGGACGCCTTGCGCAGCTGCTCGGGCAGCCAGGGGTGGGCCACGATGTCGTACCGGCCGCCCTTGCGCGTCTCGTCCAGCAGCGCCATGACGTCCGGGATCGCCTTGTTGATCAGGGCGGCGGTCGCGGCCTCGACGTCGCCCTGGTGCTCGCGCAGCGCGGCCGCGACGGCCTGCCCGATCAGGTCGGGCATGTCGTCGGCGGCCTGGACGCGGCGGCCGACCGGCACCACCTTCACCCCGCGCCCGGGGCTGCGGACC
>NZ_JBEYZK010000088.1:0-1579 GCF_040646035.1 Streptomyces sp. NPDC046465
TTTAAAAGTGGACGATACTAAAAAATATACCACTTATCTTTTAGAGGGAAGCGAACAAACCAAAAAAATTAGAGATAGAAGTTTAAAAAATGATAAATTTTTAAAAGAAAATCTCAAAGAACGGATAGAAAAAAATACCATTGGTTATTCAGTTGAGGAAGTCGTGAAACTTTGGAAAGACAAAGAAAGCATTCAAGAAAAAGGACAAGAAAAAGAAATTTCAATTTTGGTAGAAGATTGGCAAATTGAGAAAGAAACTGAAAATTTTTTATACGTAACGATTGATACTGTTTTAGATAAAGAAGCGACAATAAAGATACCTGCACGTTGTGTCGATAAATTAGAAAATGGCGATTATCAAGTCTTTATCAAAAATAAAGACCGATTTTCTTATCTTGATAAGAAAAGTCCGGCAAACAATAAAATCATGTATGGAACAACTGTTGCTAAAAATCTACAACGACAAAGTGGAAATGTCCCTCTTTATTCTGACAATGCCAATATCAAACTCAAACAAGTCTTTCATGAGTTCGATTTCTTGATTAGTCAAGGACTTGGTTTTGATAGAAGTTTTGAAACCATAGGAAAGGACTTAAAAGCCACCTATCAAGAAACAGAAAAGCAATTAGATAAATTAAATACAAAGATTATAGAGTATGTCGAACAAAACAAAAGTTTAGATTATGTAGATACCACTATCAGAGATACAATAAAAAATCTAAAACTTGAACGTGATGATTTAAGAGATACTTTATATAAAGTCGATAAAAACATTCAATACTATCAAAAATCAGAACAGCGATTAGAAGCCTATCAAAAAAATCAAAGTCCAAAACACAAAGCACGTGATGATGATTTTGAAATTTAGATGATTAAATAATCAAGCTGCTAGATCTTAAATTTTGGTTTTTAAATTTTAGACCTAGCGACTTGATTGAGTTTTAAAAAAACTCTATTTTTTACAAAGTAAAAAATAATGCTCCTGTCGTTGAGCAAACCAACGAAAAAGCACTAAAGAAATTGAAAAACGAATTTTTCACTCCCTTTAATGCTTGAATCGTCCTATAAGCTCATATTTTGCCTTTTAAGCCCTTTTAAAAGCATTCTGATGGCGTTTTATTCATTGAGTTGACTCCTCTCTAACATAAAACTATAACTTTAGTTAAAGTAATCTTTATTCTTCTTGAAATGCTCTATTAAGGCTTCTCTTATAACAGCCTTTGCTCCGCCTTGAAGTTTACCTTTCTTCTTTCCTGCTATTTTAATTGCTTCTTTGAGTGCTGGTTCCATTGCTACTGAATAAATCACTTGTTCATCTTCAGCTTGTTGTTTCTCAATTTCTTTTTCGTACTCTTCCCATTTTTTTTGAACTTTCTTGTAAAAAACTTTTTGTTTGAGTTAGTCGGTTCTGTTTATGTGGAAGATGATTATATTAGACTTGTCTCTTTGAATGATGATATAGATTTTGAAGGCAATCGACTATTTCCTGATATTCTTCTTCCAAGAGATGAAAATACTCAAATCATTGGAAAAGTTATTGAAGCCTTTACTCCAATTGAAAAAGTATAAAAAAAGTGAC
>NZ_JBEYZK010000089.1:0-1436 GCF_040646035.1 Streptomyces sp. NPDC046465
CCTTCGGCCGCCTCTACGACCAGTACAGCGACATTGCTTTAGTCATTAAAATTTCGTTCTTCATTTTTATTCTGATCATAGTAATTATCGTAAGCAGAAATTTGTTTTTGAGTAATCATCCCTGCACTGAGCAATTCTGACAGACTCGGCTTCTCATCATCATGATCTAATTCATAAAGTTGAGCTTGACTTTCTACTACTTTGACAACTGCCGCTTCTCCAGTTTTTTGAACTTGTGATTTTTCTTTAACGCAAATTGCAAGTCCAAGTTAGCCAGCCAAGCTCATCTCATATGAACTCTTATAGTTGAACATTTTTCTTGGATAATGGTTCATCCAATACTCGATAGCGGCGACTTCTTCAGGGGTCGTCTTTGTTGTGCCTTTTGGCAGATGCCTACGAATCATTCGGTTATGGTTTTCATTCGTCCCTCGCTCAAAGCTCGCGTAGGCGTGTGCATAGTAAACTGGACAGCTTACGACCTCAGAGAGCCTTGCAAATTCATGGCCATTGTCAGGGGTAATGGATTTGAAGTCATAACTTTTTTGAAGTTCCACCAGCTCATCATTGACCGCCTGTGCTGTTTTCCCATCAATCAAGCGAATGATCTCCGTGCGGTATTTTCGCTCTGTGAGCGTCAAAAGCACCTTGTTCTTAGCTCTCGTAAGAATGACCGTGTCAATCTCGTAATGCCCCACTTCTAAGCGATTGTTAATGAACTCAGGCCGTTCTTCAATAGACTTGCCAAAAGGATGCTTTGGCGCACGAGGTTTGATTTTCTTTGCCGCCTTATACTGCGGATAGAAAAGATGATGACGCTTGGCTTCTAACCAGCCCCAGTTGACCCAATTGTAGAGGCTGCTCAGAGAAACTCCTTTTAGAGCCTGATGAATGACTTCCAAAGAGTCCTTGTCTTCTTTAAGACGTGTACTCACATAACAATCAATCTCAGTCGTGAGTTTACTCGGACGAACACTGTGAGCCCTCAATCCTTCATAATTTTCTTGAGCCTTTTTAGCAGAGTATTTTACCTTCCGCTTGAGCTGGATTTCCCCTCGCTTCATCTCTCTGTCAATCGTCCCATGAGCTTTATTCAATAAGCGCGCAATCTCACGGTTGCTCAGTCCTTCTTTATTGTGCCAACGTTCAATGTTTAAACGGTCTTGATTGGTCAGGTGTTTCCCTTTGCTCTGGCTTGTGATAGAATAGTCTTGCATCTGAATTTCCTTTTTATACTATTTGGTCGAACTTCTAGTATAAGAGATTCAGATGTTTTTTGCTTGACTCAAGGTGGCTAACTTCATTTTACAATTTGCGGTTATAATTAGAAGTATGATGTGAACGGAGACGCGTCACTACGCGCACGTCGACTGCCCCGGGCACGCGGACTACATCAAGAACATGATCACGGGTGCCGCGCAGATGGACGGCGCGAT
>NZ_JBEYZK010000090.1:0-1333 GCF_040646035.1 Streptomyces sp. NPDC046465
AACTTCGCGGTCGACCAGAAGTAGCCGAGCACCGCCAGGCCCAGGCACCAGGCCACGGCCAGCCAGCCGTTGTGGCCGATCTCGGTGCCGAGCAGGAGGCCGCGCAGGGTTTCGATGGCGGGGGTGAAGGGCTGGTACTCGGCGATCGGCTGGAACCAGCCCGGCATGGCGTCGACGGGGGTGAAGGCGCTGGAGAGCAGCGGCAGCAGGATCAGCGGCATCGCGTTGTTGCCCGCGGCCTCGGCGTTCGGGCTGACCAGGCCCATGCCGACCGCGATCCAGGTGAGCGCCATGGAGAAGAGCACGAGCAGTCCGAAAGCGGCCAGCCACTCCAGTACGGACGCGTCCGTGGACCGGAAGCCGATGGCCACACCGATGGCGCCCACCAGGACCACGCTGGCGACCGACTGCAGCACACTGCCGACGACGTGCCCGATGAGCACCGAGGGCCGGTGGATGGCCATGGTGCGGAAGCGGGCGATGACGCCCTCGGTCATGTCGTTGGAGACGGAGACCGCGGTGCCGATGAGGGTGCTTCCGACGGTCATCAGGAGCAGGCCGGGGACGACGTACGCGATGTACGCGGAGCGGTCCGCGCCGCCGTCGCCGATGCCCGAACTCATCGCGTCGCCAAAGATGTAGACGAAGAGCAGCAACAGCATGACCGGGGTGAGCAGCAGGTTCAGGGTGAGGGAGGGGTAGCGGCGGGCGTGCAGGAGGTTGCGGCGCAGCATGGTGGACGAGTCGCGGAGGGCGAGGGCGAGGGCGCTCATCGGACGTTCTCCTTGGGCTGGTTCTGCTGCTGGGCGGGGATGGGGGCGGGGGCGGTGAGGGCGAAGAAGACGTCGTCGAGGTCGGGGGTGTGGACGGTGAGTTCGTCGGCCTCGATGCCGTGGGTGTCCAGGCGGTCGAGGATGGTGCGCAGGGCGGTTTGGCTGCCGTCGTAGGGGAGTTGGAGGGTGAGGGCTTCGTCGATGGGGGCACCCCCTGCTCGAGCTAGGCCGAGAGCTTGGGGGAGGGTGGTGTCGGGGAGGGTGTGGGCGGCGGTGCGGTAGGTGTGGGGGTCGGTGAAGCGCAGGCGTACGTAGCCGCCGGGGATGAGGCGCTTGAGTTCTTCCGCGCTGCCTTCGGCGGCGATCTTCCCGTCGTGGAGTACGGCGATGCGGTCGGCGAGTTCGTCGGCTTCTTCGAGGTATTGGGTGGTGAGGAAGACGGTGACGCCGTCGGCGACGAGGCCTCGGATGATCTGCCACATGGTGTGGCGGGAGCGGGGGTCGAGGCCGGTGGTGGGCTCGTCGAGGAAGATGATGCGGGGGTTGCCGACCAGGGTCAT
>NZ_JBEYZK010000091.1:0-1273 GCF_040646035.1 Streptomyces sp. NPDC046465
CACACCTTCACCCTGCTCATGGATAGGTGTGGTAAGACGCACTGGAGGCCCGAACCAGGACACGTTGAAAAGTGTTTGGATGACTTGTGGATAGCGGAGAAATTCCAAACGAACTGGGAGATAGCTGGTTCTCTCCGAAATAGCTTTAGGGCTAGCGTCGAAATGTAAGTGTATTGGAGGTAGAGCACTGTTTGGGTGAGGGGTCCGTCTAGGATTACCAATCTCAGATAAACTCCGAATGCTAATACACATGTTCGGCAGTCAGACTGCGAGTGCTAAGATCCGTAGTCGAAAGGGAAACAGCCCAGACCAACAGCTAAGGTCCCAAAATATATGTTAAGTGGAAAAGGATGTGGGGTTGCACAGACAACTAGGATGTTAGCTCAGAAGCAGCTATCATTCAAAGAGTGCGTAATAGCTCACTAGTCGAGTGACCCTGCGCCGAAAATGTACCGGGGCTAAACATATTACCGAAGCTTTGGATTGATATTTTATCAATGGTAGGAGAGCGTTCTTAACCGCGATGAAGGTATACCGTGAGGAGTGCTGGAGCGTTAAGAAGTGAGAATGCCGGTATGAGTAGCGCAAGATAAGTGAGAATCTTATCCACCGTAAGACTAAGGTTTCCAGGGGAAGGCTCGTCCGCCCTGGGTTAGTCGGGACCTAAGGCGAGGCCGAAAGGCGTAGTCGATGGACAACTGGTTGATATTCCAGTACTAGATATGATCGTGATGGAGGGACGCAGTAGGCTAAGAGATGCCAGTTAATGGATTCTGGTCTAAGCAGTGAGGTGTGAGATGTGTCAAATGCATTTCTCTTTAACATTGAGCTGTGATGGGGAAGCAACTACGGTTGCGAACTCTCTGATGTCACACTGCCAAGAAAAGCTTCTAGCGTAAAGTCATATCTACCCGTACCGCAAACCGACACAGGTAGTCGAGGCGAGTAGCCTCAGGTGATCGAGAGAACTCTCGTTAAGGAACTCGGCAAAATAGCCCCGTAACTTCGGGAGAAGGGGTGCTGGTGTAAAAGCCAGCCGCAGTGAATAGGCCCAAGCAACTGTTTATCAAAAACACAGCTCTCTGCTAAACCGCAAGGTGATGTATAGGGGGTGACGCCTGCCCGGTGCTGGAAGGTTAAGAGGAGTGGTTAGCTTCTGCGAAGCTACGAATCGAAGCCCCAGTAAACGGCGGCCGTAACTATAACGGTCCTAAGGTAGCGAAATTCCTTGTCGGGTAAGTTCCGACCCGCACGAAAGGCGTAATGATTTGGG
>NZ_JBEYZK010000092.1:0-1152 GCF_040646035.1 Streptomyces sp. NPDC046465
TAAAAGTTCGCCATTTAATCTGAATCACCACAAATTTTTGCGTATCCTTGACACGAAATAAAAACGTTGTTAAGAATCCAAGCATTGAAGCTAATCCAGCACCATTCAAGCCAAATAATGGAATAAGTAATACTTGTGCAATGACACAAACGATTGCTCCAAATAAAAATGTGATAAATCCTCCTGTAGTTTTTTTAACTACAATATAACTTGTTTCAAAAAAATTTGCAAAGCTAGAAAATAATGCTGAGAGCATGAAAGGTTCTGTTGCGAAGTTTGAAAATCAAACGCGCCCTCTCTGAACTCCAAATATCTTAGGCTGGTATTCCCATTAATACCTTGATTTCAGTAGACACCGAAAAGCCGAAGAGCGTTCCATTTCTTCGGTTCTTTTTATATATTCCTCGAATGGTCTCCATGCCCTTAATCATGGAAGAGGCTGTACGGAGACTTTGATAAAATTTATTCCGTCGTTTAATAGGTCGATGGTCTTGTTCTATTAAATTGTTAAGATACTTCACAGTTCGGTGCTCTGTCTTAGTATATAAACCCACACTCTGTAACTTTCTAAAGGCGGATCCAAGAGAAAGTGCTTTATCGGTCACAATTGCTTTCGGCTCACCAAACTGTTTATGGAGTCGTTTTAAGAAAGCATAGGCTGCTTGCGTATCCCGTTTCTTTCGTAACCAGATATCTAAGGTTAAGCCGTCCGCATCAATTGCACGATAAAGATAATGCCAACGTCCCTTAATTTTGATATAGGTTTCGTCCATTTTCCATGAATAGAAGGATTGTCTATTTTTCTTCTTCCAAAGATAATAGAGGACTTTGCTGTACTCTTGCACCCAACGATAAATCGTAGTATGACAAACATTTATTCCACGATCATATAACAATTCCTGAACTTCACGATAGCTTAGATTGTAACGCAGGTAGTAACCAACAGCGACAATAATGACGTCTTTTTTGAATTGTTTGCCTTTAAAATGATTCATTACTCTGTCCTCTCTGTCTTTTTTCTCAATTTTACACTAAAATAGATTTTTTGGAAAACTTTGCAACAGAACCCTTTCGGTTTTGAACCTCAAGGGGAACACTCGTTTGATAAAGCGTCTCAATGGTTGTCAGTAAATAAACAAAAACTTTTGGAAG
>NZ_JBEYZK010000093.1:0-1127 GCF_040646035.1 Streptomyces sp. NPDC046465
GTTCTCCTCCAAGTTCGCGAAGGCGTCGAAGCTCGCCCCGTGGCTGGCCGAGCCGACCGTGATCGCGAGCGAGCCGGGCACGCAACATTCAATTACGGCAATTTGGAATTTTGAAAAACAAAATTATTACTTAAAAGATTTGAAACGTTAGCTTAAAAGCTAGCGTTTTTTTATGTATTTTTGCCCCTGCAGGAACTATAGCGTTCAACCGGCATGGTTGACCAGTTTTTTGAAAATTTTAATTTGCATGTAAATGGGCAGTGTCTAAAAAATTAGTCACTGGTTTTACTCAAATTTTTATTGGTGAAGTTAGAATATATTTATTTTGCTCATATTTGCGTTTTAAGAGGTTATATAGGTTTTTAGGTATAAAACTATATGATTCACCCCTAAATCTTTAAAATACCCCCTTAAAATTCAAAATAAAGGTATTTAAAATTTAAATAGTTCTTGTGATAAAGTTTGCTAAAAAGGTGGTTGTATTTTTTATGTGGTTACGTTTTTCTGTGCAATTAATCATGTCTGTTTTGATGTTCGTTTTTATATATCAGCAAGTAAATCAAAGTCACTTAGATTTTTGGTTTATTATTTATTTTTTACTTTTTATGGTTGTGGTTTTGTTTTGGAAACCTTCGGAAAGCAAAAAGTAAAACACGCATTTATGCCGAGAAAATTTATTGTGCGTTGAGAAGAACCCTTAACTAAACTTGCAGACGAATGTCGGCATAGCGTGAGCTATTAAGCCGACCATTCGACAAGTTTTGGGATTGTTAAGGGTTCCGAGGCTCAACGTCAATAAAGCAATTGGAATAAAGCAAATCCAAGACTTTTTAGTCAGTACAATCGCATTTTAAGTTTCCGTTCTTATCAATAAATAAATTTTTATTTTCCTCTTCGTAGATTACTGGTAGCCCTTGTACGTTTGTAATCATTCGCATTAGTCTTCCTTTTTCATCAATGGTCGCTAAACTTCCGCATTTATTACATTCGAAATAATCTTTACCGTCAAAAATTTGATTAAATTGACTCATAATTATTCTCCTTTCTCATGTTTTGAAACGAGTTGAAAACGAGTTTCTTCTTGTCTTGATACTATATAGAAATAACTCAAAGATATAAAAAGTCAT
>NZ_JBEYZK010000094.1:0-1105 GCF_040646035.1 Streptomyces sp. NPDC046465
TATCGGAGACCTGGTTTTCTACGGACCGAGCGCTGAAAGCATCCACCACGTCGGAATCTACGTAGGGGGCGGATACATGATCGATGCCCCCCGACCCGGAACCAAAGTCCGCTACTCGCCGATCAACTCGATGCCGGACAAGTTCGGCATCGCACGCCCTGTATCGAGCTCGAAAAAGGAGATCTGAAAATGCGTAACTCCTTCACCCTCGCCAAGCCGCAGGATTTGAGCACCGGTTTCGAGGACTTCTTCGGCACCATCGGGCTGACCGGTGGGGGCCTGGTCACCAAGGGCCTGGTTGCGGTGCTCGCCGTGATCGCGTTGAAAATGCTGATGTCAGCGGCCAACGACCCCAAGACGGCGTTGCGGAAGGGCGGCATGGGAGTTGGCGTTCTGTTCGTCGCCCTCGTGCTCGCGCTGTACGGCAACGACCTGTTCTCGACTGTCACCAACGGCAAGCAGGGCTGACCCATGGCCATCCCGGCGGACAAGGACCCCTGTGGTCTGCTGCTCGCTCCTATGCGTAAGTACTGCGAAGAGGAGCAACGTAAGGGCTCCAGCGGAGGAGGGCCGCCCGACAAGGTGGGCGGTGGCGGGGTCACGGACGGGGCTTCCGACCACGTCAAGGATCTCGCCGAGAGCCTGATCAAGGCGCTGACCAAGCTGGTGGCGCCCAAACAGAGCATGGCGCCCCATGAGGCCGACAACTGGGTGTATGCCCAGTTCCTTTGGCTCGGTCAGCACTTGGCCGTGGCGATCTTCATCTGCGTCGTGGTGGTGTGCGGTCTGACCGCATGGCAGGGTGCACCCCGCCTTCGGCAGATGGGAGCCTCTACCGGTTGGACGCTCGCGGCTGTTGCTGGCATGGCGTCGGTTCCGGGCGCCGTGATGCTGCTGAACAAGGCCGTGAGCGCGTCGTTCACGACCGCGTTCGACAGCAACGAGAGCACGCTGTTCAACGTCATCAAAAAGGACCTGGACAAGGGAGCGGACGCGGGAAACCCGTTGGCGCTCCTGATCATCACCGCCACCTCGCCCTCGCCAGCCGCAGCGGACCCAACGCCCCAGACGCCACCGAACTCACCACCCAACTCACCAACCTCGG
>NZ_JBEYZK010000095.1:0-1080 GCF_040646035.1 Streptomyces sp. NPDC046465
AAGACCTTGACCAACCAGAACGTGCAAGTGTTCGAGGTAAAGGAGCAAGCCATGAGTGAGAATCTAAAAACGATCAAAGAGCTTGCGGATGAGTTGGGTGTATCAAAAAAGAAAATTCATTATCAAGTATCTAAATTAGATAGTAATTTGATACAGAGATTAGACGGTACTATCTATCTTAACAACGCTGCTATAAAAGTGATTAAAGGGAATATTGGATATGTCCCTAAAACTAAATTAGATAGTGTTGGTGTCCAAAATAGACAGTATTTAGATACCAAATTAGACACCGTAAATACAAGTTTAATTGATGAAAAAAATGAACGAATCAATTATCTAAAAGAGCAAATAAAGAATAAAGATAATCAAATATCTGTTAAAGACGAACAGATAAAAAGTTTAGTAGACGTACAAAAACAAACTCAAAATCTTTTAGATCAGCAACAACGACTAGCCTTACAAGATAAAAAGTTGTTAGAAGAATACAAAGCAGAAAATGACAGCTTAAAAGCTCTCAAAATGCCCTCACAGGAAACAGAATTCAAACACTTAGACAATCAATATAAAGATGAAGTGAACGCTCTTAAAGAGAAGTTGGAAAATTTGCAGGAACAAATCAAAGATCAAAAAAGGATAGAAGAACAAGAAAAACCAAGAAAATGGTGGGGACTATGGCGAAAATAGATGATTCAGTTAAAAAGAAAGTTCCAGAATTAAGGTTTCCGGGATTTACGGATGATTGGGAAGAGCGTAAGTTAGGAGAATTATCTAATATTGTTGGTGGTGGAACACCAAGTACATCGAACCCTGAATACTGGGACGGTGATATTGATTGGTATGCACCAGCTGAAATTGGAGAACAAAGTTATGTTAGTAAAAGTAAAAAGACTATTACTGAACTAGGTCTAAAGAAGAGTTCAGCTCGAATTTTACCAGTAGGAACCGTCTTATTTACTTCTCGTGCTGGTATCGGAAACACCGCTATATTAGCCAAAGAAGCTACAACTAATCAAGGGTTTCAATCAATTGTTCCTGATCAAAATAAACTTGATAGTTATTTTATTTTTTCAAGAACTAATG
>NZ_JBEYZK010000096.1:0-1038 GCF_040646035.1 Streptomyces sp. NPDC046465
ACGGCCCCAGGCGGTACGTCCTAGTTAAACTGAATTTACCGATTTATATTTCTATAATGATATTAGAATAATAACAAGACCCATCAGACTTAATCTCATATTATTCACCGTAATTAAAGTCTGATTTCACATTATTAACATGTATTTTCTAAAGTATATCAAATAACTATTCTATTTACAATTCCTTCAATTCTAATATACTACAGTACAGATAAATTAGTAATTTTCAAGTTATTATATAGTTAGAAGGATATTATAGGTTCTGTTGCGAAGTTTTTTAAAGTGTTTTTTTGTAGATGGTAGTATTGGCAGAGTCTTTTTTTACATATTTTACTGCTCGAATACTTCCTTCATTGACTTCTTTTAGAAATTGTTTTCCTATTGATAGGCGTACTCCTTTAGGAATAGTTTCCCAATTTACAGATAATAAAGTTTTTAGTGAAAAGTTTGTGTCAGGTGGAAGTTTTTCAATTAGTCCAGTTATTTCGTTAAACCAATGAGAAAATTCGTGGTTTGGAAATTCTTTTTTAATCAGATATTGCTGGATAGAGAAGCTTCCTGCTTTTTTTAGCAAGGTTTCATACTGCAAATCAGTTAGGGTTAATTGGATATTCTTTGACATTTTAATTATGTCCTTTCATTTATATTCATATAAAGGATATCACATCCTATTTTGTTTGTCAATAAAACATTTTGTTTGTCAATAAAACATTTATATAAATGCTTTATTTTTTATAAATTTGTAAAAAACAGCCCCTATAATTATATCTTGTAAGTATAAGGGCTGTTTTTGGTTAATTTCTTAGGGGTTATTATCTAATTATAGACCCTAAACGAACATCTTTTGTAGAAATCCTTTTTTCTGCTCTTTGAGAAGATCTAGCTTACGCTGATGAAGAGCGATAGTGTCATCTAACTGTTTAAAGAAGAGCCTATTTTTTGGGGTGAGGGCACCGGTGAAGGCCATGGCATGGAACGGGGCGGCGGCGGTCGCCGCACGGGCCGAGCCGAAGCACGAGCCGAAGCGTGAACCTGAGC
>NZ_JBEYZK010000097.1:0-1012 GCF_040646035.1 Streptomyces sp. NPDC046465
AAACATCCCAATTAAATACTCATAAGCGTCCCCAATCACATCGCCATTGTGTTCAAATAAGTCAATCTCATCTAAAGCACGCAAGACCTCAGTAATCGTCACATTACGTTGTTGTGCATTTGAGCCTAATTTTGTGGAGTTTAAATCAATATCCGCAAACAATCCACTGAATTCTTCTCCTTGACGTTCCAACTCATTAAAACCTGCTTGTAAGTCGGTCAAGTTAAATTCATAGTTATCAGCTTTGAGGCGGTAGTGATAAAACAATTGATCGGGTTGGATAAAGTAGCCTTGTTTGGGTTGGATATTTTCGATTAAATCGTCTTTGTCTTCTTCGTACCATTCCATGAAGCCTGCATACTGAGTGGAACGTTCTGGGAAGGTATCTGTTTTGCCATTTTCTTGTTCATAAACTTCTCTCAGCTGCGCATCAGACAAGTACTTATAGAAAATTAATCCCAGTAAGTAGTTTTTATACTCACTTGCATCCATCTTCCCACGTAAGATATCCGCAGAAGCCCATAGTTGTTGATTTAAACCTGTCGCCATTATAATTCTTCTTTCCATTTTTGAAGTTGTTCAAAGTTTTGTTGTAGTCGTTCTTCTAAAACTTTTGTTCTTCTTCTGTATTTTTCACCCGTTTTGGCTTCAAACTCTTCTTTACTAAGGGTCATCGAATCCAGTAAATGAGTTAAATAAGGGATCGTTTTCTTATCGCCTTGATATTCATTCATTGCAGACTGTAAAAAGTCGAAGGATAATCCAAATTCTTCGGCTTCTTTTTGAAGTTGTCTTTGAATTTCATTTTGAATCGAAGTCTCTTTTAATTGAGCCACATCGATCTCTTCAGTAGTATTGACGAGTTGATCTTTCAAGGTGTGATACATCTTTTGGATTTGAGGATCCTTTTGTTGGATTTCTTTTTCAAATTTTTCAACGGCCCCTGCTTCGTTTAATTGAATCGCTTTCAAAAGTTGATTAATATAAAAACTATCCACGATGTCTTTATGTG
>NZ_JBEYZK010000098.1:0-1010 GCF_040646035.1 Streptomyces sp. NPDC046465
GAGATCGTCGGCGGTCTCCGCCTTGGTGGCGTTGGCGTCGCGGATGAGCTCCGCGCGCTGGCCGTCAAGCTCTCCCCCGCCCAGTTCGATTTCTTTGTTTGTTTTTTCGTTATCACCATATTCTGATTTTGATGTACGGTAACCTAATACACCATTATAGCCTGTTAAAGCTAATGTTCCTTTGGCGCCTTGATAAGAAAAATCGGGATGTTTTTTAATGAATGAATCGATCAATGGAACCATATCATAGTCACCAACAGTTTCCTTCTTATTGTCGATATAAATATTCTTGATTTGGTTCTGTTTATCGACAATCAACTTACTTGGAAATCCTGAATTGTCCATGTATTCATAATAGCTGACATCGTCTTGCGAAAGAATTAACGGTTTCTTTCCTTCTGGAAGAGAAACACCTGTAAAGGTCAGTTTTCCATCTGTTCCTTTTTTGACTAATCCATTTAGATTAACAAGAACATAGTTATTTTTATATAACTGATCAATGGTTTTATTGAATTCGGAAATAGTGACCATATAATCTTTATACCCTTGTGCTTGCTGGGTATGAAAAGCCTTAGCTGGATCAACAATCAGACTATGAAAGAAGACGTGTGAGATTTTGGTCGGGTCTTCCCATTTTACCAAGGATTCTTTTTCTTTTTTCAAAGTTGCTAACAATTGTTGCGCTTCTTTGGCGTCGTCTTTTTCAAGTAAGGCGATGGCTTCATCATAATGATAACTTGCAGCAAGCTGTTTTGCTTGATCAAGCTGTTTCGTCGTTTGTTTATCTTCAACAGGTTTTGAGCTGCTGCTTGAGTGTTGAGTTGTTTGACTAGTGTTTTCTAATTTATTGTTTGTTACTGCTTGTGTAACAAAAAAGATACTTACACCTAGAATAATAACAGTGCATACAGAAGTGACAGCTCCTCGGACTCGAGGACGACGACGCCGGCACCCTCGCCGAGCACGAAGCCGTTGCGGTCGGCGTCGTAGGGACGCGAGGCGCCCTGCGG